>JBOHFJ010000122.1:0-12858 GCA_050699655.1 Pseudonocardiaceae bacterium
CCCTATCAGGCCGACCCGGTCGCCGTGGCGCAGTGACAGGGTGATGTCCCGCAGCGCCTCGATGACGGGCACCTTGCTGTCGATCCCGATCTTGCCACCGGCTCGCCCCACGGTGCCCAACAGAGCTTTCTTCAGCGACCTGGTCTTCGCGTCGAAGATCGGGAAGTTGACGCAGGCGCCGCTCACATCAATGGAGGCCATTGCGGCATCACACCCAGTAGGAGACGCGGGCTCGGTAATTGCGCAGGATCAGCAGCGCCGCCACCCACCCCACCACAGTGATAGTCAAGGTCACCACCCAGTGCCGAAGCTCGAAGGACTCACCGATCATCGGTCGGCGCAGGATCTCCACGAAGTGCAGGAACGGGTTGAGCTCGGCCAGCCGGGCTCGCTCGCCGACCGCCCCGCCCTTGCTCCGCAGCTGTTCATAGTCCCACACGATCGGAGTCATGAAGAACATCAGGGTGACGACGCTGGCGGCCACCGGGGGGACATCGCGATACCGGGTGGCGATGACCCCGATCACGATCGCCACCCAGGCGCCGTTGAGCACAATCACCGCTAGCGCCGGCACCGCCAGCAGGACGGCCCACCCCAGCGGGCGCGGGAAGATCAGAATCAGCGCGAGCCAGACCAGCGCGTTGTGCCCGAAGAACAGCAGCTGCCGCCAGACCAACCGGAAGACGTGCACGCTCAACGGCGCGGGCAGGTGCTTGATCAGCCCCTCATTGCGGATGAAGACCTCCGCACCCTCGTTGACACACCCCGCCATGAACTGCCAGATGATCAGTCCGACGGCCAGGTAGGGCAGGAAGTCGTGCAGTTGTTGGCCGAACAGCGCCGCGTACAGCACACCCATCCCCAGCGCCTGGATGCCCAGGCTGATGGTGATCCAGAATGGGCCGATCACCGAGCGCCGGTAGCCCTGCTTGACGTCCTGCCAGCCCAGGTGCCCCCAGAGCCCATGCTGCCGCCAGCCATCCCGCAGATCACCGGCCGCCCGGCTCCAACTCCGGGAGGCCGCGATCTCCGGTGCCACCGCGGTGCGCTGCATGATCCACGAGGGTACTCGGCCGAGAATCACACCGTCGGGTTGCGGGTGCGGCCTGCAGCGCATAGACCCCAACACCCGGGTGCACTCAGCCTCCCGAGCTCAACAGGAGCGTTGTTGCGCCGCGCTCGGACAGTTCTCCCGTTGAGTTCGGGAGGCTCAGAGCGCCCCGGTGGGGAAACGGAGCGAGTCGGACACGTTCCTGGTAACGGGTCGAATCCGAAATTCGAGGGCGATATTCCCGTGATGATTCAACCAATCTGGCGACACAGGGCCGATGCATGACGTCGCCCAATGGAGCGAATTTGGGCGGCGCTGGTTGAGGTGAGAAGTTCGGTACCGGTACGGCCGTTTCAGGGAGATGTAATGGCGAGACCTGGGGGCTTTCGGGTGGATTTAGCCGCGACCGCGCCGTTGGTGTTGATTCAACCAACTACACTATGAAATCTGGATTGCGCGTATTGTTATCTTCCGGATCGGGCCAAAACACGGGTGATGCCGGTTGAGGTGGCCGATGCGGTTGCCGAGGCCGTGTCGGCCTGGTCCCAGGACCATCCCGTTCGCGTGCTGTGGCACGGTGGTGAACCGCTGGCTACCGGGCTGGCGCATTTCACCACGCTGATCGGGCGGTTCGGGCCTGGTCGGGGCCATCCGGTGCGCCACAGTGTGCAGACCAACGCCACGCTGATCGATGACCACTGGTGCGAATTGTTCGCGAGCACCCCGGTTGGGGTGGCGGTGAGCATTGATGGCCCGGCTCCGGACAACGCCGCGCGGGCGGATCGAGGCGGGCGCGACAGTACCGCCCGCACTCTGCGCGGGATCGAGTCGCTGCGCCGGCACAAGATCCCGTTCGGGGCGATCGCGGTGGTGGCCGACCCCACCCCGGATCGTGCGGTCGCGCTGTATGACTGGTTCGCTGAGCTGGGTGCCGCCAGCTTGGGTGTCAACATCGAAGAACGCAAAGGCGTGCACCACGACGTCGCCGACACGGGGGCTCAGGTAGCCGAGTTCTGGGCCGCACTCGCGCACCGCTGGGCGGCCGATCGGCGGCTGGCGATCAGGGAGTTCGCGCATGCCTTCGGCTATGTTCGCGACACGCTGGAGGGGCGCGGCGCCGCCCGGGCCGACCGGTCGCTGAACCCGATGCCGATGATCACCTGGGATGGGCAGGTCGTGCTGGTCAGCCCCGACCTGGCGGGGTTTTCCTCTCCCCGGCTTGGACCATTCACCGTCGGAAATGTCACCGAAACACCGCTGACCGAACTGCTGGCCCGCGCCGGTGAGGTGCCGTGGGTCGCCGAGGCGCTAACTGGCGTCGCGGCCTGCCGGCGGGATTGTGACCATTTTTCCTACTGCAGGGGAGGTCAAGCCGCGAACAAATACTTCGAAAGCGGACGGTTAGACGTCACCGAAACCAACTACTGCCGGAACTCCAAGATCGCACTGATGGAAGGACTGATCCAGCATGCCCACCACGCCTGCACCTGACACCCTCGACCAGCGGGTGCACGACCACCGCGAGCAACTCACCGTACTGATGGCCGACACCGGCCGCTGCGAGGACATCTCAAGCGGCATCGGCGACGACATGGCAGAGGACGCCATCCTAGGGATCCTTGGTCCCTAGTAAGTTAAGTGACCGTCGGCTCAAGCGGGACATTGTTGCGGTGGACTGGAGCCGGTGACCAACGTGACCCCGATAGAACTGGCTGGCCCCGAATCGGTCAGCGTCGGCCCGGTCAACGGTTTTGAGGTGCTGACCACGCTCACCGCGTTGCCGGTGTCCACCTGGCGGTACTGGTGGGAGCCGGCGGGTGTCCGTCATCTGGGGCCGATGTCCCAAGACTGGCATGCGGCCTTCGGACTGGGGCGGGGCGAGACCACGATCCCGGTGGTGGATGCCCACGGTGCGCTGCTGGTCGCGATCCAGGCGCTGCATCACCAGGTGGGTGAGCTTCGCGCCCAGGTCGACCAGCTGCACCAGCGGCTGGCCCAGCGGGCACCACAGCGCTGAGTGCTCCGATGCCCGCCCCGTCGCTCACCTGCTGTGCCAGCTTCCGGCCGGTGCCCTGGTGGACCGATGGAACCGCAAAACGGTCATGATCGGCTGCGATCTCGGCCGGTTACTGGTCATCTCGTCGATCCCCGTCGTCGGTGTCCTGGCGGGGATCAGTTATCTCCAACTGGTGGTCACCGCGTTCCTGCACGCTGTGCTGTCGATGGTCTTCCTGCTCGCCCAGCGCGCCGCGCTGCCGCACGTGGTCGACGACGCCGCACTGCCCGCCGCGGTGGCCCACAACCAGGCCAGAATCCAGGGCGCGACGCTGGCGGCCCAGTGCTGGCGGTCGTCGCGCAGACCCGCCGAGCCCGCATGATCCCCCGTCACCTGCTCGGCCGGGTCTACAGCGTCAACCTGCTGATCAGCGGAAGCACCGCGCCGCTGGGTTCGCTACTGGCCGGGTACCTGCTGTCCTGGCTCGGCGGACCGGCGACCTGCGCCGTGCTGGGCAGCGGCCTGCTGCTCGTCGCGGCCGCCGCCACCGCCAGCCCCACGATCCGCCACTGTGACCTCCCGCCGATAACCGGGAACTGACCTGACCGTCAGGGCAGCAAGGTGAAGCGCGGGGCGCATCGGCCGGAAGTGACAGTGATCGAGAGTTGCGATGTCACGGATCCCCAGTCGCTCGGCGCACACGACAACCGAGGCGTCCACCGTTCCGAGCGGGACGTCCCGGTGGGTGTCCACCAACTCGCTCACGCGGAACCAGTCGGCAGCGACTACCGGCTCGACGCTGAACGCCCCCGAGGCGAGATCGCCGAGAAACAGCAGCTCCGCCCGAGTGCCCAGGCGGGTCCGCACGAGGTAGCACACCTCGGTGATGACCAGCTGTGGAACGATCAGCGTCCCCTTGTGGCTGGCCAACAGCAGCGGCAGGTACTGGGTTCGTCTAGAGGTACTGACCGGTGCCTCGAGGACCGGGTTCGCTCGGGTGCGTGTCGTGGGCAGGCATGCCGGGGGGGACGGTGCCGGCGGGCAGGCCTCGGCGCATCTGTTCCAGCTGCACTCTCGCCGCCATCTGCTGGGCGAACAGGGCGGTCTGGATGCCGTGGAACAGGCCCTCCAGCCAGCCGACTAGCTGAGCCTGCGCGATCCGCAGCTCGGCGTCACTGGGTGTGGAGTCTTCGCCGAACGGCAGCGACAGCCGCTCCAGCTCCTCACGTAGTTCGGGGGCCAGGCCCTGTTCCAGCTCCCGGATCGAGGATTCGTGGATGTCTCGTAACCGGTTGCGGCTGGCGTCGTCCAGCGGCGCGGCGCGCACCTCCTCCAGCAACTGCTTGATCATACTGCCGATCCGCATCACCTTGGCGGGCTGCTCGACCTGCTCAGCGACTTCCAGCCCGCGCTGGTCGTAGGACTCGCCGCCAGGCGACATCGCCGTGGCGGGCACCGGCTTGCCGTCCGGTCCGATCACGATCACCCGCTGCTCATCCGGTTCGCTCATGAACCTATCTTCCGCTCCCCACATCACGTCAGCCACCGGTGGTCAGCAGGATCTTGCCGACGACGCCACCGGCCTCGAGCATTTCGTGCGCCCGCGCGGCCTGCGCCAAGGGGACAGTCGCGTGCACCACGGGGCTGACCCGACCGTCGCCGAACATCGGCCACAACCGGGCGACGACTTCAGCGCAGAGGACAGCCTTGCCGTGCGGGCCGTCTACCGGCCGCCCGCGCAGCCCGATGGCGGCGACGCTGGCCCGCTTGGGCAGCAGCGCGCCGAGATTCAGCTCGGCGGTGGTACCGCCTTGCAGGCCGATGACCACCAGTCGCCCATCCGGGGCGAGCGCGGTGAGATTGCGGGACAGGTAATGGGCACCCATGTTGTCGAGGATGACGTCGACTGCTCCGGTGAGCCGCTCGGCGAAGTCCCGCTCGCGATAGTCGATCAGGATGTCAGCACCCAGCTCAGCGCAGCGCGCCAGCCGGGCCGCCGACGCTGTGGTCGCCACCCGCGCGCCCAGCGCCCGGCCGACCTGGATCGCGTGGGTACCCACACCGCCGGATCCACCGTGCACCAGCAGCAGTTCCCCGGCGGTGAGCCCAGCATGGCGGACCACGGTTGACCACACGGTGCAGGCCACCTCGGGAACACCGCCCGCGGCGAGCACATCGACCCCGGGCGGCAGCGGCATCACCTGCCCGGCGGGCACAGTGACCCGCTCGGCGTAACCCCCGCCGGCCAGCAGCGCGCACACCGCATCGCCCACCACGAACCCGGCAACCCCGTCGCCGAGACCAGCCACCGTGCCGGCGCACTCCAGCCCGAGAATCTCGCTGGCCCCGGGTGGCGGCTCATACCGGCCCTGCCGTTGCAGCAAGTCGGCCCGGTTGATCGCGGTCGCCGCGACGTCGATGAGCACCTCGCCGGGGCCTGGCCGGGGGTCGGGCACCTCGGCCAGGCGCAGTACCGCCGGGCCGCCGTACTCGGTTATCGTGATCGCGCGCACGGTGCCTGACAGTAGTCGCCGCGCGCTTGGCAGGAGTTGCGGCTATGCCTGATCCCCAGTTTGCGCCCTGGCCGCTGCGGCATCTGGTGCTGCGCACCCCGCGTCTGACGCTGCGCCCGGACGACGACGAGGGACTGTACGAGCTGGCGGCGCTGGCACTGCGCGGCGTGCATCCACCGGGCGAGATGCCCTTCCTGTTCCCCTGGACCGACCAGGCTCCCGAGGATCTGGCGCGCGGCACCTTGCAGCACCACTGGGGCGCGCGCTCGCGACTGACCCCGGCGGACTGGAACGTCAGCTTCCTGGTCCGCCACGACGACCGGGTCATCGGTGCGCAGAACCTGGTGGCTAAAGACTTCGCGATCACCCGGGAGGTCTCGACTGGTTCCTGGCTGGGTGGCGCGCACCAGCGCCAGGGGTTCGGTACCGAGATGCGCGCCGCAGTGCTGCTGCTGGCCTTCGACCACCTGGGTGCCGCCACCGCGCGCTCCGGGGCGTTCACCGACAACCCGGCCTCACTACGGACCAGCGAGAAGCTGGGTTACCGCGGGGACGGCACGAGCACCCGCGCCAGGCGGGGCACGGCGGCCACCGAGATCCGGCTGGTGCTGGGCGCCGCGAGCTTCGTCCGTCCGCAGTGGTCGCTGGACGTGGCCGGGCTGGAAGGCTGCCGGGAGCTGCTGGGCGCGCTTTAGGCTGGCCTTATGGCCCATTTCGGTGACCTGGTGACAGAGATCTACCTGCGGGGGCTCGCCGGGGAACGGCCGGACCTGCCGATGACCGCCGACGGACTGGAAGCCGCGGCGCGGGATGCGATGCCGGCGCAGGCGTTCAGCTATGTGGCCGGTGGGGCGTCCACGGAGCGCACCGTCGCCGCGAACCGGGAGGCGTTCGGCAGGTGGCGGATCGTGCCTCGGATGCTGCGCGGCATTACCGAGCGCGACCTGTCCACCACTGTGCTGGGCACGCCGATGGCGGCGCCGGTGCTCACCGCGCCGATTGGGGCGCTCGGCCTCGTGCACCCCGACGCTGACCTCGCGCTCACCCGCGCCGCCGCCGCGCTGGGGCTGACCAGCGTGCTGTCCACCGTGTCGTCCACCACCTTGGAGGAGGCCGCCGCCGCGGCTCCGAACGCGCCCCGCTGGTTTCAGCTGTACTGGCCCCGCGACCCGGAGCTGGCGCAGTCGCTGGTCCGGCGGGCCGAGGCGGCCGGCTACCGGGCCATCGTGGTCACCGTGGACACCTGGGCGCTGGGCTGGCGGCCGCGGGACCTCCAGCTTGCGTACCTGCCGTTCCTGCGTGCCCAGGGCATCGCGAACTACCTGTCCGACCCGGTGTTCCGGTCCCGGCTGAACACCCCGCCCGAGGAGTCGGCGCAAGCCATGGAGCTGGCCGTGCGCAGGTGGGTGGACCTGTTCGGCAATCCGAAGCTGGGCTGGTCGGACCTGTCACGGCTGCGCCAGTGGACCCGGTTGCCGGTACTGGTCAAGGGGATCTGCCACCCCGATGACGCCCGGGCCGCGCTGGACCACGGTGTTGACGCGGTGGTGGTGTCCAATCATGGCGGCCGGCAGGTCGACGGGGCCCGGGCCGCGCTGGACTGCCTGCCCGAGGTGCTGGCCGCCGTCGGTAAGCGGACCCCGGTGCTGCTGGACTCCGGGATCCGGTGTGGCGCCGACGTGCTGATCGCGCTGGCGCTGGGTGCGCGCGCGGTGCTGCTGGGGCGGCCGTGGGTCTACGGTCTCGGGCTGGCCGGGCAACGCGGGGTGGAGCACGTGCTGCGGGTGCTCCTCGGCGATCTTGACCTCACGCTGGGATTGGCCGGCTACGCCAGTTCAGCGGAACTGGACACACACAGTGTCGTCCGGGAGCGGATGAGTTAGTCTGAATGGGTGGTCGGGGGGAATGATGAGCCACGCTGGCTCAATGCTGAAGAGATGCGTGCCTGGCGAGCCTACGCGGTCGGCACGACGCTGCTTGATGCCCAGCTGAACCACGACCTGCAAGCGGAACATCAGCTGGCGCTGGCTGACTACGAATTGCTGGTCCGGCTGTCCGAGGCGCCCGGCGGGCAGATTCGGATGAGCACCCTGGCCGGGCAGGTCGCGTCGTCCAAAAGCCGGATCTCCCATCAGATCGGGCGAATGGAGAAAACCGGGTTGGTGCGCCGTGAGGAGTGCCCGGGTGACCGGCGGGGAGTGCTCGCTGTGCTCACCGACCACGGCCACGAGGTGCTGAGCAGCGCGGGTCCCACCCATGTCCGCAGTGTCCGGGACAACTTGATTGATCTGCTCTCTGAGCAGGAACGACTCCTGTTGGCTGAGATCTTCGAACGGGTGCTGCGCCAGCTGCGTGGACAGTGATCTCTACGTGGTGTGGTGTGACCTCGGATAGCAAACCCCGCTGGCGGGCGACCAACCCCCTCCCCCGGGGCCTTGCGCCGAATGGCGTAGTAGGTTCCCCGCACCCAGCCCGGCATCCCAACGCGGACGGGCATCATGGCGGCGAGTGGTGGAGCTGATGACAGATCCAGTAACAGGAGTGAGCGCCGATGGGCTGCGCGCCAGCGCAGGCCCGACCCTGGGCCCGGAGCGGGCGCCCTCTGGCGTGCGCTTCGCGCCCGCGCCGCCCCCGCTGAGAGTGCCCGATCAGGTGTGTGAGCTCACCCCGGACACCGCGATGCAGAAGGTCGTGTTACCGGGACTGGTGGAGCTGACGTTGGGCAACGTGGTGGTGCCCCGGCGCTTTGACCCACACCTCATCTCCGGTTTCGTCATGCGGCTGGAAGACGTTCCCGCGGGCTCATCGGCTGAGCTGGCCCGGCGCCTCGGGCTGGACCAGGTGCCTGGCTGGCCGATCACCGACGAGCTGTACGTGCTGCGCTTCTACGCGCACAGCCCGCAGCTCTACATCGCTCCGTTCGAGTGCGGCATCTACCAGGTGGATCTGATCGAGCTTCCGGCTGGCACCGAGCTGTGGCGGATCGATTCCCGAGGTGACGAGCAACGGGTGGGCGCCTACCTGAACCGGCAGATCGGATGGGTCAACACCGAACCCCCGATGCTCGGCCCGGCGGGCTGGAACCGGCCACCGGCACCGTTGCGGCCCACCCTGCGGCGCGGTCTGGTGGCGCGATACCAGGGTGGAGACTTCGACGCCGATTTCGGCCCCCGCCCCGGTGAGGTGACCCTGCACCCGTTGCCCGGCCAGCGGCCTGGTGCGGACTTCACCGACCAGGTCGGCGTGCGCACGCTGCCGGTGCCGCTCGACGAGCTCGACGGCCTAGATGTGCTGCGCTGGTGCGCCGGGTGGCACAGCCTGCCAGTCGAGCTGGTGGACGCTGAGCAGGACCGAGCCGTGATCCACTACATCGGGCGCAACGGCCCGAGAGCCGCTGATCTCGGCCTCGCCGAGGTCGACTACCGAGTCTGGCGCGGGTGCGTCCCCCGCGCCGAGCTGGTCGATGTGGCGGAGCGGCGGGTGGCGCTGCGCTAACGTGGTTGTCCTGGAAGCGTGGCAGAGCGGTCTAATGCACTCGCCTTGAAAGCGAACGTGCCGCAAGGCACCGTGGGTTCGAATCCCTCCGCTTCCGCCACGTCGAGGTCCACAGCCCCGACATGGAGACATGTCGGGGCTATCAGAGTCTTTTTGGCCCGATATGTCTCCATAATGGGAGCCGGAGCTCGGTCCGGCTCCCATTATGACGACCCGTGGCACGAGCAGCGGAACATAGGATCCTACTATTCCAGTGATCCACAGCGCCCGGGCGAGCAGAGGAAAGCCATCGGCGGGATGCAGGTCTTCCCCACCGCCACGGCGGCCCGCGCGAGCCTCCAGGCCAAGCTGGATAACGGTGTCGGCAGTGATCCGGGATCCAGTTGCGCGAGACCGCTACGTAAGCGCGGGCGCGACGGGGAGCTGATGATGTGGTTCATGGCCTCCACCTACGGCTGGATCGTCTTCCAGGTCCCCGACAGCTTGGCACCCTTGGACGCGGCGGTGGCTACTTACGAGAAGTGGAAGCGGCCCGCGCACGCCGCCTTTATGGACTGGATGGCAGAGCTTCGCGAAGACTACTTGAGCACTCCGGGGATCTGGTTCCCCTAGAGAGCCGGACAAGCCGCCTGGGTCACCGGCGCGGCGGTTGGGCTGAGTCCGTATGTTGCCAGTTGGGCGTCGAGTGTGGTGACGGCGGGTGCGCTCGTCGGCGTCCAGGCCGGACAGGCTCAGGGCCGCCAGCGCCCACCGGGAGACCCGCAGCGCGTCGCGGCGGCCCAGGGATCGCTCCAATATCCTGACCACCTCCCGCATCAGCTCCTCGGCCAGCTCGCGGTCCGCACCTGTTATCCGCAGCCACCCGTCGTGCCCATTGCCCTGGTCACGGTCCCGCGTGCCGCGCGTGAGTGCGGGCGAGGCACTGAGTGCGTCCAGGGCGGTTTGCGCGGCCGCTTGCCGCGCCTGGCGCTGGTGGGCGCGGCACCGTTCACCGTAGTCCTGTTCGGCCTGGGCCACCACAAACGGGACCAACCCCCGAACAGAGGTGATCATCGGTGGGTCCTGTCGACCCCGGGTTCGGATTCGGGTCAGATACGACTTTCGTAACAGTCACCACTGCACCTTAGTGCCCACTACGCTGAGTGCCTTGCGCTGCGGTTGCAGCCGTCCTACCGTGGTACGAGCTGACTAGTACGGTCACGCGTCTTACGAGCAGGAACGGAGATCACGTAAAGTCGGTATGAGTCATCTTGCGTATACTCGTGGCAGAAGAAGATCCTGCTATAGCAGGATCTCTCGCCGAGGGCTTGCGCTGAAACTGATATAACGCCGACCATGCCGATATCGGATTTCGTGAGTTCGTCGCCCGCACCGAGAAAATCTGGGTGATCAAGCTCCGGCAGATGGTCTCCGGCTACCTGCGCACCGTCACCAGCGCCGAGATTTTTGCGTGATACGCAGCTAACTCTCCACCGCCGCAAAATAGCCAGAACCACGTTCGAGATCCTCACGATGATCGCCGAGGATCGCTCCTGGCCACCCTCTAACCTGACACGTTAAGGAGACACCACCTTGAGTTCGAACAATTTACCGCTCGACGCCGCGCCGCCCGAGTCGGCCATGGAGAATGACCTTGGACCGATTGCTAAGAGCTACGACCTTCTTCATCAGGTCCCCAAGCTCCGAGAGGCCAAGCTGGCCGCAAGCCTTCAGTCAGCCTCATACGATTCGAGCGTCGTCGCAATTTTCCAAGGGGCCGAGCTCGCACTGCGCAACCTTGCCGGACTGACGGGGAGGTGCACCGCGGCAACTCGCGCGACGGACATCGTTAAATCCGGTGGCCTGTTTCGCTGGATCTCTGGTTTTCACGCCATCCTCCGTCACCTGGGAGACGCCGCCTGCGTGTTGCGCCTGCATCGCCCGTCGTCGATATTAGATCACGAGCACTTCAGTATCGATGACTCGCCTGGCTATCGGTCATTCCTTACCGAACTACGAGCGTTCGACTCCGCGGTCCGTGACCAACTTCTTGGAGACGGCACCGTCGACCTGAAGCGAACGATCTCTACTAAGAGCAACGAGGACCCGACGTATGCCTTTCTCCACGGAATTCGACTTGCCGCTCACGACAGCGTGAAATGGGAGTCCGACTTGCAGCGGGTTCCCGTGGCTCCAGGACGGGGGCCCCTCCGCCGTGCGATCAGGACTGATCTGATCAAGGAGGCCGTCGAGACGGCCCAACTGCGACACGAATGTTTTTACGGGCAATTTGTCGCGCTCCACCAGATTCCAGAGATACTGTGCGCCGAAGTGTGTGATCACATCGAGGCCGCTATTCGTAGCCTACGGGCCGGGTGTTCCACGATCGCGGTGGAACACTTCCAGATTGTCCGAGCACTTCTTGATGTCGTCGTCCTTTGCCAGCGCGTTATGGTCGAATGTCTGTCGACCAAAGACTATCACGAATTTCGAGAGAATCTTGGCCCCGCGAGCGGAATGCATTCTCTGACTGTCCGTCAGCACATGTTCCGCGATTTATTCGAATGTCTCTGGAAAGACGTACGTGAGTGGGTAACGGCAGAGACAGTGTCGGCCCGTGAAGCAATGGAACAGCTCAGTAGCGCCCGGCATCAAGATGCCGAAATGTGGCTTGCTTTTAACTTGCTGAACGAAGCGTTCATGGTTCACCAACTGTACCAGGAATGGCGCCACGAACATCTTCATATGCCACGAAACTGTCTCGGGAGTGGCGGTACGAAATCAATGATCGGAGTTCGTGATGGACTGACAACGGTGACAAAGATGCGCGACACCGCGAATTCACAACCAGCGCTCGTGGACTTGTACAAGTCACGTGACGTCAGCCTTGCTACACATGCCGAAGCGGCGCTCACCGCTCATCATCTTGACCCGGAATCCCTTGACAGCACCATAAAAAGCCTTGTTGGAGAGGCTACCCGCGAGTACTTCCCTCAGGTTCAGGAGGAGTCGTACAAGCCGTTCCACTCAGGGTGCCCGGTTCGGAGGCCGTAGTCGTGCTGGTATCAGCGCAGAACTCGTTTCCTTTTGATCTGTCATGACCTGCTCGGCGAACCCGAGCCGCGACGGTGCTGGCTGGACACGACCCGATGCGGGCCTGGCCGATACAGTCGCTGGCGCGTCGAGCGCGGGAGCCTTCTGATGACCCGGAAAGCTCTCGCGGCGGCCGGACCCGGTGTGCGAGCAGACCCGTCGCGCGCGGGATGCACCCAGTGGCTGGTCGTGGTGGCCCTGCTCGGGGCGGGAGTGATCGCGGCGCTCCAGATCGGCAAGGCCGCCGCCGCGCTTCCCGCCCTGGCCGCCGACTTGGGACTCTCGTTGACCACCGCGGGATGGGTGATCGGCGCATTCAACGTCGCCGGCGCGATGTGCGGGCTCGTGATAGGTGCCGGCATTGACCGGGTCGGGCATCGACGGGCCGCGCTGGCCGGACTTGGGCTCATCGCAGTCTGCAGCAGCCTCGGGGCGCTGGCCCACAGTACGGCGCTCCTGCTGGCCTCGCGCCTGGGTGAGGGACTGGGGTTTGCGCTAACCGCGCTGGCCGCGCCAGCCCTACTGGTCCGTGTTACGAGCCCCGACCGCAGGGGCATCGTGTTCGGTCTCTGGAGCTCGTACGTGCCCGCCGGCATCGCACTAGGCATGCTGGCTACCCCATGGCTGACCGGGCTGCTCAGTTGGCGGGCAGTATGGTTAGCTGCGGGCGCAATAGCCGCGGCATGGACAGTGATCATCCTGCTTGCCACCCGCAGCCTGCGCCCGTGGGC
>JBOHFJ010000123.1:0-12822 GCA_050699655.1 Pseudonocardiaceae bacterium
GGCGAGCCGCTCGCGATGACCCGCTCCGCCAGCGCGACCCGCTCGGCGGTGAGTGGCTCCGGTGCCGGCACCGGCCGGCCGGCCAGCACCGCCCGGCAGCGCTCGGCCAGATCACGGAGCAGTCCGGCACGCCATTCGGTCCAGACACCAGGGCCGGTGGCCAGACTGTCGGCCTCGGTCAGCGCGACGAGCAGCTCCAGCAGGGTCGAATCCCCGCCGAGGGTCTCCACCACTCGCTGCGCGGTCGCGGGATCGTCCAGGTCCCGGCGGGCCGCGGTGTGGGGCAACAGCAGGTGGTGGCGCACCATCGCGCGGAGTGTCGCGACATCCGGGCTCGGCAGCCCGAGCCGGTGCCCGATCCGCTCAGCGAGCTCGGCGCCGACGATGCTGTGGTCGCCGCCGCGGCCCTTGCCCAGGTCGTGCAGCAACGCACCGAGCAGCAGCAGGTCCGGGCGCGCGACCGTGGTGGTCAACCGAGCCGCCTGCGTGGCGGCCTCCATCAGATGCCGGTCCACGGTCCACACGTGGGCCCGATCCCGCGGCGGCAAGTCACGCACCGCACCCCATTCGGGGAACAGCCGGCCCCATAGCCCGGTGCGGTCCATCGCCTCAATCACATCCACCGCCGCCGGCCCGGCACCCAGCAGCGACAGCAACGCCTCCAGCGCTGCCCGCGGCCACGGTCGGCGCAGCTCCGGCGCGGTGTCGGCGAGCGTGGCCAGGGTTCCGGTGGCGACCGGCAGACCAGTTCGCGCCGCCGTCGCCGCGACCCGCAGCGCCAGCGCCGGGTCCCGTGCCGGGTTGGCGTCACGGGCCAGTGCCACCTGGCCGCCGTGCTCGACCACCCCGTCGCCCAGCGGGTGGCGCTGCGGTCCCCGCCCGAAGTTGCGCAGCCCGGTCAGCCGGGCGCGCCGCCAGGCCGGCCCCCGGACGGGCACCGCGGCCGCGGCGGTGCGCAACCCGACATCCACCGCGTAGGCAACGGCCCGAGCCGCCCCGGACAGGTTCCTGGCCAGGTCGAACCGGTCACCGAGCGCCAGCGCCGCGGCCACCTCGTCTGCCTCCTGGGCACGGAGCACGTCGCGACCTCTGCCGGCCAGCCGGTGCAGCTCGGTGCGCACGTCCAGCAACAGCTCGCGCGCCGCGCGCACGTCCGGCCCAGCCCGGTCCACGAGTTGGCCGACGGCCAGCGCGTCCAGCAGCTGCACATCCCGCAACCCGCCGTGACCGTTCTTGAGGTCCGGTTCCACCCGGTGCGCGATGTCACCGCTGCGCAGCCAGCGCTGCCGCGTTGACTCGGTGAGCTCGTCGAGCCGGCCGCGGATCCCGGTGCGCCAGGCCCCCCGCACCGCGGTGTCCATCGCGGTGAACAGCGCGCTGTCCCCGGCGATCAGGCGGGCGTCCAGCAGCCCCAGCGCGGCGCGCAGGTCGGCGGCCGCCACCTGGACGGCCTGCCCCACGGTTCGCACGCTGTGGTCCAGGTCGATGCGGGCGTCCCACACCGGGTACCACAGTGAGTTCGCCAGCTCGGTCACGTCGCGCTTGCCGTCATGTAACAGCAGCAGGTCCAAGTCGGAGTACGGCACGACCTCGCGGCGGCCCAGGGCGCCCACCGCGACCAGCGCGCTGCCGCGCCCGACGCCCACCTCCGCGCACCGGGAGGTGAGCCACAGCTCGTAGAGGTCCGCCAGCGCTGCCCGCAGCGCCTCGGCGCTGCGCTGGCGCTGCCGGGGATTCGCGCGGAGCAGGGCGGTTCGGGCGCTGCGCAACTCGGCGGCGGCGCCACCCGGAACCTCGCCCGGACCCCCGCGACCGGGCAGAGGCCCAGCGTCCGCCATCGCCATCCCTTCCGTCTCGCCGTGAGCGCGCGGGAGCGCGGCTAGAGTGCGTCCAAGCCGCGTTCCCCGGTTCGCACCCGGACCACGGTCTCCACCGAGGTGACCCAGACCTTCCCGTCCCCGATCTTTCCGGTCCGGGCCGCGTCGACCAGCGCATCAATGGTCTTGTCCACCAGCGCGTCATCCACCACGACCTCTACCCGGATCTTGGGCACGAAGTCCACCGAGTACTCCGCGCCCCGGTAGACCTCGGTGTGCCCCTTCTGTCGACCGTGGCCCTGCACCTCACTGACCGTCATCCCGAGTACCCCGGCATCTTCCAGAGCTCTCTTGACGTCCTCCAGTGTGAACGGTTTGACGATCGCGGTTACCAGCTTCATCGCCACTCACCCTTCCTGGCCGGCTGAGGCCGGCATCTTGCCCGTGGGCAGCGCATTGGCCCGAGCGTGGGGCGACGCGCTCCCGGTGAAGATCGTGCTGAGCTCGTATCCGGCCTCGGCGTGCTCGGTCTCGTCGATGCCGGTCCGTTCGGCCTCGTCGTCCACCCGCAGGCCCATGGTGTACTTCAGCGCCAGCGCGATGATCAAGGCCACCACGAACGAGAAGATCATTACAGCGAATGCGGCCACCGCCTGGCGCCACAATTGATCGGTGCCTCCCCCGTAAAACAGGCCATTAACCCCAGCGGGTGCGACCGCGGTGGCGAGGAACCCGACCGACAGCGTGCCCGCCAGACCACCGATGAGGTGCACGCCGACCACGTCGAGCGAGTCGTCGAAACCGAACCGGAACTTGATGCTGACCGCGAGCGCGCACACCACGCCGGCGATCGCTCCCACCCCGATCGCGCCGAGCGGGGAGACCGAGGAACAGGACGGAGTGATGGCAACCAGGCCCGCCACGACGCCAGAGGCGGCACCGAGGCTGGTGGCCCGGCCGTCCCGGATACGCTCCACGAGCAGCCAGGCCAGCATCGCCGAGCAGGTGGCCACCGCGGTGTTGATGAAGGTGATGCCAGCGGCGCCGTCCGCGCGCAGGGCCGAGCCGGCGTTGAATCCAAACCACCCGAACCACAGCAGTCCCGCCCCGAGCATCACGAAGGGCAGATTGTGCGGGCGCATCGCCTCTCGAGGCCAGCCCCGGCGCTTGCCGAGCACCAGGCACAGCGCCAGGCCGGCGGCACCCGCGTTGATGTGCACCGCCGTTCCGCCGGCGAAGTCGATCGCCTTGAGCTGGTTGTTGATCCAGCCACCGACCGGAGCGCTGCCCCCGTCGGCCGAGAACACCCAGTGCGCGACCGGGAAGTACACCATCGTCGCCCACACCGCGGCGAACACCAGCCACGGCCCGAACCGCAGCCGGTCAGCCACCGCACCCGATATCAGGGCGACGGTGATGATCGCGAACATCGCTTGGAACGCGACGAACACCGTCGAGGGGATGGTCCCCACCAGCGAGGTCGCGACGTGGGCTCCGTTGGCGGCCAGCTTGGTGCCGTACAGGCCCTTGAGCCCGGCGTGCTCGAACGGGTTGCCGATCAGGCCGTAGCCGGCGTCGTTGCCGAATGCCTCCGAGTAGCCGTAGAGCACCCAGAGCACGCCCACGACGCCCATCGCGGACACGCTCATCATCAGCATGTTGAGGACGCCCTTGGAGCGGACCATGCCGCCGTAGAAGAACGCCAGGCCCGGAGTCATGAGCAGCACCAGAGCGGAGCTGGCGAGCATCCAGGCAGTGTCACCAGTGTCTGGCACGGGCCCACTCCTTCGTGTTGACTGCGACACCACGATCGGGTGGCATGTGTGAAAAGAGTGAGCATAAAGTGTTTCCACTGGCCGCACGGTATGTTTCGGCAACGTTAACTGTCGCGGCTCCCGCGTGACGCCCATGTTGCGCCAGCGGCGGAGTCCCCGGTGACACCACCCGCACGGCGGGGAAGTCAGTCCAACAACGCGGCCACAAAGGCGGCGGGCTCGAATGGCGCAAGATCATCGACTCCCTCGCCGAGGCCCACCAGCTTGACCGGAACTCCCAGCTCGCGCTGCACGTGGAAGACGATGCCACCCTTGGCGGTACCGTCCAGTTTGGTCAGCACGATGCCGGTGACTTCGACGACCTCGCGGAACACCTTGGCCTGGGTTATCCCATTCTGACCAGTGGTGGCGTCGAGCACCAGCAACACCTCATCGACCTCGGTCTGCTTGGAGATCACCCGCTTGACCTTGCCCAGCTCGTCCATCAGGCCAGTCTTGGTGTGCAGACGCCCGGCGGTGTCGATCAACACCGTGTCCACCCCATCAGCGCTGCCCCGCTTGACCGCATCGAATGCCACGCTGGCCGGGTCGGCACCCTCAGCACCGCGCACGACCTCCGCACCGGCGCGCTCACCCCAGGTAACCAATTGATCGACGGCGGCGGCCCGGAAAGTGTCGGCCGCGCCGAGCAGCACCCGCCGGCCGCCGGAAACTAGCACCCGGGCCAGCTTGCCGGTGGTGGTCGTTTTGCCAGTGCCGTTCACCCCGGCGATCAGCACCACCCCAGGGACACTCGCGCCGTCGGCGCCCTTGTGCGGCAACGCCCGCACAGCACGGTCCAGCTCCGGGCGCAGCGCCTCGATCAGCACATCGCGAAGCGTCGCGCGGGCCTGCTCGGCGGTCCGCACACCGCGCGCGGCGAGTTCAGCGCGCAGCCGCTCCACGATCTCGGCGGTGGTGGCCGCGCCGAGATCGGCGAGCAGCAGGGTGTCCTCCACGTCGGTCCAGGAGTCCTCGTCGAGATCACCCGCGCCGAGCAGTCCCAGCAAACTCTGCCCGAACGCCGAGCGGGACCGGGACAGCCGGCCGCGCAGCCGCACCAACCGACCGGCAGGCGCGTCGATCGGTTCTATCAGCGTGGGTGCCAGTTCCGCGAGAACCGGTTCAGCGGGTGCTGTTTCAGCGGGAGCCGGTTCAGCGGGAGCCGGTATGGGCGAAGCCGGCAGAGTCGGGGCTGATTCAACGGGTCGTGGTGTGGCAGGAGCCCCTGGAACGACACTCGCTGGCGGAGCCAGGTCTCCCGCCGGTGCGGGCTCGGGCGATGCTGGTTTGGGCACGGCCGGCGCCGGCGGAGCCTGCGCGGGAGGTTTCGGCGGAGCCGACGCGGGAGGTTTCGGCGGCGATGGGGCGGCGCGTTTCGGCCGCGCCGGCGCGGCACCCTTCGACGGCGCCGAGCCAGGGCGTTTCGACGGCGCCTTCGCGGGACGTTTCGGCGGCGCCGAGGCAGGGCGTTTAGGCGGCGCCTGCGCGGAAGCCTGTGGCGCGGCGGGTGCGGGTGGTACCTGCGCGGGAGGGTCCGGCGGGGCCGGGGCGGAAGCCTTCGGCGAAGCCGGGCTCTTCGGCGGCGCTGGGGTCTGTGGTGGCGCTGGTGGGCCGCCCCCACCGGCAGAGAAGCTGATGGGGCCATCAGCCTGATAACGGCGAGGCTCCGGGGGGGCCTCCACCTGCTTGTCGGGCTTTTCGGCGATGCTGATCCGCCGACGACGAGCCAGTAACAGGCCCACCGCCAGCGCGACCAGCAGCACCGCCGCGATGGCGACAGCGATCCAGATCACGCTCGGCACCAGACCATCCTGGCATTCACTCGCGCGGTGAGCACCAGTGGTCAGCCACCACCCAGTGCATACCGACCAGCCGGTACTGAAGAGGATGTTTCGCCACCCGTGAGAGCGCCGCCATCATCCACCCATGAATGAAGTAACGAGGACAACCCACGCCGTGTCAGGCGTGTCTGGACGACACGGCCCGCCTCGGCGGACCACAGTTCGCTTCAGAAGGGTGGGATGGCAGCGCTGGAGTCGGGCGGTGGCGGTTCAGGTTCCGGTGCTGGTTTTGCCTAGATTTGCGAGTCTTCCCAGCCGACGTCGACCGGGATCAGCAGCGGGATCGGAGACCGATGGGGAGTGAGGGGCTGAGGTAGCGGTTGAAGGATCGGGGACGGCGGCCTGTGATAGCTATGGCCGAGGATGCTGATCCAGACGAAATATGACAGGTGACACACACTCCAGTGGTCGGAAGTTGCCCCTGACGCCAGCGAGCTCAGAAGGGCCTTAACCCGAGGGAAGTCCGGCTGATCATGAGCAACGTCAGGCTGACCGTACCGCTCAACGCGCTAGGACGGCGTGGTGATCTCCAGCGCCGAGCGGTCGTCCCTCACCCTGGTTGGCGGGTTCGGGCTGGCGATCCTGCACAACGTCGCCGTGTGGTGATCGTCCCGCCCCCAGAGCGAACTGAGGTACTGTCCTTTGGCCAGCCAACCACGGTTTTGGTCGGTCTCCCGTATCAAGCGGGGCAGGTGTTCTGGTAGGGCAGGTCTGGGATGTAGTGGGCCCATTCGGCATGGTTGAGCCCGCCTTGAGTGGCTGAGCAGGCGCGTTCCACTACGTGATCTCGGACTTGGCTGAGGTGGGTGAGGTCCCACAGGATCATGGTGCCGTCGATGTTGCCGACGGCCAGGGTGCGCCGGTCGGGGGAGAACATCGCGAATGACACGGGGTGGTTGTTGGTGAGGGGCGGACCGAGTCGGCGGGGCTGGGCTGGGTCGGTGAGGTCCCACAGGATTGTGCCGTAGCCGCCGACGGCCAGGGTGCGTCCGTCGGGGGAGAACGCCACCGAGAACACGCCATGGTTGGTGTCACCCACACCAGTGGTGGTCGTCAGGGGCGGGTCGAGGCGATGAGGGTGGGTCGGGTCGGTGAGGTCCCACAGGATCGCGGTGCCGTCAAAGCTGCCGGTGGCCAGGGTGTGTCCGTCAGGGGAAAATGCCACGGATCTCACCTGGCCGGTGTGGCCGGTCAGGATTGGTCCGAGCTGGTGGGGGTGGGCCGGGTTGGTGAGGTCCCGCAGGATCACACTCGCATCGTTGCTGCCGGTGGCCAGAATGTGCCCGTCGGGGGAGAACGCCATCGACACCACACTGTCGGTTTGGCCGGTCAGGGGGTGCCCGAGCTGGTGGGGTCGGGTCGGGTCGGTGAGGTTCCACAGGATCACGGTCTTATCGCCGCTGCTCGTGGCCAAAGTGCGTCCGTCGGGGGAGAATGCCACCGAAAACATGGTGTGGCCGAGCGTCAGGGGCGGCCCGAGCTGGCGGGGCCGGGTTGGGTCGGTGAGGTCCCACAGGATCACGGTCTTGTCGAGACTGCTGGTGGCCAGAATGTGTCCGTTGGGGGAGAACGCCACCGACAACACTAGATCGCGGTGGCTGGTCAGGGGCGGCCCGAGGCGTTGCGGCTGGGCCGGGTGGGTCAGATTCCACAGGATCACGGTCTTGTCCCAGCTGCCGGTGGCCAGGGTGTGCCCATCGGGGGAGAACGCCATCGACCACACCGAACCGTGGTGGGCGGCCAGCAGCGGCCCGAGGCGTTGCGGCTGGACCGGGTGGGTCAGGTCCCACAGGATCGCGGTGCCGTAATCGCTACCGGTGACCAGGGTGCGGCCGTCGGGAGCGAACGCCACGGCGCTTACCTGGCTGCCGAGGCCGGTCAGGGGTGGCCCGAGTGGTTGGGGCTGGGCCCGGTCGGTCACATCCCACAGCGTGGTTCTGCCGAAGCCGTCGCTGGCGGCGAGAATGTTCCCACCTGGCGCGAAAGTCAGGTGGGTTATCCCGCCTGCGGAGTTGTCCTGGCCGGACCCGAGCTGGCGGGGGTGGGCCCGGTCGGTGAGGTCCCACAGGGTCAGGGTCCGGTCGATGCTGAGACCGCCAGTGGCCAGAGTGTGCCCATCGGAGGCCAACGCCATGGCAGCTACCGGACCGGTGCCACTGTTTAGCGGTGACCCCAGCCGGCGGGGCTGGGCCCGGTCGGTGAGATCCCACAGGATGACGGTGTGGTCGACGCTTCCGGTGACCAGGGTGGCGCCATCGGGGGTCCAGGTCACCGAGTTGACCGGGCTGGTGTGGCCGGTCAGGGGTATTCCGAGTGGGTGGGGCCGGGCCGGGTCGGTGAGCTCCCACAGGATCACGGTGCCGTCAGCGTTGCCGGTGGCCAGGGTGTGCCCGTCGGGGGAGAACGCCACGGAGTTGACTGCGGTGTGGCCGGGCAGGGGTTGCCCGAGCTGGTGGGGCCGGGTCGGATCGGTGAGCTCCCACAGGATCATGGTGCCGTCAGCGTTGCCGGTGGCCAGGGTGTGCCCGTCGGGGGAGAACGCCACGGAGTTGACCGTGGCGTGGCCGGGCAGGGGTTGCCCGAGCTGGTGGGGCCGGGTCGGGTCGGTGAGCTCCCACAGGATCACGGTCTTGTCGTCGCTGCCGGTGGCCAGGGTGTGCCCATTGGGAGCGAACGCCATCGACGACACCTGACCGCTGTGGCCGGTTAGCTCGTCGGCGTAGGGACCGGCGGTGAGCGTGTTGAGCAGGCTTGAGTGGGTCTCACCGTCGGGGTGAATCCGGTAAGCGGCGAGTCCGAGTAGCAGCGCGGCGCGCCGGTCGGTGCTCCGCGCGGCCTCGGCTTGGCCGACGAGCTGGTGAGCGGTGGCGAGCCGCTGCCCCTGCTCCGCGATGCGTTGCCTGGTGACCGCGAAACCCGCCGCAGCCAGGGTGAGGATGAGCAGCACCAACAGGACGGTCGTCGTGCGGCGGCGGCGGCGGCTGTCGCGGCGGATGCTGGCGTGCAGGAAGTCGTGAGCCTGGGGGGTGAGGTCGACCTGATCGGTGACCAGCACCCGGTGTCGGCGCGGCAGCCACCGGGATAGACGTTGCCGGGACGGCGGTGTGCTGCCGGGGTGTATCCGGGCACCGGTATCGGCGAGGGTGGCGGCGAGTTGGCCGTCTCCCCATAGCCGGGATGGTGGGCGAGCGTGGTTGTGCCATTCGGTGGCGGCGTGCTCGACCGCGCGGCGGGCGCGCAGCGCTGTCACGTTCGCGGTGATCGCCTCGGCCAGCGGGGGCCAGGCGGACAGGAACGCCTCGTGCGCGACGCCGATCACCACGGCGCCGTTGTCGGTGTCAGTGGTCAGCAACCGCCGCGCCACGAAGGCATCCAACTCGGCAACCACCGGAGCGGGCAGCTCGTCGCGGCGAACTCGCCAGCGGGTGGGACGGCCCTGTTCGTCGACGGTGACCAGCCGCAGCAGCCCAGCGATCACCTCCTCGGGACTCCGGCCGCCAGTGGCGACAGCGGCCGCCAGCGCGGCGTCGGCCTGACGGGTCAGCGTCCCCTGCACCCCGCCGAGCTGGTCGTAGCGGGCGGCAGACAACTGGCCGCCGCGGCCCACCCCCTCGGCGAGCTGGGCCAGGGTGAACGCCAGCAGCGGCAGCGCCTCCCCGGTGTCGGTGTCGTCGATCAGCCGGGCCACCAGGTGGGCCTCTACGTTGATGCCCGCCAGCTGGGCCGGGCCTTCGATCACCAGACGCAGAGCCTCCCGGTGCAACGGCCGCAGCGGGTAGACCTCCGTGGCCACACTCGCCAGGTCAGGGTCGGCGAGCCACTGGTCAAGGAACTCCGGGCGCAGCGTGCCCACCACCCGCACTGGGCCGGTCAGCGCCGGGCGCAACAGCTCAGCGAGGCGTGCCCGCTGACCGGGTGCAGCTTGGGTGAGCAGCTCCTCAACCTGGTCCACCACCAGCAGCAGCCGCCGCTGTGGACCGTCGGGGTTGGCCAGCAGCAGTTGGTCGGCTAGGCCCGCGAGGCCATTCTCGGCGAGCTGATGGTGGACGTGCTCCACGGTCCAGCCCAGGCCGGTGGGCCGGGCCGCGGCGGCCAGTTCCCGGGCCAGCGCCCCCATCGGATCGGCTCCGGGCAGGATTGGCGGCAGGACCCGCCAACTCGGCTCAGTGGCCATCACTGGTACCAACCCGGCCCGGACCAGCGAGGACTTCCCGCACCCCGAGGGACCCACCACCAACGTCACCACACCCTCGGCCGCAGAGCGCACCCGCCCCGCGAGCTGCTTGATCTCCTCGGCGCGGCCGAAGAACACCCGGTGCCGGTCACTTTCGAACGGGCGCAACCCGGGGAACGGGGAACGATCATCCGGCCAGCCCGAGCCCCCGGCGGCATCGATCCGGCGCAACGCCGTGACCAGCGCGGCACGAGCCGAGGCCGGGTTCTGCGTCATATCGGTGTGCTGGACTTCGGTCAGCAGGGGATGGGTGAGACCCGGCTCGGCGAGCAGCGGCAGTAGCCGACTACCCCGCGCCTGGGCCGTCGCGATCTCGGCGGAGCACCAACTAGATGCCACCGCGGCCGAGGTGACCACACAGACCAGAGCATCGGCCCAGCGCAGCCGCTCGTTCAGCCGGTGTCGCCACTGCTCACCGAGCGCGATCCCGTCGCGCGGGTTCTGGTCCAGGAACACCTCGTGGCCAGCCTCGACCAGCCAGCGGTGCACCTCGCGAGCCAGGGCCAGGTCCTCGCGGGCGTAGCTGAGGAAGACCCTCGCCACCACACCTCCCCGCTAGCCACCAAATCGGGTGCGCGTCCGCTCATCAAGAAGCGTGAAGCGGCAGAACCTCACGTCAACAGCGTGCATGAAAGGGGAACGATTGGCCACAAACCCAGTGAAGCGAGTGTGTGCCGCAGCGTAAGCGGAGTGTCGCTAAGAAAGCTGCCCCGCTCTCCAATTCGGCTGTGGGACCTGGACGCGACCCGGGTCACCGACCGGCCCTGCCACATCATCGGGACTCCCAGCCGGGCGGACTGTGCCCGGCTCATCCCCGACCTGCCTTACCAGCCCACCTGCCCGTGAGGGCTACCGACCCGCCGTCGCGCCCGGATCACCGCAGGTTGCCTTCACGAGGGTCCAGCCAAGATGCGGGTAAAACCACAATGAGTCGATCTTGAGGGATGCTCGTCCGGTGACGTGCCTGCGGCGGCGGATGGTCCGCAGAGTGGCGATGCGGTCTCGCTGTTCGGGGGTCAGCGGCGGGAACGAGTCGACGACGGCCCGGACGTGCTCGGCGAGCACTGTGGCGGGGCACTCCAAGGTCGCGGGGTCGGTGATGCTCGGCGGTAGCTCTTGTGCGGTCCGGACTGGCTGCTTCCGCGAGGGTGGCGGCGGTCTGGGTGAGTCAGTGGTGTCGATATCCGGTGTTGTCGCGGTTGGTTGTGCGTGCTGAGCGCTGTTTCGTGTCTTGGTGGTGCCGGGTCGTTGTTGTGAGTGGTGTGGCTTGTTTATCAGATATGTTTCCTTTCCTCAAGGGCAACTAAGGTGGTTGGGGGCTTGCTGATGCGTCTTGGCTCGACCTCTGCCGGCGGGTGCGGGATACGAAGTGGCTGACCGGCGAATCAGTCGGTTTCGGTTGCTGTGTCGGAGTTGGTTTCGTTGGTGACCGCTCGAGTGACGGCCGCCCGAATGTCTGCTGTGAGGTAGCCGCGCACTCGTCGTGCCGCGCCGTCGTCGGTGGGCACGTAGTGGCGGGTCGGCCGACACCCCAACTCGCTCATTTGCCGGGCGAACAGGGTTGGTTCCATGTCTAGCTCGTCGGTCAGTTCGGCCGTGGGCACGAATTCCCGCCCGTGCGGGCTGAGATTATCACCGGGATAGTCCACAATAGATGCCACAGTTCTGGTAATTCGGGTAGCTGGGCCGCATTCCACCCCTCGGTCTCGACGGCGGCGTCGGCGCCGAGGGCCTTGACCACGCTGGCGGGGTCGATCGCCTGTGGCTGATCGTCGCCGGCCGCGTGACCGGCCAGTGTTCCGGCGGACTCCCGCAACGCCCGGCCGCGGGCGCAGACCTCCCGCCACTGCGGGTTGGGCATGTAGTAGGTGCGCACTGTCATTGCCAGCACGTCCGCCCCGGCGTCGGTCTCCCCGTCCGGCCGCAGGATCCCCACTCCCTTGTGGGAGGGGAGCAGGGTGGAGGCGTCGTATCCGCGGGTGTTCATCTGCTCGCCCAGCACGATGTTGGAGTCCCGCCAGTCCATCACCCGCAGGGCGAACCGTGATCCGAGTACCGCCCGCAGCCGTGAGGGAATGGTGTTCGAGTCCGGGCGCTGGGTGGCGAGGATGACGATGATTCCGGCCGCCGGCCCCTTGCGAACGAGGTAGGTCAGCAGGTCGGCGATGTACTCGCCGAGCGTGGTTTTCGTGCCGCCGACGTGTTCGCGGGTGGGGTTTTCCAGGAACACGTGGACCTCGTCGATGATCACTGCGGTGATCGGCATGTCGAGGTTCGGGTCTCGCGAGATGGCTGGTGTGATCTTCGATTCTGGGCAGATCTCATCGTCGAGGGTGGCCATCCGGGCGAATCGGGATTGGACTTGCGCCACGAGCTCCACGAGATGATCGCGCACGGTGTAGGCATGGTCGAGTTCGTCGCCGCGCACGAACCGGTAGGCGACCCGCTCGGCGGCGTCCCAGTCTTTTCCGCCTTTGCCGTCGAACACATACAGTCGTGTGTACGGGTCCAGGATCAGCCCGGCGGCGGGCAGGCGAATCGCGAAGGTCTTGCCTTGCCGGGGAATCGCCCCCACCAGCAGCGAGGTCCACACCAAGGGAAGATCGATCCGGCGTTGGCGCGCGTCCCGGCCGAAGGGCACCGGCCGCCACGCGTCCCAGCACCGCACGTCGAGCAGCGGCGTGCGCAATGGTGGACCGGAGTAGGGGTCCTCGTCGGCTACCCAGAGGAACACCCGTCCGGCGTGGCCGCCCTTGCCGCGTACCCGTTCCACGATGAGCTGGACCTCATCCACCGCCAAAGCGGAGGCGAGCGCGTCCCGATTCTTGATCACATCGGCCGCCTTGCGGGTGGCCGGCAGGTCCACGGTGATTGCCCACCCGTCACCGACCCGCGCGGCGCGCTCGACCAGGCGCAGGCTTTCGTCCTTGCCGATCAGCTTCGCGTCCCGGAACGCGTCGACCAGCACCTGGGGGTCCATGGTCCAGGTCAGCGTGCGCGGACCGGCCAACACCGCCTGACGGCCCGGCGAGCCGTCCTTGCGCCGTCCGGTGATCGCCAGTGTCACCGCGCCGACACCGGCTGCGATCCACAGGGCGCCAGCACCGTAGACC
>JBOHFJ010000124.1:0-12805 GCA_050699655.1 Pseudonocardiaceae bacterium
GTGTTCGCCGAGGCCCTGCATCGGCACGAACCCACAGATCAGCTGGTCATGGCTTACCAGGTGACCGCCGGAGTGTTCCAGCGCCCAGGATCGGATTATTCCCTCCGTCCGAAGCGGAACGACGAGTCGTCCGCCCTCCGCGAGCTGTTCTCTCCACGCGGGCGGGATGTCCCACGCGCCGACGGTGACGATAATCCGATCGAACGGACCGAACTCCGGCGCGCCGAACTCTCCGTCCGCGCAGAGCGCGCGCACGTCGCGGTAGCCCGAGACCGCCAGGCAGGCGCGGGCGACCACCCATTGGTCAATGTCGATCGTGGTCACCGAGCCGGCCGGCCCGACCAGCTCCTGGAGCAGCGCGGCGTTGTAGCCACCGGACCCGATCTCCAGAACCCGCTGCCCAGGCCGCACCTGGAGCTGCCCCAGCAGCAAGGCGATGACCGTCGGCGCGGAAACCGAGCTGAGCGAGCCCCCACGATCGTTCCGCTTGGTGACGATGGAATCATCAGCATACGCCTCGCTCAACGATACACCCGGTATGAACAAGTCCCGACGAACGGTACGAAACGCGGCCTCGAGCTCACGAGGCAGGGCCAGACCTAGTATTTCGTGGCTCACGATTATCCCATCAATCATGGCGCGGCGCAGCTCGTCCGCATTCTGATTCTCGGGGTCCATTACTATTCCTTTCCGATGATCACAACCATTGGAGAGACATCAGCGGTTCGGGTGGGCGTCGAGGAACCGCTGGAACTGCTCCACGGCGGAGACATCGCAGACATCTGGGGGATCCAGGGTCGCGGCGGTTCGGTCTCCCATTCCTGGACCGCGAGACGCTCGTGTTCGGGTGCTCTCGGCTGATTCGTCGAGCACCGTGGTCGAAGGGTGGGTCGCCAGATATCCGGTCATGACACAGCCCAGTCTTTCTGCTTTTTTTGGCTCATGTCGTAAACAGCGCGGGCCACTATCAAAGATGACACCCCCGACGCTCGTCCAGCTCAACATAGTCACCGGACGCTCATGCGGTGCCGCCCGCGACCCGCTAATCCACAATTACGGGCGTCACCGACTTTCTAGCACACTGCAGCCATCGGGCAGCAACCGTTTCCAGCGACCCCGATCGCCATGCCCCACGCCCAACTCCTCACCATTGCCCACAGCAAGAAAGCTCGATGCCGTCCAGTTCCAGAGTGTCCAGAGTAGTTGACTCCACAACAAACACCTCCACCACAATCGACAAGCAAACTCAACAGCCACAGATGGCCACCGGCATAGTTTTCCATAAATCGACCGGTTCGTAAATCAGACCGACACCAACCTGGAGGTCGAGCGCATATGCGACACAAACCGACTCGAGGACTGGCGCGCCCAGAGTTCAGCCGATCTTGATCCCAACTGGTCGAAGCAGCGCGGCGTTGTACCCACCGGAGCGATCTCCAGAACCCGCCGCCCCGACGACACCTGGAGCTGACCCAGCATCATCGCCGGGTATGCGGCGCGGTAACCGAGCTGATGGCCCCGACCTCGCGCGGCACCAAGCCCACTATACCTACTAATATGTATCTCATGTGGGCCGGCTCGCGTTCGACCCCGAGGTGGCCAGCAACATCGACCTGCGCGCGCCGATCACCGCTGGGTCCGTCGCCCAACTAACCGATGGCGCGGCGGCGGAAGCCGATCATGCCGATGGTGCCGAAGAGGGCCAGGGAGCCGGTCAGCGCGAGCAGGCAGATCCAGCCGGGGATGTGCGGGATGCTCGGCACCAGGGCGGCGCGCATGCCCTCGCTGACGTAGGTGATCGGGTTGGCGGCGGTGAGCACCTGGAACCAGCGCAGGCGCGCCAGCAGCGGCCAGGGGTACTGGGTGGCGCTGGTGAACAGCAGCGGAGTGAAGATCAGCGAGAATGCGAGGCTGATCTTCACTGGGGGCACGAACGTGCCGATCGTCATGCCGATGCAGGCCCCGAGCAGGCTGCCGAGCCCCAGCACACCGGCCAGCAGCCCCAACCCGGCGGCCCGGAACGGGACCGAGCCGAGCACGCCGATGCCGATCGGGAACATCACCGCGGCGGTGGCCAGCGCTTGCAGCGCGGCGAAGAGCACTTTCTCGGCGGCCACCGCGCAGAGCGGCAGCGGAGCCAGCAGTCGGTCCTCGATCTCCTTGGTCCAGCCGAACTCCGCGATCAGCGGGAAGGCCATGGCCTGGATCGCGGTGACGGTCGCGGTCAGCGCGACCAGGCCGGGGAACAGCAAGTTGGCGTAGCTACCGCTGACGTAGCCGAGACCGGTCAGCAGCTTGCCGAACACGAACAGGAAGAACACCGGCTGCAGCAGCACATGGGCCAAAAACGCCGTCGGCGCCTTGCCGAGGACCACGATGTCGCGGCGCAGCACCGAGCCGAACGAGCGCAGCATCAGCGCCCCCGAAGGCCCCCGCGCCATCTCGAGGGCGCCTTCGGTGCGCGGTGTGGCGGTGGTGGTCACCGCAGGCTCCGTCCGGTCAGGTCGAGGAACACATCCTCCAGGCTGGCCTCGCTGACCGCCACCCCGGTGGGCAATGCGCGGATCAGGGCGGCGGGGGTGTCCAGCGCGAGCAGCCGGCCGGAGTCGATGATGCCGACCCGGTCGGCGAGTGCCGCCGCCTCGTCCATGTCGTGGGTGGTCAGCAGGATCGTCACGCCGGCCGCGCGCAGTTCCCGGAGGCGGTCCCAGACGAACAGCCGGGCGGCGGGGTCCAGCCCGGTGGTGGGCTCGTCCAGGAACAGCACCTTCGGATCGTGCATCAGCGCCCGGGCGATCATCATCCGCTGGTTCTGCCCGCCGGAGAAGAACTCCGGCTTGTCGTTGGCCCGGTCGGTCAGCGCGAACTGCTCCAGCAGCGCCTCGGCCCTCGGCTTGCGGACCCTCGGCGGTATGCCGTGGTAGGCGGCGTGGAAGAGCAGGTTCTGGCGGACCGACAGCGACCGGTCCAGGTTGTTGCGCTGCGGGACCACCCCGAGCAGGCGGTGCACGGTCCGCGGCGCGGCCACCACGTCCACCCCCGCGATCAGCGCTTGCCCGCCGGTGGGCCGGACCCGGGTGGTCAGCACCCCGATCGTGGTGGACTTCCCCGCCCCGTTCGGCCCGAGCAACCCGAAAATCTCCCCACCGGCCACCGTGAAACTCAACCGGTCCACCGCGTCGGCCCGCGCCTTCGGGTAGCGTTTGACCAGCTCCCGGACCTCCACCACAGTCACCGCAACCAAATACAACACCCCCCCGACGCCCCACCCCCAAGTGACCCCCCAGCAGTGTTACACGAACCGACCGGTTCGTGAACCATCGAGCGCAAGCGTCCCGGGGTCAGGCGTCCCCTCGGGAGCGCCGGACGATCGCGACGAATTCGCGTTCCGGGTCTTTCACGACGTCGTGCACGCTGGTCACCACCGGGCAGGGCCACGCCACTGAACAGACTTTGCATTCGCCGCGGGGCTGGCGCCGGTGCTCGATCAGCAGCCCGCGAAGGGCGAGCACCAGGTCCCGGATCAGCCGGCGCGCCTGGTCCATATCCTCCTCGGACCATTCGCGGTCCTCATCGGCCAAGTACTCCGCCTCGTCCAGGTGGACGCAGAGATCGTTGCGCAGCAGGCCGAGCGCGTCAGCCAGCAGGGGTGTGCTCACTGGGTGTCTCCCCGGGGTAGGGCGAGGCCCGTCGCCTCGCTGACGATCAGGGAACCGGTTCACCCATGGTCACGCAATGGATTCACCATTGGTGAATTCGGCCAGCGAAATTGAAATTTCGCGCACGTGTGTTCTATGATCTCCGGCCGGGGGGTGGAACTATGCCACATCGCGAGCCGACGATCCGCAGTCGGGAGCTGGGTGAGGGCCTGCGCCAGGCCATGGAGAACGCCGACCTGACCGGCAAGCAGACCGCCAAGCTGCTCGGTGTGTCACCGAGCATGGTGTCGATGCTGCTGACCGGGAAGCGCGGCGCCACCGAGGTGGACATCTCGGCGTTCCTCGGGGTGTGCCGGGCACCCGGCCCGGAGCGCGAGCGGCTGTTGGCGCTGTGCCGCGAGCAGGACACGCCGGGCTGGTTCCAGCAGCACGGCTCCCGGATGCCCAAGCAGCTGCGGACGCTGATCGAGCACGAGAACAAGGCGGTCGCGATCAGCGACTTCGAGGTGACATTCGTGCCCGGCCTGCTGCAGACCGGCGAGTACGCCCGCGCGGTGATCAGCCACAACGTCAACGTGCCGCCCAGTGAGGTGGAGGACCGGATGGCCGCCCGGATGGCCCGGCAGAGCCTGTTCAGCCGGGACCGCCCGGCCACCTTCACCTTCTACCTGCACGAGTGCGCGCTGCGCACTCCGGTGGGCGGGCCCGCGGTGATGGCCGAGCAGCTGCACCATCTGGTGCGGATGTCGACCCGCTCGTATGTGACGCTGCGGGTGGTGACCTTCGCGGTCGGCGCGCACGCGGCGATGACCGGGGCGTTCCGGCTGATGGAGTTCACCGAGTTCAAACCGGTGGCCTATCTGGAAAGTGAGACCTCCAGCCTGTTCCTGGAGCGGCCGGAGGAAATTCAGGCCTACCAGCGCATCTTGAAGGCGCTGGCGAGCACTGCGCTGAGTGAGGGACAATCACGGCAGCTGATTGCCGCGCTGGCAACCAGGCTCGATAAGGATGGAGAGGACCATGATGACCGCGCCTGAGCCGGATGGCATCGTCTGGCGCACCAGCAGCTACAGCGGCGGGAACGGTAACTGCGTCCAGGTCGGCTGGCGCACCAGCAGCTACAGCTTCGGCAACGGCGACTGCGTCGAGGTCGCGCCCGCCCCGGACCGGGTGCTGATCCGCGACTCCAAGCACCCCACCGGCCCCGCTCTGGCCGTCCCCACCCCCGCCTGGCGCACCTTCCTCAGCACGCTAGCCCCCTGAACCGCCCTGGCCCCCTGGCGCCACGCCCCAGCTCCGACAGGCACCCCGTCAGGCACCCGGGAGGCACTGACTCCAGCGGCACCGCCTAGCCTGTCACTGGATGCGACGCAACGCGGCGTTTCGAGCACGGACAGTCAGCAGCGGCCAGAGGTCCGGTAAGGGAGTCGTGCAGTGGAGTACACCCCAGCGGAGTACACCCCAATGGAAGACACAGTCGAGGACACCGCGGCGGGCAGCGGCGTGGGCACCACGGTGCGCAACCTGACCGTTTTCGACGGTCTCGCCCTGGTCATCGCGCTCACGCTGGTCGGCGTGGGATTCCTCATCGGCACCGCCGGCAGTGGTCAGACCGGGTCGACCACCACGGCCACGCTCACCGTCACTCCGGACAACGACATCCGCAGCCTGCCCCCTGGCGCGACGAAGACCTTTCCGCTCTACGTCAGCAACACCAACGGCTACGGCGTTCAGGTGACCTCCATCAGCGCGGGCACGTCCAACGCCACCCCGGCGGGGTGCCCCGCCGGCACCGTGACCAGCGCGCCGGTCGACGCCCCGGTGGGCTTCATCGAGGCGGGGCGCACCCGAGCCTACGCGGTCTCGGTCACCATGGCGGCCACCGCGAACGCCAGGTGCCAGGACCAGTCGTTCACCCTGCCGCTGACCGTCACGCTCGGCTCCGCCGCCGCCGGCCGGCACTTCTCATTCGGGAGCTCATGAGCCACCGTGCGGGGCGCGGCAGCCGGATGATCCGGCGCCAAGTGCTCACGCACAGCTCTTGACCACCCACCGAACGGCCACCTACTCTGGCAGCTGGATCGGGGGACGGTACTACTGAGGGGGTCATGCCGCGTGCTCCACTAGCTCACCCATGGAGAACGCAGGTAAATCTGGCTTGATTCCTGGAAGGTCGAGCCGAGGGGGTCTTGGATGAACGTCGGTTGGGTGCGTTCGAATGAAATTCTGCTTGCCTTTCTGGCGGCCGCCATTGCGGCCGTCGGTGGGCTGACCGTCCTGGTGGTGCATCAACAACAAGACCAGGCCACCGGCTATGAACAAGTCCGGCTGGACACCGGCACGTCAGCGGGAGTTGCGCCGAAGGCGGGCCCACCCGCTCCCGCAAAGGCACCGGTTCCCCCAGCGGCTCCGGCAGCCGTCCCAGCACCGCAGGTAAACCCAGCACCGCAGGTAAACCCAGCACCACAAGCAAACCCCGCACCACAAGCAAACCCCGCACCCCAGGATAATCCCGCACCCCAGGTAGTCTTGGCACCCCAGAGATCACTGCCCCAAGCGCACCCGCACAAGCTAGCCGTCCCGGTCGCGCCGCCGCGCCGACCAGCCCCGATACCCCCCGCATTCCCGGCACCCGCGGCTGACGTACTAGGAAAACAGCTCCCGCCGGATGCCGACCGCCAGGCCGACCCCGACACAGCCAGAAACCCCAACACTTACGAAACAGCCCCGGTCGCGGACGCACCCGTTCACGCTGGCGCACCCGGTCGCAGCGCACCCGCATACCCCCGTTCGGTCGACCATCAGTCACCGGACCCGCGCGGCGAGGGCGACGAGCCCACCGCTGGCGACTGGCCCTGAGCGGGATTTCAGTACACGTCGCGAACGTAGCGTTTGTCCGACGCGAGCTGTTTGATGTAGGCGCCCGCCTCGTCGTCATCCAGGCCGCCGTGGTGCGCCACGATCGTGCGCAGTGCCTGGTAGATGCGGTCCTGGACGTAGATCTTGGTCCGCTGGTCACGGGAGAAGGCGAGATCCAGCCGGGTCAGCAGCCCGTCGCGCTGTAGCGCGTCGAGCTCTTCCTGGTAGTAGAAATCGGTTGATTGCCGTTGTTCGCCGAAGAAGAGCCAGTTGCGGCCCCGGTCGCCACGCACGCGACGTTCGTCGAGGAAACCGAGAAACGGTGCGATGCCCGTTCCGGGACCCACCATAATCATGGGGGTGGCGGGGTCTTTCGGGGGGCGGAAGTGGGTTGAGCGCTGGACGAAGACGGGCACCGGGGCGTGCCGGGGACCGTCGGCCAGATAGGTCGAGCACACTCCCTTGCGCGCGGTGCCACGATGGTTGTCGAATCGCACTACCGAGACTGTCAGGTGTACCTGGTGGGGGTTGACCAGCGGGCTGGACGATATGGAATAGAGCCGGGGTTGCAGGCGTTTGAGCACGCTGGACCATTCGTGCGCCCTGGCGCGGACAGGGAATTCACCGATGACGTCGAGGGTCTGCCGGCCCCAGATCCATTTCGCCAGCTCGCCTTTGTTTCCCGAGCGCAGGAGCATGGTGAGGTCACGGTCACGGGAGCGTTCCGCAACGAACCGCAACAGATCGGGAGTGATCTTGGTGATCTCGAGGTGGCGGTGCAGGGCCTCGCCGAGTGGGATGGGGCCGCGGTGGGGGATTTCAACGATGTCGGCTGGATTGAGACCGGTGATGGCCAGCCACTCCATGACGAGTTCGGCACAGTTCACCGGCAGCACCCCGAGCGCGTCGCCGGCTTGGTAGGCCAGTTCGCTGCCAGTGGTGTCGAAGGTGAATTGCCGCACCTCTTTGACCGAACCGGGCAGGCTGAGCAGCCGGTTGCCGACCAGCGTCGCGGTGACCGGTGCAGCCGGCCTGCTCCTGGTAATCAGGCTCGCAGTCCACCCGGGGAGCCAGCCGGAGAGCGCCAAGTTCTTCGAGCCGCTGGTCGAGCCGCCGCCCGTGGCCGCAGAAGTCGTCGTAGCTGGAGTCACCGAAGGCCAGCACCGCGTAACGCACGTCCGTAAATCGCGGTGCGCCGGGTTCGGTGAGGGCCTCCCAGAAGCCGGAGCCGTTGTCGGGGGCTTCGCCGTCACCGAAGGTGCTGGAGATGACGAGCAGGTCCGCGCCGGCCGGCAGAGTGCCGGGCGCGCAGTCGGCCATGCTGATGACGGTGGGGGTGCACCCCGCGTCGGCCAGGCGCCGCGCGCTGGCGGTGGCGAAGTCCTCGGCGTTGCCGGTCTGCGAGGCCCACAGGACGATGACGTCACGTCCGGGCGCGGAGCGCTCCGATGCGGCCCGCGCCCCGGTCGCGGTGACCGGCGCTGGTGGGGTGAGCGGCGAGCGGGAGAACATCCCGGCCAGCGCGCCGTTGATCCACAGGGCATGGCCGGGGTCGAAGGGAGCATGGTCAGGCAGGACTGGCACGGCAGCGTCAGTGGATGGCAGCTCTCCAAGCCCGGCCAGGAATCCGGCCAGATAGTGACCTTCCTGGTCGGCGAGCGCGGGCGGAGCGAGATCGGTGAGGCCAAACAGGCCAGCCAAGGCCGCAACACCAGCCGAGTGAGATGCGGCAGCCAACTGGGGCGCGGCGACCCGCTGAGGCGTCGCGGCCAACTGGGGCATGGCGACTGGCTGGGGCATGGCGGCCAGCTCCGGCGGGGCGGCCAGCTGGGGCGCGGCGACCTTGGTCAGTGAGACCGCGCAGACCTTGAATTCAGGCTGAAAAGAGATGGGATCGACCGCGTCGTTGGTGACGGCGTTGACGCTCAAGTACTCGCCGAACAGGTCGTTCCAGTGAAACGGCGCGAAACAGTTCCCCGGCTGGACCCGGTCGGTCAGCACAGCGGGGAGCACCGCCAAGCCACGCCGGGAGGCGATCCGCACCGCGTCGCCTTCGCTGATGCCGTACGTGGCGGCGTCCCGGGGATGAATCTCGACGAAGGGGCCGGGGTTGAGCTTGTTGAGTTTCGCGACCTTGCCCGTCTTGGTCAGTGTGTGCCACTGATGCTGCAGCCGGCCGGTGTTGAGCACGAAGGGGTAACTGTCGTCCGGCAACTCGGCGGGAGGCAGGTGCGGCCGGGGGAAGAAGACGGCGCGGCCGCTCGCGGTGGCGAAGACGAGCCGCGGCCTGCTGCCGTCGGGCCGGGTGAGCGGCGACTGGCTGACGCCGTCGTTGAGGTAGCGGACCGGATGACGGTCGGTCGCGCCACCGGGAGGGCTGGGCCACTGCGCTGGGGTGTCGCGCAGCCCCTGGTAGGTCACGCCCCGCAGGTCGTAACCGGTTTTGGGGTTCCACGCCCGGGTGATCTCCTCGAACACCTCCTGCGCGCAGGTATAAGAGAAGGCCCGCTCGAAACCCATCTCGCAGGCGACCCGGGCAATGATCCGCCAGTCTGGCAACGCCTGCCCGGCGGGTTCCACGGCCCGCTGGAGCAGGGTGAGGTTCCGCTCGGAGTTGACCAGCACGCCTTCAGTCTCGGCCCACAAGGCGGCCGGCAGGACCACGTCGGCGTAGGCGTTGGTCTCGGTGGCGAAGACGTCCTGGGTGACGACGAACTCGGCCGTCTCCAGTCCCGCGATGACGGTCTTGCGGTTGGGCACGGTGGCGATCGGATTGGTGCAGATGATCCAACACGCCTTGATCTCGCCCTGCGCCATCCGAGCGAACATGTCGACGGTGCCCTGGCCAAGCTCGGTGCGCAGGGTGCCGGGCGGCAGACCCCACAGCTCCTCGGTGAACCGGCGGTCCTCCTCGACCAGCACCGAGCGCTGCCCGGGCAGTCCCGGGCCCATGTAGCCCACCTCACGCCCGCCCATGGCATTTGGTTGACCAGTCAACGAGAACGGGCCACTGCCCGGGCGGCAGATCGCCCCGGTCGCCAGGTGCAGGTTGCACAACGCGTTGGTGTTCCACGTGCCGTGCGTGCTCTGGTTCAGCCCCATCGTCCAGCAGCTCATCCAGTCACCGGCCTCGCCGATCCACCGGGCCGCCTGCCGGATGTCCGCCTCGGGGATGCCGGTGAGCTCGGCGACCTTCGCGGGCGGGTAGTCCCGCAGGAACCCGGGCATGGCTTCCTAGCCCTCGGTGAACTCGGTGATGAACTTCGCATCGACGTGCCCGTCGGCAACCAGCAGGTGCAGCAACCCGTTGAGCAGAGCCAGGTCCGTGCCAGGCCGGATCTGAAGGAAGAGGTCGGACTTGGCCGCGGTGGCGGTGCGCCGGGGGTCGACCACGATGAGTTTGGCGCCCGCCTTCACCCGGTCCATCAGCCGCAGGAACAGGATCGGGTGGCAGTCGGCCATGTTCGCGCCGATGACGAAGAACACATCGGCGTGGTCGAAGTCCTGGTAGGAGCCCGGCGGGCCGTCGGCTCCCAGGGACAGCTTGTAGCCGCTGCCCGCGCTGGCCATGCACAGCCGCGAGTTGGACTCGATCTGGTTGGTGCGGACGAAGCCCTTGGCGAGCTTGTTCGCCAAGTACTGCGCCTCCAGGGTCAGCTGGCCGGACACATAGAAGGACAGCGCGTCGGGTCCGTGCGCGTCCAAGAGCTCCCGCAGTCGCCGCGCGGTCGCTGTGATCGCCGCGTCCGCCTCGAGGGGCTCAGCCACGCCACCGCGATCGGTCCGGACCAAGGCGGTCCTCAGCCGGCCCGGCGCGTGCAGCATGTCGACGCTGGTCGCCCCCTTGGTGCACAGTCGGCCGAAGTTAGCCGGATGGGCCTTGTCCCCGGAGACTTTGACCACCCTGCGCTGCCCGGCCGCGTCCGCAGCGACATCAAGGACCATCCCGCACCCGACACCGCAGTACGAGCACACCGTCTTCACGCGCTCGGTCACTGCCCGCGGGTCCACCGCCATGACGGGGCCCTCTTCTCCCCAGTGGCCTCAGCGCGCCATCCAGTTCATGGCGCCAGGCGGCGCTACCCACAGCGCGCGGGTCCAACACCCACAACATAGGAAATCCGCGTTACACACGAGTGACACTCGCTCGCCCGGTCGGTTACATCCGCCACACAACTGATCCACACGCATGTGAGCCAGTTGCGCCCGCCGGCTCAGGAGTCGCGCGAGCCTTGTAGTTCCCAGCCGTATTCACCGGCACCTGGAGCATCCTGGCGCCAGCTCAGCTGGGTCTGGCCGGTCGGCAGCCGCGCAGTATGGATCACGCCTTGGTTGCTGTCCTCGGCAAGCCGTTCACCAGTCCAGGAACTTGGAAAGACGACGTTCAGGGTGAGCTCGTCGATCTTCGGATTGTGCCGCTGCTCAAAAGTGGCCGTAGCCCAGGTTAGGGTGTCCCGGCCGGTGTCACGGAGTGGATCCCACAGTTTCGGTGAGTGGTAGCGCAGCACCCACTCGGTCTCGGTCGCCAGCCCCGGCTGAAACAAGACCATCAGTCGTAGCCTGCCGTCCACACCCCGCACCGCGTGAACGTCAACATGAGTGTCCTGGCCGCCCACCGTGCAGCCAACGCCGAGCTCATCGGCCTCGGACGGGCCATCTGGCCAGATCACGATCGGGCTCAGGATGCGGTAGACGAGGTAGGGCATCGGCCGGGTCCAGCGCCGCTCGATGATGATGTCCTGCCCTGTTTCCTCGCCGACCAGGACGGTGAGCTCCACCCGCTCCTCGAACAGCGGGAACTGCCGGTCCACCAGCCCGCGCACAGCGGCGGCGTAGGCCCGCAGCTGTCGCTCGCAGTCCGCCAGGTCGCGGCGTTGCCGCGACAGCGGCGGAGCCGGGCCGTCGCTGGCATCGGGTCGTCGCGATCCGGAAGGCTCGGCGAGGGCCATGTCACTGTCCTGGTACAACGCCGCGAGTTGCGTCCGTCTGGCCACCCCGGCCTTGCGGAACAGCGCACGCAGGTGCGCCTCCACCGTCCGGCGCGAGATGGCGAGGCGAGCGGCGATCTCCTCGTTACTGAGCCCACCGATGACCAGCGCGAGCACGTCATCCTCGCGATCGGTCAGCTGGATCCTGGCCACTGGACCGCTCCTCCGGGTCGCTTCCTCGGCAAACTTCCACGTACGTAAGCATGAACGTAGCGTACAGCTTGAAAAAACCGATTTTATACCTATATGATTACGGTGTAACACCTAAATACGTAGGTATTAACACCTGCAACTGGCGGCGAAAGGGGATGGCGATCATGTCGGCAACTCACCGGAGCGCGATACGCTTCCCCGGAGCCAGGCCCATGGGCCACGGCCAGGGGGCGCAACGTCGTGGCGGAACACACCGCGCAGCGGGGTGACCCGGCAGGCGCTGGGCTGGGTCCTGCTGGGTGCGGCCCTGCTGGTGTGCCTCGGGCTACTGCTCGGAGCGACCCTGGCCGATCATGCCTTGCAGGCCAAGTCGCACCGGCAGGCCAGGGAGCGTCGCAGGCTCAACGAGGGGTGGGCGGCGCTGCACGCCACGGCAAGCCACGGCCAGAAGTGCTCGCGCTGCGGTTATCCCTTAACAGATCATGACTGGTACTTCGAGGCGCCACCAGTGGAGGATCCACCAGACGACGACTGAGCGCGTGGGGACGAGTTTTCCCGATGCCAGGGGACTTACCTGATCACGACTGGCCGCTAAGCCGTCATCAGGCTGGCACAGCGGAACGGTCGAACTCGTCCCGCAGGACCCCAACCAAAAACGCTGACCAGCCCTCGCGGGTGAACCCGAGGGCTGGTCCGAGCGGGTTCTTCGAGTCCCGGACCCAGACATGCCGCTGCGTGCTGGTGACATCGATACAGTCCGGAGGCCCGTTAGCGGACACACTGCTCTTCTGCCAGGAGGCCATGGCTGGAGGCAGCGGCATCTCGACAATGCCGTACTCCTTCTCCTGCGGGGACTGCACATCTCTCGCTGCCAGTAACGACGTCATCGGGGCTCCCCAGGAAGCTCTCACCCGCCAGATGAGACAAGTGATCAAACCGGCAGCGGAAGTGAACGCCAGACGACTGGGCCCGCGCCGTGACCTGGACTCAGGACACCAGTGTTGACGACTGAATTGTAACAACTGGGCAACCGATCTGAACTGATCCAGAATAATCTCGGTCGGCACCTCAGCATCAGCAACACCGGGAGACCCGTCTCGGAGGTCACGTTGTGACAGCTGTCACAACGTGACCTCCGAGACGGGT
>JBOHFJ010000125.1:0-12793 GCA_050699655.1 Pseudonocardiaceae bacterium
GGGTGGCCTGGGCCCGTCGTTCCCGGCTCTGCCCGGCGTCGCGGGCGATCCGGTACATGCTCGACTCCGAGCACCAGTACCGGCCCTCGTCGAGCTCCCGCGCCCACACCTGCGGGATCGCCAGGTCAAGCCGTGGTGCGGCGGGTCAACCTGCTGTCCGGGGACCTCCGCTGTCCGCGAATTCTGTCGTCACCCGCGTCGTCACAGTCGCCGGAGGCCGGTTCGGTCCTGGTCATCTGGGTGAGCTGACCCGGATCGTGCCCTTCCAGATGGTTGACGCTGTGCTGGGCGAGACCGGCAAGGTCCTGGCGCGGATACGGGACCTGCCCTCTCGGGTGGTGGTCTACCTGTTGCTGGCCGCTGGGTTGTTCGCTGAGGTGGGCTACGGGCAGGTGTGGGCGAAGATGATCTCCGGGCTCGACGGGCTCGGGGTGGTCACACCGACCGCGGGGGCGCTGGCCCAGGCACGGCGTCGGATCGGCGTGGCGCCGCTGCGCGCCCTGTTCGACCTGCTTCGTGGCCCGGGCGCCGGCCCGAGGACCAAGGGCGTGTACTGGCGCGGCCGGTAAGTGACCGCGATCGATGGCACCATGATGTGCTGCCCGGACACCGAAGCGAACCTGCGCAGGTTCCGCCGGGGCGGGGGCCACCACGGTGGCACCGGGTATCCGATGATCCGGGTATCCGATGATCCGGGTATCCGATGATCCGGGTATCCGATGATCCGGGTATCCGATGATCCGGGTATCCGATGATCCGGGTGCTCGCGCTGCTCGCCCGCGGCACCCGCACGATCATCGACGCGACGTTCGGCTGCACCGGTATCGGGGAGACCACCTACACCCGCGACCTGCTGCCCGCACTGCGCCGCGGGATGATCCTGTTGGCCGACCGGAACTTCGCCGCCCGAGACCTGATCGTCGCGGTCCAAGTCATCAACTGCGAGATCACCATCACCACCAAAGCGGGACACCGCAACGAGGTCCACCGGTTGATCATCACCATCCTCGACCCCAACATCCCCGCCACCGAGATCATCAGGCTCTACCGGCAGCGGTGGGAGATCGAGACCTCGTTTCTGGAACTCAAGTCCACCATCCTCGGCGGCCGGGTGCTGCGCGCCAAGACCCCAGGCGGTCACCGGCACCCCTCCTGGTCAGCGACAGGCCACAAAGATCCGCAGGAACGGAAGTGCCGTAAGACTGGTTCGGTGAACAGTACCGGTGACGGAGCGCTAACCCGGCACGCTGTTGCGTGGCCGGACTCAAGATCGCCTATGCGAAATGCTCAACAGATGATCAAGATCTCACCGCCCAGCGCGACGCCCTTGTCGCGCTCGGTGTCGAGCCGGAGCGGATCTACGTCGACCACGGTCTGACCGGAACCAACCGCGCCCGCCCGGGACTGCGGGAGGCGATGGCCGCCTGTCGGGCCGGTGACGTCCTGGTCGTGACGAAACTAGGAGGACTCGGGAGGGCATGAAGGTCGCCCGCGCCAAAGGGTCGCTGCGCGGCAAGCAACCCAAGCTCAGCGACCGCCAGGAAGCCTACTCGTCGCGCTGCACGCCTTGATTCGCTCCGGCCATGCATTGCACTTGGCCGGAGCATCAGGAGCCTCGGGCCGTCACCAAAGAACTCACCTTTGTCATAATGTAGATTATCGGATCGATCTGACCAGTCAGATTTTCCACCATGGTTTCTTTTTGGTACCATGGTGGGCGTGGCTCTCAACATCAAGGATCCCGACACTGAACGGCTTGCCGCCGAGGTGGCCGCGTTGGCCGGTGAGACGAAGACCTCGGCGGTGCGAGTTGCGCTGCGGGAGCGGCTCGACCGGCTCCGCGCGTCTGCGGCAACCGAGGATCCGGTGGACCGGCTGCACCGCTTCCTGGTGAACGAGGCGTGGCCGCAGGTCCCGGTGGAGCTGCGGGGCGGCTTGACCAAGCGGGAGCGCGAGGCCATCCTCGGCTACGGCTCGGAGGGAGTGTGATTGTCGACAGTTCAGCGTTGGTGGCGATCCTGCTGGCTGAACCGGGTCATGAGGTGCTCGTGGACCATGTGGCGAGGGCGCCCGTTGTTGGTGTTGGCGCGCCGACACTCGCGGAGACCGGCATCGTGCTCACGGCCCGGCTCGGCGTCACGGGCAGGTCACTGCTGGCGCGGCTGCTGCACGAGGCCGACGCCGAGACTATCCCGATCACGACCGCGCACTGGCCCGTCGCGGTCGACGCGTTCACGCGTTACGGCAAGGGGCGCCACCCCGCCGCGCTGAACTTCGGGGACTGCCTGACCTACGCGACCTGCCGCCTCGCCGGGCGCCCCCTGCTGTGCACCGGCGAGGACTTCCCGCAGACGGATCTCGACCTGGTCACTCCACCAGCGCGCTTGCCGGCCAGGCCAGCGCAGTGATAGCGCGGCTGGTTTCAAAGATCAAGAGCCGCGCGGAGAGCGTTGTCGACGGCCTGCTGTTCGTCTGGGCTGATGACGCCAGCTGGTTCATCGAGACGAGATTTGATCACTTGTTCGATGGTGGTGATGACTGCCCAGCCGTGACCGTCAAGTCTCACGGACAGGAGGGAATCAGGGTCGTGATCGACGACTTGCAGCCCGAGCACCACAGGTAAGGTTGACTCGTTGAGCGGCTCCGCGGAGACAATCAAGCGCTGGAGCGACTGACCGGGTCGGTGAAGGACTGGTTTGTAGGGGTAGACGCCCCCTCTGCGTAGGGACACTCAGCCGGCCGCGTCCAGTGCGGCGACGGTCTCAGCCAGCGAGTCTTCGACAGAGGTTCGACAGAGGTGGGATTGGCCGCGTACCAGCGCGCCATGCTGTTGGCCGCTTCGCGCAGGGCGTCAGCTCGAACGAGGCGCTCGAGGTAGCCCGACGCACCCCCCGGCGTACTCCGGCCACACTGGCGAACCCTGGCGGCCACGGACCGGTCCAGAGAGATTGTTAAGCGCTCACTCTGGTTCATACGCGGGAGAATACCGTGATGCGTACAGGAATGCACCTCAGTGTCGTGGTTCATCGGATGGCGCTACGGTCGGAGTGTAGTTCTGGTCGTCGGGGGTGGGATCGCCGGAGCGGCGGTGGCGCTGGCGTTGAACAAGGCGGGCATTGATGTCACCGTCCGCGAGGCTCATCCGGAGAGCAGCGGGGACGGGGGCGCGTTCCTGACGCTCGGTGATGGCAGGGCACTGACTACCGATATCTGACCCGCGTGCGGCTGTGCATGGTTCCGCAGCGGGAGGTGCAGCGCCGTGGGATCGTCTCCCGTCAGGTGATGGTGGTCCGCTGAGCGCTGGTGTGGGCACTGAACATGCCCGCGTTTCGTGTCCGGCCGCGCGGTGGCCCTCCCTCCGAGCTGACCTCGCAATGGTGTGCCAGCTCAGCGGGTGGTGAAGACGACGCCGGCTGCGCTGCCACCGCGTCGGGTCGGCTCGCCGGCCGCGAACACCATGCCGTCGGGAAGGAACTCCAGGCCCGACGCCACGCCAATTTCCGGGCTGATCGTGATCGTGGGATCCAGCGGCGAGGTGTCGCTGATCACGAACTTGTGCCCGAGCGCTTGCAGGCCAGGGGTGGTGGACGTCGCGATGAACGCCGGCTCGGCTTGGGTGCTCGCGGCGTCGCGCTGCGAGGCACGGGGCGCGGCGATCGCGTCCGGCAGGCTCATGGCGAAGTCGATCCGGTTGACCAGGATCTGCAGCACCGTGGTGATGATCGTGGCTCCCCCTGGCGAGCCGACCGCGAGGAACGGCCGGTTGTCCTTCAGCACGATGGTCGGCGACATGCTGGAGCGTGGCCGCTTGCCGGCCGCCGGCACATTGGGGTCTGGCGCGCTGCCCTGCGTGGGCTCGAAATTGAAGTCAGTCAGCTCGTTGTTGAGCAGGAATCCGCGGCCGGGCACCACGATCCCGCTGCCGCCCAGCTCCTCGAGCGTGTTGGTGTACGACACGACGTTGCCCGCACCGTCAGCGACCACGAAGTGGTTAGTGTGGTGCTCGCCCTCCGGCACCGCGGCGGCCGCGCCGACCGGCGCACACGCGTGTGATTCGGCGCCCGGGTCGCCTGGCGCGACCGGGCCGGCGCTGGCCTTCGCCGGGTCGATGAGGCAGGCGCGCTGGCGACCGAAAGACGTCGAGAGCAGTTGCCGCTGCGGCACGTCCACGTAGCGAGAGTCGCCGAGGTAGCGGTTACGATCGGCGAACGCCAGCCGGCTGGCCTCCAGGTAGTGGTGCAGCGCCTGCACCCGGCTCATCGCGGACAGATCAAAGTTGCTCAGGATGGTGAGCGCCTCGCCGTCGGTGATACCTCCGCTGGAGGACGGCGCCATGCCGTACACGTCCAGGCCGCGGTAGTTCACGTGCGTCGGGTCGGCGTCCAGTGCGCGGTAGGCACTCAGGTCCGCCAGCGTCATTGGACCGGGCCTGGCCACCAGCGTGGCACCGGGTACCAGCGGGGGGTGCCGCACGGCGGTGACCAGGTCGGCGCCGATCGAACCACCGTAAAACGCGCTGATCCCGCCCTCGCCGATCTCCCGGTAGGTTCTCGCGAGGTCGGGATTGCGCAGTGTCGAGCCCACCGAGGGCGGTCTGCCGCCCGGCAGGAACAGTGTCGCCGTCGAGCCGAACTCGGCGAAGCGCCGGGCGTTCTGCCTTGTCTGCTCCTGGAACGTCGCGTCGACCACGAAGCCACGCTCGGCGACCTGCTCGGCCGGCCGCAGATCCTCGGCGAGCCCGAAACGGCCCCACCGCCGCAGCGCGCGCTGCCAGGTGGCCAGCGTGCCAGGCACGCCGACGGACAGCCCGCTGGTTACCGCAGCCGGGAACGACAATGGATTTCCGGGCTTGTCAGGCTTGTCAGTCGAGGGGTCGATGAACATCGACGGCCCGTCGGCGGCCGGCGCGGTTTCCCGACCGTCGATGGTGGACACCCGGTGGGTGCTCGAGTCGTAGTAGACGATGTAGCCGCCTCCACCGATGCCCGCGACGTAGGGATCGGTCACGCCCAGTGTCGAGGCCACCGCAACCGCGGCGTCGACGGCAGTCCCGCCCATGCGCAACACAGTCAAGCCAGCTTGCGTCGACTCTGCGGTGTCTGAGACCACCGCGCCGCCGTGGCCTTGGGCCACCGGTGTCTTAGCCGGCAGATGCATCTGTGGTGCGGCCTTCGCGCACGCTGCGAGCCCAACGACCAGACCCACTCCCAGCAACCCCGCGACAAGTGCGCCGCTGAGTCTACGTTCACGCATCCGTAGCCTCCACCCCACGCCGGAACAACCGAACACCCCAGCCCAGTCAACGTGACGTGCCACGATAGGACTACCGCCAAAGCGGGCATCCGCAGGGCATTGGTGACTGTCGACACGCAGGGTGACCCAGGAGCCGGCTGTCGCTATTATTGCCAACTGATTATCCGTTTATATCATGAGCCCGGAAGAACGCGGGATTTGATGTCGGAGGTGAAAGTTTTCGCACCAATCTTGACCGTGCGCACAGCGGAGAGGGCGCACAGCGGAGAGGCGTGCAAGTTCACTCGATCGGAGTAGCGCGGGAAGTACTTTTCGGGCGTTGCGCAGCCTCCCTCTGGTGGCTGCCGCTTCGGGGGGCGGCAACAAGATGACGCGGAGTAAAGACTCAACCCTGGACCTGTGAACGGATGTCTAACAGAGCGAGGAGTTTGGAATTCTGAATTTTATCAAGCGTCGCATCACCGCGCGCGAGGTGCGTGTCGATGCGGCGGAGGAGCAGTTCTTCAAGCCTAATCCGGTCCATGCCAACAACGGCAACGAAGACCGGTACCCGAACAAGATCGGAAGCTCGACCAAGGGGCTGGCCCACGACCCCAACACCGGTGAAGTAATCCCCGAAGCCTATGCCAAGCTGCTGGCGGCGCTGCACGGCGGCAGATCGACCGACTTCGACGCGCTCGCGTCCAACGGCGCGCTCGGCTGCGGCGATCCGACGAAGCAAAGGCGCTTCGTCAATCCACAGTCGGGGTACGCGTACGATCTCGAAGGGATTGACTCGCATCAGCTGACAGAGCCGCCCGCGCCTGCCTTCGCCAGTGCCCAAGAAGCGGGCGAGATGGTCGAGCTGTGCTGGATGTCGCTGCTGCGCGACGTCCCCTTCGCCGAATATGATAATAACCCAGTGGCCATAGCGGCGGCCGAGGACCTCACGAAGCTCAGCGATTTTCGGGGGCCGAAGGCCGGCGGGCAGGTCACTACGAAGACGTTGTTCCGCGACGAGTACCAGGGCTGCACGACCGGCCCCTACATCTCGCAATTTCTCTTGCAACCCGTCAATTTCGGCGCCCAGTCCATCGACACGAGGATCCTAACCAATAAGCGGGTGTCGATTTCAACACCACCTTTGCCGACTGGCTGAACACCATCAACGGCTGTCAGCCCCCGCCGTCAGTGGCGATCGCGGCTGGTCCACGGGTGTACGCCTACAACGGTCGGGCGGTCGCGCAGTACGTCCACACGGATTTCTTGTACCAAGCGTATTTCGTCGCGTGTGTGAACCTGCTCGGCGGGGCCGGTACGTCGCATCTGGGAGATGCGGGGAATCCCTACAGTCAATTCATTGACCACACCGGAACCGGCCTGCCGCTGCCCATCGGTATGAGCGGCGCACCCACGGACGTCGGTTTCGGCACATTCGGGGCGCCGGCGATCGCGACCCTGGTGTGCGAGCCGGCGACTCACGCGCTCAAGCACCAGTGGTACCAGAAGTGGCTCGTGCACCGCCGGCTCCGCCCGGAAGAATTCGGCGGGCACGTCGAAGTGCAGCGTCTGGGGCGCGCCACGTACCCGTTCCATGCGGGCGTGCACTGGCGTACGGATGCGAACGAGGCGAACAGGCTCGGCGAAAAGGTCGCGATCGCGATGCTCGAAGAGTTGGGCGAATTGTTCAACGAGCCGTACGGCGGCTTTTCGGTGACTCGCTTCGACGGCACGACAATCAGAGTCTGAAGCGACGAAGCACCCCAGCGCGGCACCGGCCACCAACCGGCGGGTGCCGCGCTTTCTCCGCACAAACCACCACTCACGATCCCCGCAGCGCCACGCCGCGAATTGAGGCGTCCAGAACGGTGACGGTGTGCGCCAACCTGAGGTGCCCGCCGAGCCGCCGGGCGCTGGCCGCGATCTGCATGAGGCATCCGGGGTTGGCGGTGACCAGCACCGACGCCCCGGTGGCGAGCACGTTGCGGGCTTTGCGGTCCCCCAGCTCGGTGGCCGGCACGGGGTGCAGCAGGTTGTAGATCCCTGCCGAGCCGCAGCACAGGTCAGCTTCGGCGATCTCGGTCAGGGTCAGGCCGGGGATGGCCCGCAGCAGCTCCCGGGGCTGAGACCGGATGCCTTGGGCGTGCCCGAGGTGGCAGGCGTCGTGGTAAGCGATCGTGACCTCCAGCGGATGCCGCGGCGCGACCGGGCCGAGCTCGACGAGCAGCTCGGAAATGTCGCGGGTGCGCTCGACGAAAGCCCGCGCGCGGGCGGCGTAGTCAGGATCGTCGCGCAGCAGGTGCGCGTACTCTTTCATCGCCGAGCCGCAGCCGGCGGCGTTGACCACGACATGATCCACCCCGGCGGCCTCGAAGCTCTCGATCAGCGCCCGGGCGAAGCGGACCGCCTCATCCTCGCGGCCCATGTGCTGGGACAGCGCCCCACAGCAGCCCTGCCCTCGGGGGATCACCACATCACAGCCCTCAGCGGCGAGCACCCGCGCGGTGGCGGCGTTGACCTCGGGAAACAACACGTCCTGCACGCAGCCGGTGAGCATCCCGACCACCGAGCGGCGCTGTCCGCGGGCGGGCAGCCGCGCTGGCAACGGCCGGTGCCGGGCCAGCGCCGGGGTCAGCTTCGGGGCCAGTGACTCCATCACTCGAAGTGTCGGGGGCAACCGGTCCAGCAACCCGGTTCGCCACAGCCACCGGTCCAGCCCACTGCGCTGGTAGAGCGCCAGCGGCCCGCGCAACGCCCGCAACCGCCTCGGGTAGGGGAACAACCAGAAGATCGCCTCGCGCAGCCACCGCTCCCGGCGGGGCCGCTCGTAGCGACGCTGCACCTGCGCTCGGGTATCCGCGATCAGCGTGCCGTACCGCACACCCGACGGGCAGGCCGTCACGCAGGCCATGCACCCGAGGCAGGCGTCGAAGTGACTCACCATTGATGCGGACAGCGGCTCACCCTCCAGGCCGGCCTTCATCAGGTGGATGCGTCCCCGCGGCGAGTCCATCTCTTGGCCCCACAGCACGTAGGTGGGGCAGGACGGCAGGCAGAACCCACAGTGCACGCAGTCCTTGATCAGCTCGGGCGACGGCGGATGGCGGTCATCGAAAGCACCTGCGCTCATCAAACTCCTCCGCTCATCAGATCCCTCCCACGAACCGGCCCGGCGAAAACCGGTGCTCCGGGTCGAACTGGTCTTTGAGCCGGCGCATCAACGCCAGCGCGGGCACCGGTCCCCACACATCGAGACCAGCCCCGCGGTGCGGGGGCGCGCAGCGCAGCACCGCCGTGCCGCCGTGCCGGGTGGCGATCTCGCGCAGCCGTGCCAGCTCGGTACCCAGCCGGTTACCGTCGTCCAGACCTACGGTGAGCACTCCGGCCCCGGCCGAGCCGCGCAGCGCGCCAGGGGCGGTGGCGAGGAGCTCGGCCAGCCCGGTCGGCTCGCAGGTGACCACCGCGGCGGGTCCCCCTGGCGAGTGCGGGGGCCGACCCCACCAGTCCGGTGGTTGCTCAGCCACCGCAACGCTAGCCCCAGCCGCCGCGCCGAGCAGATCCGCGACGGCATCAGCGCGGGCACCGGTGCCATCGCGGACACCCTCCACGGCGACCCCGACAGTCACCGGAGCTCTCGGCGCGGGGCGGTCCACTTCGAGGGCGACCGGGTCGAACTGTGCCGCGCGAACCGCGGCGATGGCGGTCGCGGCGCGCTCGCCATCGAGCGCCGCCACGGTGATCCAACGGCTCGTCTCGGGCAGCGGATGCAGCCGGAACACCGCCTCGGTGATCACACCCAGGGTGCCGAGCGAGCCGGTGTAGAGCTTGCCCAGGTCGTAACCGGCGACGTTTTTCACCACCCTGCCCCCCGAGTGGGCGACGGTGCCGTCAGCGAGGACCACGGTGATGCCGATGAGCAGGTCGCGCACCGAGCCGTACCGGTACCGCAGGGGGCCCGCCGCCGCGGTGGCGATGGTGCCCCCGACAGTGCCCCCGCTGTCCAGGGCCAGTCGCTGGCGGTGCGGCGCCAGCGCATCCTGGAGCTCGGCCATCCGCAGCCCAGCCTGCACGGTGACGACCAGGTCACCGGCGGCATGCGCGAGCACCGCGCCCATCCGGCTGGTGTCCACGATCAGGTCCAGAGCGGTGGGTGCGACGCCCCAGCCCAGTCGGGTGCCGGTGCCTCGGGCAACCACCCGCAGCCCCAGCTCGGCCGCCGCGCGCAGCACCGCCGCGACCTCCTCGGTGCTGCCCGGCCGGGCCACCCAGCGCGCCAGTACCCCATCCACGGTGTCCCCGGCACCCGCCTCGGTCACCTCGCCGCAGGCCGCCCGCAACCCGCCGAGGGTGGAGGTGGCCATCAGAACCGCTCAGCCAGGCCCGCAGCCTGCAGCGGGTGTACACCCTTGTGCTTGCCCGGCACCTCACCGCACAGCCGGGGAGTGGGGAACACCTTGCCAGGGTTGCACACCCCGGCGGGATCGAAGGCGCAGCGCAACCGCTGCATGGTGTCCAGGTCCTCGGCGGTGAACATTCGCGGCATGTGCCGCCTCTTGTCCATCCCCACGCCGTGCTCGCCGGTGATCGAGCCGCCGTAGGCGATGCACAGGTCGAGAATCGCGCCGGAGAGCTCCTCGGCGGCCTGCGCCTCGCCGGGTTTGGCCTCGTCGAACAGCACCAGCGGGTGCAGGTTGCCATCGCCGGCGTGGAACACGTTGGCCACCCGCACTCCGGTACCGGCCGACAGCTCGGCGATGCGGTGCAGCACTTCGGGCAGCGCCGTCCGGGGAATCACTCCGTCCTGCACGATGTAGTCGGGGCTGATCCGGCCCACCGCGGCGAAAGCGGACTTGCGACCCTTCCAGAACAGTGCGCGCTGGGCCGCGTCCCTAGCCACCCGGATCTCGAAGGCGCCCGCGTCGGTGCAGTGCCGGTGCACCGCAGTGAAGGTGTGCTCCACCTCGGCGACCGGGCCGTCCAATTCCACGATCAGCACCGCTCCGGCTCTCTCGGGGTAACCGCAGGCCACCGCGGCCTCGGCGGCCTCGATCGCCAGCGCGTCCATCATCTCGATAGCCGCCGGCGTAACGCCGTCGGCGATGATCGCCGACACCGCCGCGCCCGCCTCGTCCACCCCGGGGAAGGCGGCGAGCAGGCAGCGCACCGACTGGGGCGCGCGCAGCAGCCGCACCACGATTTTGGTGGCGATCCCGAGAGTGCCCTCACTGCCGACGAACGCGCCGAGCAGGTCGTATCCGGGCACCTCACGGGCGCGCCCGCCCAGCCACACCAGCTCGCCGTCCGGGGTGACGACCTCGGCGCCGAGCACGTGGTGGGTGGTGAACCCGTACTTGAGGCAGTGCGCCCCGCCGGAGTTCTCCGCGACGTTGCCACCCACCGAGCAAATCTGCTGGCTGGACGGGTCGGGCGCGAAGTACCAGCCCGACGGCGCGGCGGCCTTCGTCACGTCGAGGTTGATCACCCCGGGCTCGACGATCGCGCGCTCGTTGGCGGGGTCGACCTCCAGGATCCGGCGCATCCGGGAGGTCACGATGAGCACCCCCTCGGCATGCGGCAGCGCCCCACCGGACAGCCCGGTACCCGAGCCACGAGCCACGAACGGCACCCCCGCGGCGGCGCAGGCCCGGACCACCGCGGCGATCTGCTCAGCGGACTCGGGCAGCACCACCACGGCCGGCACCACCCGGTATTGCGCCAACCCGTCACACTCGTAGGTCCGCAACCGCTGCCGGTCAGTGATCACAGCGTGTGCCCCCAGCAGCCCCACAAACTCCGCCGCCAGCAACCCCAACCCCACGCCCGCATGCATCGTCACCCCTCAAGGGTCACATGGATGCCTGTGCACCTTCCAGCGCACTCCCTGCGGGTCACATGGATGCCTGTGCACCTCCGGTGTCACGCCGAAGACAGGGGACACCGGCTTGCGCGGTGGTCAGCCGGGGCTGCACGCGGGACGTACTTGCCGTGGCGGTATCGGGGCTTGGGGGTTGAATCCTGGCGCAAGCCCCGCCACCAGCAACCCCAACCCCCGCGCGCTCATGTGGCCCATTCTGTCCGGGTATGACCAAACCGAATTCTCGTATTCTTCTTCCGCCATGAGAAACTCTCCTTATTAGCCGAGGGTTCGGCAGGCGGTGTGCGCGAGCTGGGCTAGTATCAGGCCCCGTTGACGTGGCCAGGGGCAGAACATAGGCCCGACGTCATGTCGGTGTTCCCGTCTCCGATTGAAAACCCGACCGGCCTCGGATTCGCCGAGAACGTCACCGGCTAGATTGCCGATACTCGAAATGCTCTCGGTAACATCAACACTACGCCGCGCTCTCCTCGCTCGCGAGTTACCCGCACCGGGCGTCCGAGCGGGGCGGGTAATCAGCCACACTGGACGATGTGCGAGGCCCAGGCCCTCCGAGCTGTTACCACGTGTGCTTCGTGTGCACGGGGAACGTCTGCCGCTCCCCGATGGCTGAGATCGTCTTCGCTGACGCGCTGCGCCGGGAGCGCCTGGCCCACCGGGTGCGGGTGAGCAGCGCCGGAACCGGTGCTTGGCACGTCGGCGAGCCCGCCGATCCGCGCGCCGCCGAGACGCTGCGCAGAGCTGGCTACGCCTGCGCGCATGTCGCCACCCAGCTCGGCCCCGGGCACCTGGCCGCCGACCTGCTGGTGGCCTTGGACTACGGTCATCTCGCGGCGCTGCGCCGGCTGGTCCGCGAACCGGATCGAGTGGTGCTGCTGAGGTCGTTCGACCAGTCCGCAGGCGGGGCCCTCGACGTGCCCGACCCCTACTACGGTGGCAAACACGGGTTCGATGACGTGCTCGGCATGGTGCGCGCGGCGGTGCCTGGGTTGCTGGCGTGGGTGCGCGACCGGCTATGAGCCCCGCCGAGTCCGTCGCCGCGATCACCGGCCAACCGGTGCGGGCCGCGACACCCCACGGTGTCATCTGGCTAGTCGAGCTGGGCGACGGGCGCACCGTGGTGGCAAAACGGGGAGAATACGGGCAAGCGACGGCCGAGGCGGCTGGACTGCGCTGGCTGCAAGTACCCGGTGGCCCGCCAGTCCCCCACGTCCATGGGCACAATGAGCACTGGCTGGTCACCGAGTACATACCAGCCGGCCGAACCGACGCCGCCGCGGCGGAGCGGTTCGGGCGTGAGCTTGCCGTGCTGCACGCCGCGGGCGCCCCGGCCTTCGGCGCGCCACCCCCAGGTGGGCCGGCGCAGGCGTGGATCGGCGCCGCCCCGATGACCAACGTCACCTCATCGGAGTGGCCGCGGTGGTACGCCGAGCACCGGGTGCTGTGTTATCTGCGGGCCGCGGTGGACCGCGGCGCGGTGGACCCCGAGGGGGCCCGCGCCGTGCACCGCGTGTGCGAGCGGGTCGGCGAGCTGGCCGGACCCGCGGAGCCGCCGGCCCGGCTGCATGGTGACCTGTGGTCGGGTAACGTGCACCCCGGTGCCGACGGGCGGGTGTGGTTGCTCGACCCGGCCGCGCACGGCGGGCACCGGGAGACCGACCTGGCGATGCTCGCCCTGTTCGGCCA
>JBOHFJ010000126.1:0-12771 GCA_050699655.1 Pseudonocardiaceae bacterium
AAGATCCACGGCGAATCATCACTTGTCACCTTCCAGACGTGCGGACGAGCCACAGAACACCAGCGAGGGCAGAGACTAGCAGCCGCTATGCCGCGCTGTGACCACAGCCAGACACTCCGTGACCGTGGAATGGACTCAACACCTCTGTGCCATCCCGCCGGCGTTGACGTGGTCTTGATCTTCATCTCTAGCACGCTCAGCCGGCAGTGGGCACAGAGCCACTGCCCCAGCCGCCACCTAACCGGCCTGCGCCCAGTGCCTCACGATGTTCAGCTGGCTCAGACCGCTTGCCCGCACCGCGGCCGCCAAGGGCATCGAGATCTTGGTCCTGCGTCACGAAGTCACCGTGCTACGCCGTCAGGTCAGCAGACCTCGACCCTCTTGGTCAGATCGGGCGATCCTGTCCGCCCTGACCCGCCTACTCCCACGACAGCCGCGTCGGCATCGGATCGTCGCCCCCGGCGCACTGCTGGCATGGCACCGCCGCCTGGTCACGAAAAACCGGGCCGCAAGAGCGACGCCCTCGACGCTGTGTGGCTGGCGGAGTTGACCAAGTGTGGACTGCCGCAGGGCAGCTTCATTCCCCCGCGAAAGATCGCGAGATCCGGGAGTTGACCCGATACCGCAAAAAGCGCATCGAGCAGCGCACCAGCGAGCCGCAACGCCTGGCGAAGGTTCTCGAGGACAGCGGGATCAAGATTGACTCAGTCGCCTCGGCGCTGACCATGAACTCAGCAGCCAGGCTCTCGGTAAAGACGGGGGCCTGGCTGCTGATCACGGAGCTGGCTCAGCAGCCACAGCGGCTCTATGAACAACTGCGTCGAGGTCGCTTGTCCGACACCGCCGTGGCCGGCACCGCCACTCGCGGTTCTGCGGCGCACCACCGGACGTACACCACGATGTTGACGTCACAGAGGATCACCGAGTGTGGTCCATCAGGTCGAGCAGCCGGCGTTGTCATCGAGATTCACGCCCGGCAGTGGTCGCCCCGGACTGGTGGGTACGGACGCCCGGTGCGCGGTCGGCTCGACGCGAGCGGCGAGCGCTTGCCGTAGCGCATCCTCGATCACCTGGCCCAGCGTCCGACCACTGCGCGCGGCGCTGATTTTCGCTTGCACCACGAGGTCATCGTCAAGCTGCAGCGTCGTCCTCATGCAGATAAGCATAGGCAGATCACAAATGTATGCAATCGTCGACTCAAGGTCATCGAGTGTCGGAAGCGCTGGCCGGAAGATCCCAGGTGTGTTGGCCCTCTGGTGAATCGAGCCAGATCCATTGGCGTTCATGCGCGATGCTGAGGCCGAAGCGCTCGCGGCGCGGCTGCTGACAAGCGTTCCATAAACAGTGCACCCGCTCAACGTCGGCCCACAGCGCGCGAGGTCCGGTTTCGGTGACGAGGAACGAGCCGTGCTCGGTGCTGCCGAGCCGCGCCGAGGAACCAGTGTGGTCGGCGATGATCAAGTCATCGAGGGAAGGGCCGTGCTGACCGATAGACACCTCGGGTAGCGCAACCGTGAGGAGAAACCGCACGTGTTGCTGGTAGAACGTGTCACGCGGACCCAATGCGGTGCGTCGCGAGTGGTTCTGTGTCGTCGCCTCCGCGCGGTCGGTGACGGGCGCGGTGCTGTCGTCCACACCATCGCGTAGCGGCATGAAATAGCCGCCTTCGGCAAGGAAATACCCAACGGCGTGATTCGCGTCGCGCACGTCAAGAGTGACCAGCCCCTTCGCGACGGGGGCAACAATCCGAGCTCCTGACGCGGCCTGCGCGAGCCACGTCGAGGAGATGCGGCGCAGCGCACAGGTAGCTAGAAATCGATCGTAGGGCGCGTTGAGTAGGTAGCCGTCGGCACCGTTTCCAGTGACAACCGTGGGGTAGTAGCCCATCGAGGACAATCGGGAAGCGGCGACCCGCACTAGCGCGGAGTCGATGTCAACCGTGGTGACGCGCTGGGAGCCCACGCGTTCGCACAACAGGCCTGCGGTATAGCCAGTACCGGTTCCCACTTGAAAAACCCTGTGGCGATCGCGTATGTCGAGAGCACGCAGCATGAGAGCGACCAGTCCGGGCATGGTGCCCGACGACGTGACCGTGCGCGCGGTCTTCTGGGTGATGAGCGTTTCGTCGGAATACACCGAACGAAGCCACACTGAGTGATCGATCACTGTGGTTGCATTGATCTCCTGGTAGTTGTCCGGTCGGTAATAGCGCGGGACGAGCGCATGACGCGGTACTGTGGCGAACACCTGACGCCAGCGCTCGTCGGTGATGTCTCCAGCCTGGACAAGCCCAGCGACCATCCGCTCGCGGAGCTGACGTGTCTCGTCCGTGTCGCTAGCCCAGGAACCCAAATCGTTCACGAACGCCCTTCCAGTAGTTCCGCCAGCGCGGCGGAGATCGACAGCCCGGTCTGTCGCTCGACCCAGAACCACTGGCCATTCGGGTTGATTTCGTAGAACCACCATGCGCCAGTATCATCGACCCCGAAGTCGAGCGCGCCGAACGTCAACTCAAGGGAACACATGAGTCGCCGCACTCCAAGTGCGACCTCGATCGGCACATCACACGGCTGGTAGCGAAGGTCCCGATGATTCTTGCGCCAGTCCAGGTCTCCAGCGCTATTCTCCCGGCGGATCTCAGCGGTGAACAGCCTGTCGCCCACGACAGTCAGACGCACATCATAGACGCTTTTAATCTTGACCTGAAACAGGTGCGCAGTCGCCGCTATTCCAGGATCGGCGTACTGTTGAGGCGGGACCTCTGCTGTGTAGAGAACTCCGGTGGGGTACCCCTCGGCATCGCGAGGCGTGCGTGCATAGAGCGCCTTCGTGACGATCGAACCACCGACCGCCGCCGCGAACGCAGTTACGTCACTGGGACTGCTGGTAATCATTGTTGGCGGCACAGACAATCCTGCTTGTCTGGCCAACCGAAGCTGCCGAGGCTTGTACTCAGCTCGCTGGACAGCACTAGGCGAGTTAACCCATGTGACTGGCAGGGTTTCCAGCACGCCCCAGAATCCGTAGCGCGCTTGTCCCTCACACCAGTTGAGCTGCTCGGCGGGAATGGCTGGATCGAACGCGAACCGCCGGGGCCTCCGGTAGTAGACGGAGTGAAGTCCAGCGAGGCAGACCCCACCGAGGCAAGCGCGCCACTCGTCATCGGCGCCAAGGGTCGCGGTAAGACTGACCTCCATCGGAAACTGCGCGGCGTCAAACCGAGCGAACGGCACGCCGGAAGCAGTCAGATGCTGGATCACTACATCGGCGGTGGGGTCCACTGGTGCGGTCAACACCAACACCCATGGCTCTGGGTTGTTGCGGGAACCCATGCGACTCAGCTAATCATAGAATGGGTCGGAGTCGACGTTGATCGGGTCCTTGCCATCCTTCTCGGTCGGGCTGGACTGCACCATGTCCGTCGCCATCAGCTCACATAGTGGACGACCGTCAAATACTGCGATCTGACGCCGTTCGCAGAGTACAGCTCCAGCGACCTCCCGTGCCGGAAAAGACACCTCCAGCGGCTCAGCAAAGGTCAACCCAAACGGCGTCATCGCTGTTCGCATAGTTACATTTCCCTTCCGGCCATCGTTCTGTTCTCAGTCTGTGTCGTCCTGGCTGGTTGACACAGACTAACCTGTAACAACCCTGCTCCGACACCCCAGCCGAAGACAACGACTTGCAGACGAGCTGGCCGTGTTGTTTGGCGGACCGCCGTGTGGCCAAGTCTCGGTGGCGCGGTCAGCAGACTCGCCGTGAAGATCGACTACGTGGAGTCCAGCCGAGTCGCACCGCCGCGTCACCGGCGGCAGGACCGGTGGCCACATGGACGTGCCCACCGCTCACCACAGTCATCGCTTGCTTGCTTAGTGTGACATTACTAGGCCGTTCAGGTGTTGCTGTGAGAGCTCGCCATCCCTTGGTGGAACTTTTCCGTATCTAGGGGTCGAGCGCAACAGTCGCTCGGGTGAAGTCAGATCAACGGGAGGGTGAAGTCGTGACTGGTTATTTTGAGCCTTTTGAGCGGGCTCGCTGCGGATGGGACCGGCACAGCCACCGCGGGACGCATCGCCGGACCCATCGCCGGACGCATCGCCGGTGATAACGGCACGAACCAAGTGAGCTCTCCACCCGGTATCGGGGCCGGGTGGAGACCCGCATCCATGACTATGGGCGGAAAGGGCTGGGCTTCGGTGGCCACGCGGCAGGATGTTCGCCCAAGGCACGGTGCCGGGGCGGGGCGCCAACCCGCCTCAGACAGGCCTGCGTCGTCGGTTCCCCGGGCCGGGGTTCGGGTGATTTTCGGGTGGTTCTGGCCAGCGACCGAGCCGTATCGGGGTCGCCTGCTGGTCAGCTTGCTGCTGGTCACCGTGGGACCGGTGCTGGACACCGCGCAGGTGTGGCTGTTCAAGCTGCTGATCGATGACGTGCTGGTGCCCCGCGACGCGCGTGCTTTTCCCACACTCGCGGCGGCCTACCTGGGGATTGCCCTGGCCCAGGGGCTGGGTTCGTTCGGCGATCAGTGGCTGGCGAGCTGGCTGGGTGAGCGGTTCGTGCTGGATCTGCGGACCCGGCTGTTCGACCATCTGCACCGGTTGTCGGTGGACTTCTTCGACCGCCGCCAGCTCGGGGACACCCTGTCCCGGTTGACCAGTGACATCGACTCGATCGAGGCGCTAGTGCTCTCCGGGGTGACCCGCACCCTGGCCTACGGCGCTGAGATCGTGCTGTTCACCAGCGCGTTGTTCGCCCTGAACTGGCGGCTCGCGCTGGCCGCGCTGATCGCCGCGCCGGGGTTCGTGCTGGCCGCGCGGTATTTCTCGGCCCGGATCACCGGCGCCTCCCGGGAGCAGCGAGCCCGTTCGGGCTCACTCACCGCGGTCGCCGAGGAGAGCCTGAGCAACATCGCGCTGGTGCAGGCCTAAGACCGGCACGACGCCGCCACCGAGCGGTTTCACCGCGAGAACCTGGGCCGGTTCCGCGCGGAGATGGCCGCGACCCGACTGGAAGCGCTGTTCCGGCCATTGATGGAACTGCTGGAGATCCTCGGTGTGGTGCTGGTGCTGGGCTTGGGCGTGTGGGAGCTGCGGCACGGCCGGATCAGCCTGGGTGGGCTGCTGGTGTTCCTGACCTACCTGGCCATGCTGTACAGCCCGATCCGCGGTACTGGTCGGTTGGCCACCACGGTGGCAGCGGCCCGGGCCAGCGCGGAGCGCATCATCGAGCTGCTGAGCCACCAGCCGGACATCCGTGAGCCGGCCCAGCCGCGCAGAGTGCCCCAGGCGGCACGAGAGCGGGGCAGGGTGGTGTTCGACGCCGTGAGCTTCAGCTACCCCGGGGCCGAGCGCCCGGCGGTGGCGGGGGTGAGCTTCACGATCGAGCCGGGGCGGAAGGTCGCGCTGGTCGGCGCGAGCGGGGCGGGCAAGTCCACCCTGGGTAAGCTGCTGCTGCGGTTGGCCGACCCGGACACCGGGCGGATCACCCTGGATGGATGCGACCTGCGCGAGCTGGCCCTGGCCGACCTGCGCGGCGCCGTCGCGGCGGTGCTGCAGGAGACGCTGGTCGTCGACGGGACCATCGCGGAGAACATCCGGTGGGGCAAACCCGAGGCCACCGAGGCCGAACTAGTCGCCGCGGCCAGGGCGGCCGAGGCGCACGGGTTCATCACCGCGCTGCCGCGGGGCTACCAGACCCGCATCGGGCAACGCGGCCGGCTGCTCTCCGGCGGGCAGCGCCAACGCCTCGCGCTGGCCCGAGCCATGATCCGCGACGCGCCGGTGCTGCTGCTCGATGAGCCCACCACGGGACTGGACACCGCGACCACCGAGCGCCTCCTGGCGCCGATGCGGGCGCTGATGACCGGGCGCACCACATTGATCATCTCGCACAACCCGCTCACGGTGACCGACGCCGACCAGATCCTCTACCTGGCGGACGGAAAGATCACCGGAGCCGGCACCCACCACGAACTCCTCGCCACCCACCCCGGCTACGCCCAGCTGCACCGCCAGCACCCCGCACCACGCTGTCCGGAGCTGAGATGAGCACCCCACTCGACCTGATGGACACCGACCCCGCAGCCCCGCTGATGCCCCCGGTCCATCCCCCGGACCACCAGCTCGCGCCCGGCTATCAGGTGATCGAGCACGTGCGCCGGGGTGAGGAGCTGGATTGCTACGAGGCCTGGAGCGCCCAGCGATACTGCCGCTGCTTCATCAAAACGCTGCGGCCCGACTACGTCACCGACTCCACCGCCCGCCGCGAACTGCGCCGCGAAGCGCGGTTGCTGCTCTCCTTGACCCATCCGCACCTCGTCCGGGCCTACGAATACCTCACTTCCCAGCCGGACCAGGCTGATCAGGCGCCGCTGCTGGTCCTGGAGAACCTCACCGGCGCAACCCTGAGTTATATCCTCCACGGCCAGCACCGCCTGGGCGCCAGTGAGCTGGGCCATCTGGGCCAGCACCTGTGCTCGGCGCTGCGCTACCTGCACAGCCGCGGCCAGCTGCACCTCGACGTCAAACCCAGCAACATCATCGCCAACCACGGCGTCGCCCGCCTGATCGACCTGAGCGTGGCCCGCCCGCCCGGCCCCGCCGCCGCGGGTGTCGGCACACCCGGTTACATGTCACCCGAGCAGGTCACCGGCGGCGAGCTGGGCCCACCCGCCGATGTCTGGGGTGTCGGCCTGGTGCTCTACCAGGCAGCCACCGGGATCCAACCCTTCGACATCCCCGACCGCCCCGCGCCCAAGCTCCGCGCTCACCGACGGCTACCCCCGGAGGTGGCCCACACCATCGACGCCTGCCTGCACCCCGACCCCGTTGCGCGACCCACCCTGCGGCAACTCAACGCCGCACTGGCCACCCTCACCACCGGAGCGCGCTCACCTGGGAACCCAGCGCCAGTGGCGGGCCCCGAACTCCCGGTAGGTGTGTAATGACGAGTGTGTTCTCCCGCCGCACCCCGGCCGAACGCCTACCTGACGACATGCTGCTGGCCGGCTTGGGCGCCGGGGACCCACCGGCGGCGCTGGCGTTCGTGCGCCGGTTCCAATCGGTGGTATTCGGGGTGGCGCTGGCCGTCGTCCGGGAGCGTGGCCTGGCCGAGGACGTCGCCCAGCAGGCCTTCGAACGGGCCTGGCGGCACGCCGGACTCTATGACCCCCGGCGCGGGTCGGTGCGGACCTGGCTCACCCGCATCACCCACAACCTCGCGATCGACGCCATCCGGGTCAACCGCCCCGCGCCCGTCGACCCGAGCGAGCTGCCTCAGCTCATAGCCGCACTCACCGAGGGCCCCGAACACCAAGCGCTCACCGGGGAAACCGCAGGCGAGCTGCGCCGTGCGCTCGCGGCCCTGCCCCCCGAGCAAGCCAGGGCCGTGGTGCTGGCCGCCATGCACGGCATGACCGCCCAGCAGATCGCCGAGCTCGAAGCCATCCCGGTGGGCACCGCGAAATCCCGCATTCGCGCCGCCATGACCAAGCTGCACTCCGCGCTGACCGCCCCCCGAGCCGACCATGACTGAGCTGACCTGCCCCCAATGCCGCGAGCTCGCCCCGGAGTTGGCCCTGGATGTGCTCACCAGCACGGAGCGGGCCCGGGCGCTGGCGCATCTGGACCGCTGCGCAAACTGCCGGGACACCGTGTGCGCGCTGACCACCACCGCCGACCGGCTCATCGAACTGCTGCCCGACTCCCCGCCACCCGCCGGATTCGAGCAACGGGTGCTCACCGCGCTCACCCTGCCCGCGCCGGCCACCCGACGCTGGTGGCAGCCCGCCGCCGCCGTCCTGCTCGCCGTCGCCCTGGCCGGCGGCGGCGGATGGACACTGGGCGGATGGACACTGGGCGGATGGGCACTGGGCGGATGGGCACTGGGCGGCCGCAACCACGATAAGGCGCCGGCCCAGGTCACCGCGCAACCCGGCGAGCGGAGCGTGATGTTCGCACCACTGCTCACCGCGCAACATCAGGGCACCGGATCCGAGGTCGGGCAGGCCTACGTCTACCCGGGCCAACCCGCCTGGATGTACCTGTCCCTGGACATCGACCGCCACCCCACCAGCGGCACCGTCCGCTGCGAGCTAGTCCGTGGGGACGGCTCCAGCGTGCCCATCGGCACCTTCCGGCTCACCAAGGGCTACGCGGCCTGGGGCATCGCCCTCACAACCACCGTCGGCCGCGGCCCCTTCGCCATGGCCAAAGTGATCGACAGCAACGGAGACACCCTCGCTACCGCCCACTTCACCTCGCCCCTCACCATATCGCATCAACTCACCAACCCGCCGACCGTCATATCCCAACAACCCACCTACTCACCGAACAATGCCCCCCCGGCATATCCCACTCACACTCCAAACGACACCCCCCCGGCATATCCCACCTACCCACCGAACGATTACCCCCCCGGTATCAATCCCGGTGGCCCAGTTGATCATCACAGCGGACCCGTTACCGGAAAACATCGACACTGAGGTGCACACCGTCACCACCAGGATCGACCGCACCGGCCCGGCCAGCCATCGAGGCGTGACGCCGGAGTCAGGACGTTTCGACAGAGAGTGGGTCGAGTACGCCAGAAAGCGACGTTCGCTCGGTGGCGTTTCGCTCGAATGGGCGCACTCTGGCCAGCGGCAGTGACGACCACACCGTTCGACTATGGGGGATGAACGCGGACCAAGCGATCCAACGGATCTGCACCACTACCACGAGTACCCTCACCCCCGCAGAGTGGAAGCAGTACGTATCACCGGACTTTCCGGGAAGGCTACGGGCGAACGCAGCGCACCTTTCTTCGGCAAATGATCGATTCGGCATGGCGCTCGACCTACAGGCTCCGTGGGCTAAATGCTGGTGGCAGTCGCCCACGATCACCGGTGGTCGCCGACTCCGCCCACCACAAGCAGGTCACACACCAATTGCACGGCGGCCGCCGGGTGCAGATCACCCCAATCGTTGTAATCTACCCTTTCGAAGGTGATCCAGCCGACGCCTGGTACCCCTCCCGCTCCTGGGTTCCCGAACTCAACAGCAGCGCGGTGATGACCGAGTTGAACAGCGCTGTTGTTGAGTTCGGGAACCACAGCGCAGGCGGGGCTCGAGAGGGAAAGGGGGCACCACCGCAACTCTGTGTACGATCTTGAAACGACCGTGCGCCCTAAGTACCCATCAGCTGCGAGACATCTCCAGGAGCGGCTCCTCAGCCACTCATTCGCGCCCGGCGTGTCGCTCCGGCACCCTTATCCGCCCCCAGCTTGCTACGAAGCCGCATATTCATCGTTCTTTACCGGCGCCGCGAATTTGCCGGACGCTGGGCCGGACCGATTCGTATGATCCGTGCGAGAGAGGGGACTCCAGCTTTGCTGAGGACGAAGAGCATGTAGTGCCCCGGAGGGCAGATCTCCGGCTGTTCGGGGGAAGTAATGGTCACGCTACGGTGGCCGCAGCGGAACCTGAGATCGTTGCTGCGCTGGCTCTGGTCGGAGTCGTGAGTTACTGAGGGGAGCCGAATCCAGGTGACCTTTCCGACCTCCGGTCCTGAGATCTCAGGCGAGAATGTCTCATCATAAGTGACTTCCTCGGGAGCTGAGATGATCTCCGGGCGCGGACCGCGGAACAGGTAAGGTGGATGGAAAATCTGCGCGTTGCGGTGGCTGTCCCGAGGATCGTTCGGCTCGTTGCCAATAGTGAACTCGCCGCCGCCCGCACTGAGTACCGTCGCGTCCGGTAGCAGCACGGCTGTTGCGTGGTAACAGCGATCGACATCTTCGGCGGCGAGCTTTTTCCATTCTTGAGTGGCTGGATTCCACAGTTCGGCGACATGGACGGGTTTACCTGGCGATAGGTCGTTGAAGCCAGACCCTCTGGTTCCTCCTGTCACCAGGACGGTCCCGTCCGCGAGGATCGTCGCGTTATGCCGGCGACGCGGGAAGTGCATGTTTGCGGTCTCACGCCAGGCCGGAGGATTGGCGCGGAGATCAATCACGTCTGCCGCTGCGGTAGGGACATCAGTGGCCCCGTCGTTGCTACCGCCGATGTGAATGAATTTCCCGGTGCCGTAGTTCACCGAACGACCGTCTTGGTGGTCCCCATTCTGCCGTAATCCCCGCGGATACAGCGGGAGGTCGGCGAAGCGGGCACCCGGCGTCCATTCGTGCCCGTCCCAGATTTGCGGGACATCGTTGATGATGACCCTACCGCTGTTCTTGTAACTACCTGAGGACACCAGCACGCTCCCGTCCGAGAGCGCCGTGGCGGTCGGATACCACCGGCGCTCGTTCATCGCGGGAAGGGCCGTCCAGGTGTTGGCTCGGAAGTCGTAGACACACGCCTGGTCAAGCCCATCGCCGTCGGTGGCGTGCCCGCCCGCGACCAGCAACTGACCGTCGGGTAGGAGGGCATGCCCCGAGCAGAACAGGTTGACCGTCGTGCCGTCCGCACGCTTGGGCTGAGGTGTCGGGGTCAGTTCCCCGGTTCTCGGATCCCAAATATGAGGCGTGCACTCATGCTCATCCATCGAGCCGGCCGGTTTGTCCCGTCGTCCCCAAAACAGCACCTTCTCGTTCGGCAAGACGTGCGTATGAATTGCCACGTTCGGCAACTCGAAGACCGGATCCCACCGTCCCAGATGCACCCATGCGGAATCCTCTACGGGGTCACCTCCGCGCGCAGGCGAGATGGCGCTTTTTGCAGAAGCGCCTGGCGTACCTCCGTGAAGGAACGACAGGCTCGGAGCCATCAGCAGTGCCAGGGCGGAGCGTCGACTTGTCGTGAATGCCATGTCCCGCTTTCCACCGGCCGGTCCGAGGCGGAGCATGTTGCCCGCGCCGCTATAACGCCGACCCACCTCTCCTGGATACGCCCGGCGGTGGACCCGATCAGGGCACAGCGGATCTCATCGCTGACTCACGGTAGCTGACCGATGCCGAGGATCGCCCCCACGATTTACCCGAGTAATGTCGGTATGCTGACAGTCATCAACATCGCCTGATACGGATTCGCGGTGGACATGGTGAAGTAGATCCGCACTCCGCTGTCGCTGTCCGACCAGTGGGCGTATTGAGGAATCTGATAGGGACCATACATCCCTCCCACATCAGCACTGCGATCGGAACCGAAGCCGTCCTGTGTATGATCCGCACCGGGTAGATGCATGAATTTCCCGAGTCCGTCGTCCATTGAAAAGACGAGCTCACCTTGGGACCAGGGTCCGCAAGGACGCCTCGACCAGCGCATCACGATCCCACCCACGGCCGACCTGTCCGCTGCCAAGTTCCCCTGATAAAGACACACCCAGGCTCCCAGCGGAGAATTCCAGCGGACCGACAATTCGCCCACGCAACCTTCGCCGAAAAGTGGAACCGCGTCGTCCTCGTCACGACTCCAGTACGGCTGACCCAGCCCACCGGCATAAAAAAAGAAGCCACCCGGCTCCTCAAGTCTTGCTGCCGGCTTAACCGCAAGGTACACATCGCTGCAGCGGTAACGACCGCTGCCGAAGACGACAAGCTGTGGCCCGTCGCCGGGCAGCCCATGCTGGCGCGCGTCAACAATCATTGTGGACACGTTGATAAACTTAAAACGTGACACTTCGTGAAGAAACGTGAAGTCAAGGCCACCATTGTCCGACCGGGCCAATATTGATCTTCCCATTACGATATATTTGCCCACCGCGCGGTGGTCGGTGCTGAAGAAGGCGTACATGCTGCCGTTCCAGCTGACTCCGTCGAGCGGCACTTCGAATGAACCCTGGGCGATGCCAGGGACCAACGGGGGCTGAGGGAGAAAGGTTAATTCAAGGCCACCGTCGGCATTCTTATCCGTACAGAAAGCGATGGCGTCATCATGCTTCGGGTCGCTGTAACCCACGCGCCAGGTGTCACCGAACAGGAAATAGAGACGGCCCTGATGAGCAAAGGAGGCGCCAAGGTCCGTGCCGACAATGCCGAATCTGCTCTGGGTTCGATTAAAAGCAAAATTCGGTGTTCCGATCCCATTCCAGCCTTCTCGGTCAAACTCGCCGGTGAGTTGAACGATCTTTTGAGCGCGGTGAGCAAGGAGAGGATGCCGCTCAAGAATGGTGAAGCGATCAGTCCGGATCCAAACCTCCTCGGGTCTGGTGTTCAGATGCCAGTAGTGAACGACCGAGCCACGGCACTCATCGACGAGGACCTCGAAATCGCCGTGCTCCGCCGAGCCGAAACTGGACTGAATGATGCCACCAAACCCCGCGCAAGATTGGGTGACAAACTGAGCCTTGGTCCAAGGTCCCGGGATGTCGCTCTTGTCCCGGAAGAAGTGGCGAAGCTCTATCGAACCGTCGTTAAGACGGAGGGGCGCCACGACCTCGAACCTACGGTTCCGGCCTGCGCTGAAAGCGGATTGGATGATGCAAGCGGGTCCAGCCACAACATCCCGTTCAGCTGTGACTCGTAGCCCGCGCGCCCAGGGTACGTACACAGACATCGTCAACCTCTGGCGCAGCGGAGAAGGCAGGTGATCGTAACTGTTATCGCGATAGAAATGCCGCAGCTCAACGACACCACTCGCCAGCCGCAAGGGTACGACCACTTCGAAATTGCCGTGCTGTCCAGTCGGGGGCGTGGACTGGATGATGCAACCGGGTCCAGCGACATCGTCCCCTTCACCCGTGACCCGTTGACCACGCACCCACGGCAGACGGACCTCACTATTGTCGCGGTAGAAATGCCATAGCTCAACGACACCACTCGCCAGCCGCAAGGGTACGACCACTTCGAAATTG
>JBOHFJ010000127.1:0-12589 GCA_050699655.1 Pseudonocardiaceae bacterium
CCACAGCGCGGGCAGGACTCGGGAGGGGACGTGCGATCACCGGCACTCTAGATGCGATCTTGAAACGACCGTGGGTGCACGGGTCCGCCCAGGTGACTGGTGAACGCCCAGTCTTCCGCACGCCAGAGGTTGCGGGCCTGCGCACGCTCGGTTGCCTGCCGCTCGCGGTGCCGCTCGATCGCATGGGCCAGTGGGTATGGGATTCCCACCGTTCGGCGTCCGGCGCGAGACTTCACCTCGGTGGTGACCACTCCCCCGCTATGCCGCGCTGGGCAGTGCGCCCCGTACTTCCGGTTGATCTCCCATGGTTTTGGTCGGTCTCGGACTTCACTCACACCGCGACCGACCGGTACGAGCCCGCCGTCTAACCTCCCCCAGTTTGTTTCGCGCTCCCTCGTAGGGGAACCGCAGTCCTTTGGCGGCTCCGGCTGGCTGTGTCGATCCGGGGATTCGCACGAGGAGTTTCTCCGCGTAGCCGGTTGTGGGCTGGGTCAACTTGAACACTGGTGTCTTGATCTCGGCGATGCCATGCAGGCTGGACCATTCCACTGGGGTGTGGTCCAGTTCGTCGAACCAGTCGAGGTCGGGCGCGCTTGAGTCGGGTCGTAGACAGGCGCGAATATTCCGCTGGGTGGTCGCGGCGTGTTGGCAGAGGAGGGTGCACGGCAACCACCAGCATGTCGGTAGGCCAAGGGCGTCCAGGAGCAGAGTGCGCGCAGCTGTGGCCGGCAGTGTGAGCTGGCGGGAGCCGCCTGTTGGAGTGAGCGGGTTCGTTCCGTCGGTGGCGACGGTTCGGACGGCGACTGGCCACCATCCGTCATCGAGAATTCTCCCCTTATTGGCGAGGTTGGTCTCTGGGTTTCTCGTGGGGGTCGCGGAGGCGCAGCAGTTGGGTATCAGTAGGGCGCGGGCCATTATGCGGTCCGCGTGCTCCCCGCCGACGGTTGAATGACTACTTAGCGTTGTGTCGCGGTCTGTGAGTTGGTTGATACTGGCTGGGTGGCCGAGAAGGAAGGTTCGGGTGCGGCCGGGACCGGGGAGGCCGCTGCGCCAGGGAAGCAGCCAGCCAGGGCGCGGCTGAGGTAAGTATATGAGACGGAGTCCGGTCCGGGCGGCCTGGACTCGAAGCTGATGCGCGGATTCGGGTCCGACACTGATGGGGAGAATGGCGTTCGGACTATGGGTGACTACGGTGAGGAGGTTGGCGACGAGGGAAGATCGCAGTTGTTCCAGCCTCGGGCTCCACAGCTTGCGGGCGGTGGCGGTGGCCCAGCTGATCCGACGGAATTCCGGGAGCCTGATCTGTGGAAGTGCGGTCAGAGTTCCGCCGGGATCATTTATGGAGTTCATGGGCTAGGAGGTCTTCGATGGCGGGGTTGAGTTGTTGTTCCCAGGCTTGGACGAGTTGGGTTTCCACGGCTGTCCGGTGTGCGCTCACCGATAGAGGTTCGAGGTCTTCCTCTACTAGCGCGGTCTCGATATGGGTGAAAATCGACGTCCAGATCGCGCAGTGCTCGGTGCGGTTGCGCCAGTCGCCGTCGATCGCGGTGCCGGGACATTGGCCCTTGCACATCAGGAAGAAACGGCAGCCTTGGCAGCCACCGTGTTTCTGGGGTGTCTGGTACAGCATGAGGTAGCGTTCGAAGCCGATAGTGTCGGCCTTGAGGAAGTCGACGCCGTCCTTGTTGGTGCGGCCGCAGTTGCTGGAGCCGCCGTCGCCCTCGATGCCGGTGACGGCGGGCGTGGTGTAGGGGTCACACGCTCGCCACACGCAGGAGGTCGTCTTGTCCCTGCCGAGCAGGAGCGCCCGCATTTCGTCGATGATGTCGAACCGGAGGTTAAGCTCGTCCTGTAACCGGGCGAAGAACAAGATCGCGTCTGTGTTGTCCTGCGCGCTCAAGGCGTAGCGTTCCCGCACCGAGGGTGAGTCGATCTCGAGCGGGTGGAGCCGGACGGATCGGATTCCGAGCGCGTCGAGCTCGCGCATCCAGGTCGCCATCGACGGCAGATGGTCGCTGGTCGCGTTGCCGCGGTGCAGGGTGACGATCAGCCCCGGAGGGCGGTGTTCGCGGCAGAGGCGTCGAATGGCCTGGTGGGTGGCCTCGGTAGCAAGGCGGGTGCGTTCCAGGTTGTGGGTCCAGCGAGCGTTGTTGAGCGCGGCTGGACCGTCGACGGACACTCCGACCGTCACGTTGTAGCGGCGGAACAGCTCGAGGTGTTCGGTGGTGATCAGGGTGCCGTTAGTCTGCACCGCGTTGTGCCCGAACCGTTCGAAGCCGACCCGCCAGATTCTCTCCAGGTCCTCCAGCCGCAGCAGGAGAGGTTCTCCGCCGAACAGGCTGAACGGCTGGTTACGTTGTTCCACGGCGGCCAGCATGGCGTCGAGGTCGTAGGGCCGGGTGAGGTTGCCGGCGTCTCGTTGCGGGGTCTGGTAGCAATAGTCGCACGCCAGGTTGCATGTGACACCCAGGGGACGCAGTTCAAGAACCATGTCAGTGAATTCCTCCGGTGGTGGGTGTTTGTGCGCGGCCGGGACGCCTGCGAGGACGGTTCGCCCGCGGGTGATGGGTCGCGTTCATCGCTGAGTCTCGACTCCCTGGTCGACATGGTAGCTCTGGTCCTGGTGGGTGGTCGGGCTGTCGATATGCGAACTTCCAGCCTGATCCTGGTGGGGTGTTGATTGGTCGAGGTGGGGCACGCTGGCCTGATCCTGGTGACTCGGGACGATGTCTTGATGGGTCGGGTGGTTCTGCCAATCGTGGCCCGAGTTGTCGATGTGACTCCCGGTGGTGTTGTCGATGTGTTGTTGGACGGCGGTGTCGGTATGGGTTCCGGGATTGTTGATGGGTGATGAGCCTTGCTGGTCGAGGTGCTGCTGAACGGTGTTGTCTATGTGCAGGCTGATGTCGGCATGCAGGAGGCGCTGACGGATCCGGTCGAGGATGATCTGCCGTATGTCGGCCAGCGGGCCGGTGGTGACATCGAGTTCGAAGTTGGCGACCTGCACGGACTGTCCCTGGAAATCGAAGGTGAACCTGCAGGTCGCCACGATTGCGTTCCCGTCGTAGGAGACGTCCACGGTCGCGATCGCATTGGTGTTCAGGGATACCGGACCCGAGCTGAGCCCGAGGTCGACGCTGACGTTACTGAAGCCCGCGGTCAGAGATCCTCCGGCGGCGAAGTCGGTGTCGCTGCGGAAATGGCCGTGCAGATCGAAGGTGACCAGCGGCAGCACATTCCCGACGATGTCGAAGACGAAGCCCTGGGACGTGATGTCGATGTAGAAGTTGGCCAGGTTGAGCCCGAGGAAGCGCAGGTCACCGCTGGCGAAGAAGTGCGGCGGCCGGAAGGTGGGCTGAGGTTCGTTCGGCTGAGTGAAGGTGGCCAGCGACAACGCGGGCCCGCCGGCTCCTTGGTAGCCGGTGAGGCTGAGCAGCTGGGCGCTAGCGATGATGATCGGGTCCAACGCGGCGTCGATAGCGATACCGCTGGACCCGCTGATGATCACGGTCACCGAGGCGTGCCAGCCGAAAAGGTCGATGGCGGTGGTGATGAAGAAACCCTGCGGGTAGACGAAAGTGCCAATCGAGGTCGCCTGTGGGGCGCAGTAGAACTGGGGGCTCAGCGAGACGGCGATGGTCCCATCGGGCTGGGTTGCCAGCTCGTAGTGGCGCAGACCACTGCCGCTGTCGGCGGTGAGATCGGTGAGGTACCAGCGGGTTCCGGGTGCCACGTGGCGGTCGGGGTTGACGATGAGGACTTGGGATGTGTTCGCGGGGATGGTCACGTGGGCTTGGGCGAACGCGGCTGAGACGCTCGCCATGTCCAAGGTGTCGAGGGCCGCGCCGACGCTGCCGGGAACACTGAAGGTGCCCGTTCCCTTCAGCGCGATCTGGCTGAGTATGCCGTCCAGCGGGGTTGGGCCGATCTCGGGCAGGAACACGGCCAGCACGTCGGCCAGGGTCAGACTGGACACCGATCCGGCGACAAGGCTCTTCGCTGGGTTGGCGGAGTCGAAGAACACCGCGACCGAGGCTTCGAACCGGGAAGTGTCGATGGTCGCGGCGATACCTAGGCTCGGGATGCCCTCCCAGTCGGTCCCGATCTCCAGGGCCAGGTTGCCGAGCCGGAACGATCCGAAGTCGATTGTCGTCGCACCTTGCATGGTGCCGGCTATGAAGGCACCGTTCTCGACGAACAGCAGCGTGACGTCGAAGGTCTGCACAGTGTTCTGGATGGAGGCTTGCATCGACCCGACCAGGAAAAGGCCTACGTCACCGCCTTGGATGAGCCCTCCGAACTCACACGTCAGCGGTAGACCGTTGATCATGGTTTTCCACGTCACGAATAGTTTGCTGTTGGTGGCCGGGTCGGCTCCGACCTGCAGGGTCACCCCGAGTGTCGGATGCAGTCCAAGCAGTTTTTTCAGGAGTTGCTGTTGATTGGATGTGTCCAGTGTCCATTGAGCATAAACGTTGAGCCCGGCGGCGATGCCGCTGGCCCCGGCCGGCAGGGTGATCGTCTTCGCCTGGATGGTGGGGTTATTGAACGCCGCCAGGTCGGGGAACGTGAATCCGGGTCCGTCGAAAGAGGAAGCGACCACTACCAATTGGGTCAGATTGAACAGGCCTTCAAAGGAGCGCAGGGCGCTGAGGCCGGGAAGGGACGAGGCTACGGCTGCTAAATCGAAACCAACCGCGAAACCCCACTGCCCGGCGATCCGCTGAGCCTGAAAGGCGAGACTGCCGACGCCTTGGACTTGGGTGCCGAGCTGGAACAGATAGGTACCGCCGGCCTGTCCTTGGATCAATACGGTGGACTGGACGAAGGTAAGGTCGAAACCATTCGGCAGGCTGACCGGCTGGTTGCTCAAATCGCGGATCAGGCTGGACAGCTTCACCTCGGCCAGGGTGCCGCGGAGAGTGACCGGGCCCGGCACGTCGTAGCGGATGCTGAGCGAGCCGATGGTGTCGAACCCGATGGTGCCGCCGAAGGAGCCGCTGCTGGCGCCGGCCGCCGGGATGGTGACGGACATGGTGACGTCGCTGATCGCGACGCCGCTGCCCGTGCCCAGAGGTATCACCCACGGGTTTGGCTGCTGAGCCATCGACAGCGCCAGCGCGTAGTACCGGGCGGGAGCGATGGCGACCTGGAACGCGTCGACGGTCAGGTTGCCGGGCGGAGTGATCGACGGCGCGTAGGCGCGCACCAAGTCGCTCAGCGGAATGGTCTGCGCGGTCTCCAGCTGGGCGTATACGGTGAAGCCTTCTTTGCTGCTCGCCGAGACATCGACCGGGATGCCATGAACCTCAACCCGCCCATAGACCGTGACGTCGAAAGCCGGGGTGGTGAACGGCGTCGTCACCTCGAACCGGGCGGCGATCGAGTCGACGGCGAACACACCCGGCCACACCTGCCAGTTCAGCTGGGGCATCCCGATCGTGGCGGCGGCCCAGGTGAGCCCAGGTGCGGTGGGATCGGCCGACAACTCCAAAGCCAACGCGATGAGCTGCAGATCTCCCAGGCCGGCACTGTCTCCGCTGATCTGGCTCGGCAGCTGAGACTGCAAACTGTTGGTTCCCAGGGCGTCGGCCATCGAGGCCAGGTTGGTGACCGACACACCAGTGAAAGTGGTAAGCAAAACCAGGGAATCCCCACCCAACGGGGCTGGCGCGACCACGGCGCCACTGATCTTGGCGCTGGGCACGCTCAGCGTTCCCGTATAAGCCAAAACCGGCTCATAGGTCGGATTCTGGTTGAGCCAGTTCTGGGTTAAAGGGGAGTAGATCCACAAACCCAGGCCGGAGATCTGCATCTTGCCCACCGGATGGTCCACGCCGAGCGAGGCCTGCAAGCAGATACCCGGGGGCGGGTGGGCAAGCTGCCATGGCCACTGGCCGGGCTGCAGCGGAACCGCTATATCGGTGGCGGTAGAGGTGAGAATCGTTCCATGCAGCAGCAGGGACCGGGACGTCCCAGTAAAAATGCCGAGAATAGTAGCGATCGGGCCGGCCGGCCGCAGCTGCGCGACGAAATTCGCCCCTGCACGCACGCTCACGCCGGTGGCGGGATCGGTCGTCTCCGAGGACGCGAGGATATAACTCGCGTTGGACAGCGCGAGCTGGTCGAGCGCCACAGCGGTCGGGTCTTGCCAGGTGCCAGCCCAGTTGACGACCGCGGGCAGGGTCGGGAAGCTGGTGGAGAACCGCCAACTCGACGGTGCCGCAGTGGCCCCGATCAGCCCATAGATAATCATGACCTGGGCGTTACCGTCGGCGTCGACGGTACCCCGGAGCCGCACGGCGAGATTAGCGGCGTTGAACAGGCTCGACGTCCCCGTGATGACCACCGTGCCATCAATGCCGTCACCCGGACCGAACTCGGCAGACGTGATCACGATCGGGGCGCCGGAAGTGACGGCGTTCAGCAGCGTGGCGACGTTAGCCGTCAGGGTCGACACCGTGATCGTGGTCGTACCGCTTCTGGGCTGCAGCGCCGCGCGGAGGTCGGAGTACAGCATCCGAATTCGCCTCGTTTTCGGTTCTGGAGCCGCAGCTCACGGTTGATAAATTCTCATTCTGGGAGCTGTAGGCGCGGGTAGATGAACAGTGATTGCGTCATGATTCTTGGCACTGGAGGATTATATATTCTTCCTACTGGTGGGATATCAACTATGTAGTCCTGTGCAATTCTGTTCGTCTGGGCGATGGCGCCAATAGTGTCTGGCCCCGGATTTTCGCCGAACCACCGATTGAGGAAGTCGGCCGGATCGTATCTGGTGATTTGAGAGAGCTGCACCCGCGGCTCCGGCCCGTTCATCCCATCGCTACGCAGGATGTAGCCATTAACTTTAGCCGCTACTGATTTCGGCTGGATGGGCATACCTCCGGCAGTCAATATATGAAGTGCCACACTTTTCCTGGCGGAGCGACTAAGCTCTCTTTCTTGTATCAGAGTCCTTCTCAGGACATGACAGTTGGGCCTATCATCATGATCGAGGCACACCTCGACACCGACTCTGACATTATCGATGGAAAGCAAATGGTTCTTCATATTGGACCAGCCCTCCATGATGAGCTTAAGCTCTGGGTCGCCGCTCATGGCCGCGAGTACACCGCTGACGACCGGGACACCGTCGAGAAGCGACGGGGCACGCTTCTCGACGGTGTAAATTCTGTCATTAATGTCGACAGAATTACCGCCCAGGACGATCACTGCGGTGTTATAGTAAAAATCTTTTGACCTAGGGCTTTCCTGGAGATTGTTGTACATGACCGTGCCGCACACAATCAGCCAGCGCTCTAGTCGCCGATCGGAGAACATGGTGCGCAGAGCGTAGTATATTGACGTAAGTTGGCCGATCGGGTATGTGTTGTTGTCATATCCTATACCGGCCGAGTAAGGGCGGAAGTAGAATTCCGGTGCGACGAACACCTTCAACGTATCCGGCTCGTCCGCGATGGCTCTGCCTTGGAGCTGAGCGTAGGCCAGGTTGACCACGTAAGCGAGGCGGCGGAGACGGTTTTGCGCATCATCCGGGACGTTGTCAGGGACCGGAATCATGTCCACGGCCGGCGCGTTTTCGATCCCCGGATACCAGCCGGATACCACTTGCCTAGCGTTGTCTTCGTACGCGGTGGGTACGCGGTAGCCGATGTATCGAAAGTGGGTGTAGGGCATCGTATTCAGCCCCTCGAGGTGCACGATGTCGGTGAGTCGGTCCGGTTCGGAGAAGGACCGGTCTGGGAGTCATTGCCCGTGCGGAAGTCGCGCCTATCGGCCAGCAGCAGGGTGAGGACGTCCGGTATGGCACCGAGGTAAGCCTTCGCGGCTATGCGCCCCGAGGTGTCGTCTGAAATTTTGATGTGACTGATTCCGCGGTAGAGCCGGCCGTGAGGTAATCGGTGACTGAGGTTTGCGGATGAGACGCCCGCCCATCTGTCCAAGGCTGCTTGTTGCCGGCTTGTGCAGGCCCGAAGTCGAATGAGATTGCTGAGTAGCTCATCCCACCGTGGTTCCGGGTTGCCGGCCAGTTGCTGGTTGTCTGGCAGGCTGCATTCTAACGCGATCCGTCCGAGCGATCCGTCGATGATGTCGATGTCGACGGCGACGGCGATCCAGTCGGGCAAAGCGTGGGCGACACGCCTCAGGAGCAGCGCGTCTCTGGCCGCTCCGATCGCGGTCAGGTAGTCGGAGATGTCGGCCGGCCGGAGACCTGCGACGCACAGCCGGGTGGGCAGGGCACGCCTGGACATCATGGTTCCGACCTGGAACGTGCTGGCGATCGGTGAGGCCAGAGTCAGGCAGGACTCCACGGTCTCTCGACTCATATCGGGGATGGGCTGGCCAGCGGCGGTCGCGAGGGCTTCGAGCATGATTGCGGTCGTGGCCGCTGGATCCCGGCCGGCGCTGGTCCCGGCGAAGAAGGCGGGCATGAGATGGTGGGTGCTCGGTGTGACGACATCGAACTCCAGCCACACGGTGCTGATGGTCTCGGCGAAGCTGGAGCCCGGGACCAGCCATTGACGGGCGAACTGGTGGACCTGGCCCCAGGCCCGCATGTGGAGGTCGGTAGAGGCAAGATCGACAGACGGTTCGAACTGAGCCAGCGCGCGCCGGGCCGCCGGGGTCGTGATCTGGACGGCGAAGTCCGCACCGGCCGGTCCCTGGCCGAGGGGGATCTCGAAGCCAACGCAGTCCGCCAAAGCCGCGGGAAGATGACAGGTCGCTGACAAGATCGCCTCGCGGTCCGAGTGAACTAACAGCTCCAACGGGAGGTACCGGAACAGGGTCCGCACCCATTCGCTGAGACTCCACTGTTCGACCCCTGTCCGTTCCAGCTCATTTCCGGCCGCTTCAGACCGGGCCGCCATGGATTTGTATGCTCTGGTCATTTACATCCCTCGATGTGTACGCGCAGTGGTGCTGCGGGGACCAGAGTCGAGCACAGCCGCGGTGCGGGCGCCGGACCCTCGAGACGGATTCGATAGCGCGATAAGATCGTGGCGAGCACGAGGCTCACCTCGGTCAGAGCAACGGCGCGGCCCACGCACATCCGCTGGCCCGCGCCGAACGGGAAGTAGGTCAGCGGCTCGTGTTTGGGTGCCAGACGCCAGCGTTCGGGTCGGAAGGTGTTGGGTTCGGGAAACAGCCGCGGGTCGCGGTGAGTGGCCCAGGGTGACAACAGTAGGGTGGCGCCGCCGGGGATCCGGTAGCCTCCCAGCTCAACGTCGATGATCGTCTGTCGGGTCAGCAGCGGTGATGGTGGGTAGAGGCGCAGGGCCTCGGTGATGGCGTTGTGCAGCGCGATGGGGACGCGCAGGTCAACAAGGTCAGTCACCGGCCCGTTCGCGTGAAGTTCGGCGCGAATCCGTTCCTGGAGTCCAGGGTGCTGGGCCAGGGCGACCGTGGACCACACGAGCGCGCTGGTGGTGGTGTCGCGAGCCGCGAACATCAACGTGATCAATTCATCCGCAAGCAATGAAGCTGATGATCGACGGGGTTCGCCACAATCGTCGCTGACGGCCCGCAGAAGCCGAATCCAACTGGATTCGCCGGGCGGACAGCTACGCCCTCCGGCGTCCAAGGCCTTCTCTACGATTGAGCGCAGCGCCAACCATCGCTGGTCCCACAGAACGGGCCTAGCGCTGAGCGGCTTATCCAGGTCAGGGGAGGGACGTGGCAGCGAATCACCGTTTTCCCCGCCTAGCGCTGTGGTGGTGAGGATCCTCCAGTGCAGTTCCTCTAGATCGCTGGACAGGTCACGTGTTTCGCTGTCGTTCCACTGTCGAAGCAACTCGTCGGTCGCTCTCGGGATCAGACGGCGCATTGCGGCGAGTGACGCGCTGAGCACTCGGTGGAGGTCTTGTCGTCGACGTCGACGATGCCGGTGGTCTCCGTTGGACGTGAGCGGGCCGTCGCCAAGAAGCGGCGTGAAGGCATCGACAAATCCCGGATCTGGCTGGAACAGAGATTCGCGGGTGAGCAGCACTTCGGCGATCAATGTGGGCTTGGTGACCAGATAAGCGTCCGTCGCGCCGAAAGGAATTCTGACAACGTCACCGGAGGCGCTGCTCTGAGTCAGAATAGACAACACAGTCGGGTCATCGTCCAGCCAAGCGGCCAGCACGTTCAGGTCGCTCGGCGTCGGCGGCTCGAGACCGGACAGCGATGGCGCGAGGGGGGATGTCATGCGGTCTGTCCAAGGGGTCGACCTGTGGCGAGCTCGAGGCTCAGCGCTCTCAGGACTGTGGCGGTGGTGAAGACCGCGGCCTGGTCGACCACGAGAGCCCCCTCAATGCGACCGCCCACCTCCCAGTGAAAGTGGGTGACAGGCTCATGGACATCGGGAGGAGGCACGCGCAATTGGGCCGAGGCGGTCCACGATCCGTTGGAGTGTTGGCGCGAAACGAGCCAGGCGACGGCACGATCGCACCCGTCCTTCGCCGCGACGCACGCCGAGGCGCTGTAGTGCAGCGCCTGGAGAGTCAAGGCGACAGCGAAGGGGCTCGGTTGGTGTCCAGCCTTCGTCGTGCGTCTCAACTCATCCAATGCCCACCGCCCAGCGCGCGCGAGTCTGGCGGTGTCGTCCGGTTCGGCTGAGCAAGCCAGAGCCTGCGTCGCGAAAGCTGTCGCGTACGCGTCATCGATCCACCAATACGACGACCACCGGCCATCGGACCACTGGCGATCTCGGAGATAAGGGAGCAGGCGTTCCCATCCAGGCAAGCAGGCTGCGGCCGCGGTGACGCAGACGTGGCTGGCGAGCCACCCGGAGAGGTCCGCGGTCGGCGAACTGCCGGTGAACGAGCGCAAGGCGGCTTCACAGCGATAGGTCGCCAGGCCGCCATCCGGTGTCTGGTGACACGCTAAGAACAGATCGGCGGCCACCGCCGGCACCGAAGATCGCTGGCCCAGCGTGATAGCGAGCCATACCGCCCACGCCGTGCTGTCCGCATCGCGCGGGGTCCAGCCGTTGTAGCCCCAGCCCCCCTCGGCGGCGCAGCCCGCCAAGGCTCGCCAGGCGAGACCCGCCGCCTCCAAGGCGGCGGGTTGACCGGAGGAACACAGGGCGCTGGCGACGTAAGCCGTTACCCATTCGGTGCTAGGGCCGGGCGCGAGGTTGAAGTCCGACCACCAGCTGACGCGATCTTGATGCCGGAGCAGATAGCCGACTGCCGCGGTGACCGGATCTCCGCATGTAGCCAATGTGTTCACCTCCGCTCGCCAATCGTCATCCCACGTATCCGTAGCGGCGTCTGCCCGTCAACCCCAGCCGATGGATATAGCGCTTTCTGCCATCCCAGTTTTTATGCGTTTCGGAGAAATAACAGCGTCGAGTTCCTGTGATGTAAATATTTTGCCTTGCTTCGCGCCAAGCTCCACGATCCCCTCGGCGCCTCGGTCTCGAAACGCCCTCTTCGCTGTGGATCGCAGCGACTCGTCGCCAGCGATCTTGTTCAGGAATTCGACCACCGCAGTATCACTCATCGGAGACTCCAAGAAGATAGAAGGACCATGGCAAGCGCGATCGAGGTACACAAGTTATATCTGCGAGCTCACCGAGGATTCATACTCGGTCCCCAGCTACTCGATACGTGAATCTAGCACGCTTGTTGGCGACTTGAAAACGCGAGCGGGAGACATCCGTTTTCGTCATGGCAACAAAATGTGAGTAAGAGGTATCCATGTTCGTCACAATAATGTATTCGTCACGATAAAGCCGCAGGTGGGAGGGAATTGTCGGGTGTCGTTGGGTGTATTGGTCACGGCGGTTCCTCCCGGCAGAGATCACCCACAAGACCAACCCGAAGCGGCGCCACCGCACCAGCCCCGTTCAAATCGCGCATCCTCCGCCACTCACCAGCACAAACGCCAGTCACCATGATCATATAGGTGAGCGGCGTTCGGTCGGCGCGGCGAGTCACGCCCACATCACCGACCCGGTCTGCGACCGCTGGGGCAGCGGTGCCTCGGGACGCCCGGTCTGATGGACACGACCGAAAGATGAAGAACCGGGGTTTACTGCGCGTTGAGGTGGGGTAACTGAGCGCTGCGACATTGAGACCCTCAACGAAGGGATGCACCCATGAGTACCGCGTCACGTGAACTCGCAGACAGTGTCGAAGCGCTGCTGCCCGAGAGCGACCTGCCCGCGCGCGTCATGGACAAGGCGCGCCAGAGCAAGGAAACCGCGCAAGCCAAGATTGACGAGGTCAAGCAGCACCTGCATGAGGGCACCGAAGCAGTGCAGGACAAGGCCGAGGAGGCCACGCTGCGGGCGAAGGAGTTTACCCACCAGACGCTGACAAAGCTCCCAACGCCGGTGGCCGGGCGTATCGAAGGCTTGATGCAGGCGGTACGCCAACGGCCGGTGCCCGCCGCCGCGGTCGCGCTGGGGATGTTCGTGCTGATCCGACGTCTGCTCCGCGGGAGCAGGTGATGCCCGTGACATGGCCAAGACATGGCCAAGCAGCTACATCCACGAGGGAAGCGACGAGAAGGGACGGTGCGGGGCATGAGTGAATCGACGGATGCGGTGGTCGGTGTGTACGAGTCGATGAAGGACGCGGAGTCGGCGGTGCGAACC
>JBOHFJ010000128.1:0-12404 GCA_050699655.1 Pseudonocardiaceae bacterium
ACCTCGATGAGCGCGCGCCGCCCGGCGCGTGGCTCCACCGCGCCCCGGACTCGTGCACGACCACCTCGACCCGCCCCGGCAGGTCAGCGGGCGACAGTGGGCACCGCGCCGGCATCCGGACCCCGAATTCACCGGGCCACCACCGGCAGACTTCCGCCAGCGCGGCCCGCGCCCGCCCGGCGTCGCGGCCCAGGTCCAGCACACCCATCGCGCCGGCTCGCGCGAGCGCCACCACGAGCGGAGCGTTGGGCTCCTCGAATGGGGTGATCCCCACAATCAACTCTCGATCCCGCAGCCTGCTCATCCTCGGCCCTGTCCTCCTGTACCCGGGCTAGCCGGTGGTCGCACGCGATGCCGCCTGATGCTGTGTCGATCGGGCTCGTGGCGTGCGTGTCGTCGATGTGCGGGCGTGTGGCAGCCCTGGGAGATGATTCGGTGGTGCGGCATGCCGACTTCGCGACGGCGGCCGATGCCGTGGGGTGTCTCTGCGGCCCCGGGCTGTCTCGCAAGCCCCAGGTTGCGCCCCTAAGGCACAGCTCCGTCAGGCACAGCCAGCGTTGAGTTGGCGGTCAGTGAAGTCGCCACCACGATTGTGTTGAGCACGTCCAGGCCCCCCTGCCCTCTCGTACCCTGCCACGGACCCTCATTCAGGGTTACCGACCCAGGAATGGTAACACTAGGTGATAGCAACGGGTCAAGAGCGCCGAAGAAAACTCGAAAGAACTACCTCTACTGACGTGAATGGCCTATCGGTACTTACTCGATCGATCGCCACTACTGAGATGGTCCCCGCCGCCGGCACCGTCCGTTGGCCACAGGTTGTCGGCTGGCCGCTATACGGCAAAGCGTCCGCCCAGGTCAAGCCCACAGCCGTTTAAAGATCATTAATTCGGGGGTTCGTGCGGGGATGGACCGCTGTCGCCCGGTGCGGGCAAGCCGGGTCAGTATGTCTTGGCGGGTCGTGCCCGCTGTGGGCGGCATCGGAGCTTGATCGCCGGAAGTGAGCCGTGACCGTGCGCTATCGCACTGCCAGAGCTCACTTCCGGCGATCAAGGTGGGTGAACCGGATCCCGACGCAAGCCCCGAATTGACAATCTTGAAACGGCCGTGGGATCATATCGGCCGGAGTCGACCCGATGCTGATCGGGGCGGACCGGTCGGCGATTCCCCCGTCAACGAGCTGATGCTGACGTGGTGGGATCATGCGTTCGCCCAGTGCGGACGGCCCCACGCGCGCGGGCGGGGCCCAAGCCCCCAACCACCTTCCCTATTCGGCAGCGGAGTAGTTCGGTCGGGGTGGCGCTCAGGTGGGGGTGCTGGTCAGCTCGGTGAGCAGGGCACGGACGCGGCGGTCGATGTCGTCGCGGATCGGCCGGATCTCCTCGAGGGTTTTGCCGGCGGGGTCGGGGAGGTCCCAGTCGAGGTGGCGCTTTCCGGGGTAGATCGGGCAGGCGTCCCCGCAGCCCATGGTGATGACGACGTCGGCGGCGCGGACGACGTCGGCGGTGAGCGGTTTGGGGAACTCGTGGGAGAGGTCAAGGCCGATCTCGGCCATGACCTCGCGGACCGCGGGATTGATCTGCTCAGCCGGTGCGGAGCTGGCGGAGCGGACGTTGACGGCGCCCTTGGCGTGGTGGTGCAGCAGCGCGGCGGCCATTTGGGACCGGCCGGCATTGTGCACGCAGACGAACAGCACCTCGGGGACGGTCTTCACGATGGCTCCCGGAGCTTGGGCGAGGAGGGCCAACGCCGGTGCGCGGCGAGGGACACATAGACCATGGCGACCAGGACGGGGACCTCGATGAGCGGGCCCACGACCCCGGCCAGGGCCTGTCCGGAGGTGACGCCGAAGGTCGCGATGGCCACCGCGATGGCTAATTCGAAGTTGTTGCCCGCGGCGGTGAACGCCAGCGTGGTGGTCCGCTGGTAGTTCAGCCCGATCGCGCGGCCCAGCGCGTAGGACCCGGACCACATGATCGCGAAGTAGGCCAGCAGCGGCAGCGCGATCCGCGCGACGTCCAGCGGCCGGCTGGTGATCACCTGGCCCTGCAGCGTGAACAACACGACGACCGTGAACAGCAACCCGTAGAGCGCGAACGGGCCGACCCGGGGCAGGAAACGGGTCTGGTACCAGTCGCGGCCCTTGGCTCGTTCGCCGAGCCGGCGGCTGAGGTACCCGGCGATGAGCGGGACACCGAGGAAGATCAGCACCGAGCGGGCGATCCGCCACGCCGAGACGTCCAGGTCGGTCTGCGCCAGGCCCAGCCAGCCGGGCAGCACATCGAGGTAGAACCACCCGAGCCCGGCGAACGCGAACACCTGGAACACCGAGTTCAGCGCGACCAGCACGGCGGCGGCCTCGCGGTCGCCACCGGCCAGGTCGTTCCAGATGATGACCATGGCGATGCACCGGGCGAGCCCGACGATGATCAGCCCGGTGCGGTAGGCGGGCAGGCCGGGCAGCAGCAGCCAGGCCAGCGTGAACATCAGCGCCGGGCCCACCAGCCAGTTCAGCACCAGCGAGGAGACGAGCAGTGTGCGGTCACCGGTCACCGCATCGAGGCGGTCGTAGCGGACCTTGGCCAGCACCGGATACATCATGACCAGCAGCCCGAGCGCGATCGGCAGCGAGACACCGCCCACCGCGATCGCCTCCAGCACCGCCCCCACACCCGGGATGAGTCGCCCACCAGCCAGTCCGAGAGCCATCGCGGCCAGGATCCACACCGGCAGGAACCGATCAAAGATCGACAGCTTGGTCAGGACCCCCACCGCGCCGGAGCTGGAAGTCAGGTTCTCGCCGCTCACCTTCTCAGCGCTCACGCCCCGGCCACCGGGGCCTCGTCGGGCACCAGCATTGCGGACAGCCGGCGCAGCGCGGGCGGCTCGACGCGGTAGTACACCCAGGTTCCGCGCCGCTGCCCGGAGATCAGTCCGGCCTCGCGCAGCACCTTGAGGTGATGGCTGATCGTCGGGCCGGTCAGCTCGAACACCCCGCTCAGCTCGCACACACAAGCCTGGCCACCCTCATGGGAAGCGATCAACGACAGCAACCGCAGCCGCACCGGGTCACCCATCGCTTTGAACACCCGCGCCAACTCGACCGCCTGATCGGCCGACAACGGCTCCCGGGCCAGCGGCGAACAGCACCCCAGCGCGTCGGCCAACTCGGCGAGCAACCGCTCCTGATTCGACATTCTTCTACTTTGACAAACATCAAATCAACGGCGCAAGGTGGGTTGGACCACCGAAGCGTCCAGCCACTGGCCGCTGGGGGTGCCGAAGGTGCTGGTTTTGTGATCCCAGATGACCTCACCCCGGCGTACGGTCAGCTCGACGCGCCCGGTCATGGTCCATCCCTCATACGCTGACCAGCCACACTTGGCCGCCACGTCCTCGGCACGCACCATCCAGGTGGTGGTCGGGTTGAGCAGGATGAAGTCCGCATCCAGCCCGGGTACCAGCCGGCCTTTGCTTCCGGCGATTCCGAACAGGTCAGCCGGCGCCGCCGCGACGAGGTCAGCGAGGCGGCTGAGCTGGCGATCCATCGGGTCTTCCGGGAAGTGCCGCCGCAGCCCGGTGAAGACCGCGGGCAGCAGCTCTTGCACCCCGGGAAGCCCAGGTGGTGCCTCGGGCACCGGGCGTGACTTCTCGGCCCGAGTGTGCGGCGCGTGATCGCTTCCGATCGTGGTCACCTCGCCGTCGCGGACAGCGGCCCACAGTCGCCGTTGATCGGCTTCGTGTCTGATTGACGGGCTCAGTCGAATTCGGGCGCCGAGTCGGCCAGTGTCCGCCGCGGTGAAAGACAGGTGGTGCGGGGTCACTTCGAAGGTCACTGGGAGCCCGGCGTGCGCGGCGGCGCTGAGCAGGTCCACTTCCTCCGCCGAAGACACATGCAGGACATGGGCCGCGCTCCCGTGGCGGCGGACCAACTCGATCACCTTGGCGACCGCGACGATCCCGCCGGTGCGCGGCCGAAGCGCCTCGTAGTCGCGGTAGTGCCGGGGCGGGCCGGACCATTCATCGAGCAGCGCGAAGACCGCGTCGTCCTCGGCGTGCAGGACGAGCCGTACGCCGACCGCCGCGGCGGTGGCAAAAACCCGATTCAGCGCATCCGGGGCGCGGATCACGTGCGGTGCGGTGTGGTGGCCCGCCATGAACACCTTGGCGCTGACGGCCTGCCTCGGGGTCAACTCGGCCAACAACTCCGGCCGCTGTTCGTCCACGCCAAGGTGGAAACGAAAGTCCACCAACGAGGTGCCAACAATTTCGGCGGCTTTGGCGGCGGCATCGGCGGGGTCGAACAATGGCGGCATTGTGTTCGGCATGTCAATCACCGTGGTGATTCCGCCCATCGCCGCCGCGCGGCTGCCGTGCGCCCAATCCTCCTTGTAGGTCAGCCCGGGCGTCCGGAAGTGCACATGCGAGTCCACGAGCCCGGGCAGGATGTACCGCCCAGCGGCGTCAATCACCCGATTCGCGGGCCGGTACTCGCCTTGCCGGAGCATTTCGACGATCTTGCCATCCCGTACGGCCAGCCCACCCGGCTGGACGTCCCTCGGGGTGACCAGCCAGCCATTCACCACCAACAAGTCCACCAACGAGTTCATGGGGCGGTTACCTCAGGCCGGTTCGTCATGCATTGCGCGCTCACGAGCTCTCGGCATACGTCGTTGGTGGGGCCCATCAGCGCGACCGCACGAGCATCACGGCCCAGCCGGTTGACGGGGTGAGTGCGGACGAACCCGGCGCTGCCGAGCATGCGGTGCACTTCCGCCACGATGGTTTCGCAGGTGGTCGAGGCGAAAAGCTTGCTGTACAGGGTGGTCATCCCAGGGTCAGCGGTGTCCCGGTGGCCGCTTCGCTCGACGATGGCGCGGGCGGCCTCGACTTGGGTGGCGAGATTGACGATTCGGTGCCGGATGGCCTGCTGGTTGGTGAGCCCCCGCTTGAGGACGTGGTCGAGGAGAATGTCATAGGCCGCCTCCGCGATCCCGACACTGACCGCGCCGAGGGTGGCCCCCGACTCGCGGACCGTGCCGATGATTCGGGTGGCCTCTCCTTCTGGGCCGAGCAGCGCATCCGCGCCGACCTGGCAGGACCGCAACTGGATGAAGCCGGTGGCGCTGGCCCGCATGCCAACCAGGTCTAGGCCGTGCTCTGGGATCAAGCCGGGTTTTTTCGCTTCGACCAGGAAAAAGCTTTGCCCGTCGGCGCCATACGTGCTCGCCGCGCCGGTGTCCTCGCTGGACTGAGCCTTACTGGATTGGGCGAGGATCAGGTACAGATCGGCGATGCCTGCCCCGGTGGTGAAGGACTTGGCCCCGTTCAGCGTCCAGCCACCGTCGGGCAGCCGCTGCGCGGTGGTGGCGACCCGGCGCTTGTCCGCGCCCGCACCGGTCTCACTCCACCCCGAGGCGAGGATCCACTCACCGGCGGCCGCGCGGGGCAGCAGCGCACGTTTTTGCTCATCGCTACCCCAGTCGGTTATCCGGGCGCTGACCGCGAAGTGCTGGAACAGGATGATCGCCGTGCTGGCGTCCACTCGCGCGACGTCGGTGACGACTCGGTTGACGGCCACCGTGTCCCGGCCCATGCCGCCGTATTGGACCGGAATCACGAGACCGAGCACGCCGCACCCACGGACCGCCTCCAGCGCTTCGGGCAGGGGCAGTCCGGTCTCGTCCGCGGTGTTCGCCACCCGCCGCAGCGTGCTCAGCAGTTCTTCGAGGGGTGGCTGATCGGAACGCAGCTCGCCGACAACGGCAGGCACGCGATGGCCTCCTTCAGAGCAAGGTGACGGAATGGTGCGATGTCGAGCGAACCGAGGTGGCGGACGAACTTGCGGTCGACACTCACCCACCGCACGGTGTCGCCGATCGAGGTGCCACTCGTGACGGCCGACACCCCTGTCGCGCCGCCAGCGGTGTCCACCGCCACGGCACCCGGCGGGCAGCCAGCCCGCTGGGCCAGCTGGTACGGGATGGTGCCCTCGATGGTGGCCGCGATCCCCAGGCAGGTGGTACCGGTGAGCGCGAGGGTGGGGTGCCAGTGCGGTACTGAGATCGCCCGCACCGCCAGCCGCCCCGGCAAGTACTGGCCGACTGCCGCGATCTTGGGAAAGGCGCCGTCCGTCGGCCAGCCGAGCAGATCCGCGGCCGCCTCCTTCAGCGTCGTCAGCCGGGTGAACAGGCCGGGATCCTCGGCGAACAGCTCCTCCTGTGTGCGTGCGCCCACGTCGGTGGCGGCGACGAAGACGTACGGGTTGCCCATCGAGATCATCGAGACGGGGACTCGGGCGTCGGCCAGGGCCAGTTCGTTCGTGGTGACGCCGAGCAGCAGCAGGTCGCCGAGTCGCTTCGGTTCCTGGTAGACGAAGTGGACCGTGAAGCAGCTTGCGGTGCGGTTGACCTCGTCCACCTCGGCCACGACGTTGTCGCCATTGTTGAGGACATTGACGCGGACCCGGGCCCCGGGCGTGAGCCGGCGCACCCAGCCTTGGCGGCTCGCCACCATGATCGAACTGAGGATCGAGTGCCCGCAACTTCCCCGGAAGTCGAAACCGTCCCCGTCTCCGGGCAGCGCCTGGACGAACCGGTAGTCCAGGTCGAACATCGGGTGCACGGACGGCGCGATGAGTGCGATCTTGAGGACTGATTCCGCCCCCGAGGCGATCATCCACCGGCGGGCCTCGGTGAGCTGCTCCCGCAGCGCGTCTTCCGCTTGCGGCAAGGGACGACTGTCCAATACCAGGGTGGGGCAGGGACTGCCCTCAGCATAGGCTAACTCGCCGATCATCGCGCCATCCCCGTCTGTCGCCGCGCGACGCCGAACTCCTCGATCCACAGCATGTAGACGAGCAGTGACCAGACCGCGAGCGCCACCTGGTCAGCGGGTCGGCTCGCCTGCTCGGCCAGCAGGTTCTGCACGGCCAGTGGGTCGAGCAGTCCGGCACGGCGCAGCTCAGTCGGAGCGAGCACCTCGCGCGCGAAGGTCATCAGCGGTTGCCCCTCCCGCAGCATCGCGGTGATCGGCAGGGTGAACGGCTGCTTGGGCCGGTCAAGCACTGAGGTGGGCAGGTAGGGCCGGGCCGCCTCATACAGCACCCGCTTGCCCTGGCCGCCCAGCACCTTGTGCGCCGCCGGCAGCGACCGGGCAAGCCGGATGAGGCTGGGCTGGCAGAAGGGCAGCCGAGCCTCCACGCCGTGCGCCATGCTCAGGTGGTCCACCCGCCGCAAGTGGTAGGCGGGCAGCCGAGAGCCGAGCTCGAAGTCGCTGAGCGTCTCCAGCCGGCACTTGCTTGACTCGCTTGGCTCGCGCAGCTGCGCGGTGATCTGGTCGGCGGCGCTTCCCCGACTCGCCACGTAGTCGCGGTACTGCGCGGAGTACAGGCGCTCCCGCAGGCTGGTGGGCACCGCCGCCAGCGCCTCGACGTACCCGTCCACCCAGTCCGTGCCCGCCGGTGCGGCCACGGCGGCTTTGACTCGCGCGTAGCCGCCGAACAGCTCGTCGGCCGCGTCACCGGTGAGCGCGACCTTGAAGCCCGCCGCGCGGACCTGCTCGAACAGCGCGTACGTGCTGAGCGTGATCGGGTCGGCGTTCGGCTGCCCGAGGTGCCAGACGACCTTGACAAGCAGTTCGGGGAACGTCGCCGGGTCGATCAGCACCTGGTGGTGTGTGGTCCGCGATCGCTCGGCGACCTCGGCGGCGAAACCGCGTTCGTCGGCCGGCCAGTCCCCGGTGTAGGCGATGTTGAAAGTGGCCAAGCCGGGCACGGCCTCGGCGGCCAGCGCGGTGACGAAGCTCGAGTCCAACCCGCCGCTGGTGATGGTTGAGATGGGCACATCGGCAAGCAGCAGCCGCCGCACTTGTTCGTCCAGCACTTGCCGGACCGCGGCACCGGCGCTGGCGAAGTCGATCTCGCGGTGCGGCGGCGCCGAGGTGTCCCGGCGGCTCACCCGGAACCCGGCCGTCCGCGTGAGAGTCGCCATGGCGGCCGGCGGCAGCACCCGGATGTTCTCGAAAGCGGTTTCTTCGCCGAAGGGTGTCTTGGTGGCGAGGTAGGCGTCGAGACCAGGCAGCCACGCCTGTGAGCCCACATCGGGGAATGACAGCAGCGCGGGGATCTCGGAGGCGAAATACAGCCGGCCACGGCGGGGTTCCCAGGAGTAGTACAGGGATTTCATCCCGCTGTCGTCGGTGGCCAGCACCAGGCTGGGCTCAGCCCGCAGATCCATGACGGCCACCGCGTACATGCCGTCGAGGTGCTCGCAGAACGACGTGCCGTACTCCAGATAGAGCGCTGGGATCACCGAGCCGTCGCAACCATCAGTGAAGCGGTACCCCAATGCCCCCAGCCGGGCACGGAGCTCCGAATGATTGTAGATCTCACCGTTGAAGACAACCAGGAGCTCGCCGTCCAGCTCGACATATGGCTGATTCCCGCCGTCAAGGTCGATGATGGCCAGGCGATTATTTCCGATTCCCCAGCTGTTTTTTCCCATTATCCAGCCGTCACCGCGCACGCTGGTCTGAGCATCCGGGCCACCGTGCCGTTGCAGCAACGACACAGTGCGGAATTCGTGCGGAGTCACTCGAGCATCGAAGAAACCAAAAATACGACACATGGTGGCTTAAGCGCACCTCCATCGACACTGTCGCGTTGAGACTGCCGCGTTGACGGGACCATCAGGGCGGGCAGTCTACGCTGACGCGTCGTTACCCCGCTCTGTACCCTCCGCCGGAGATGGGAGATCAGCATGGGTGAGTCCCATCGGGTGTCTTTCCCTGAGCCCGGAGGCCAACTGAGACGGCGGATGATTGCGCTCTTGTCGCTCACCTGTGGTGTGAGCGTGGCCAACGTCTACTTTCCGCAGGCGATCAGCCCGCTCATAGCCTCCGGGCTGCGCGTGCCGCAGGATCGCGCCGCGCTGGTGGTGACCGCGGTGCAGCTCGGCTACGCGGCCGGCGTGTTCCTGCTCGTCCCGCTGGGTGACCGGCGGCGACACCGGCCACTGATCGTCACCTTGCTCACGCTGACCAGCCTCGGCCTGGCCGTCGCGAGTGCCGCGCCCACGCTGCCCATCCTGGTAGGAGCGAGTGCGGTCATCGGTCTGACGACGGTGGCTCCGCAGATCATCATCCCGATGGCGGCCGGCTCGGTGGCCGAGAATCGGCGCGGAGCCGTGATCGGCACCCTGATCGGCACCCTGATCGGCGGCATCTTGCTGGCCCGCGCCTTCGGCGGAACCGTCGGTGCATGGCTGGGGTGGCGCGCTCCCTACGTCGTGGCCGCGGTGGCCACGCTGCTCCTCGCCGCCGTCCTGGCGGCCACGATGCCCGCGACGAGCCCGCCCTCACGGCAGCGATACCCGGCCCTGCTCGCGGAGTCGCTGCGCCTGCTGCGCACCGAACCGGAGCTGCGCCGCTCCTGCTTCTATCAGGCGAGCCTGTTCGCTGGCTTCAGCGCGGCGTGGACCAGCCTCGCCCTGCTGATCAACGGACCCATCTACGGCCTCGGCCCGCAGGTCGTCGGACTGCTCGCCCTGGTCGACGCGGGCAGCGTGTTCTGCACGCCGATCGCCGGGCGCTGGATCGACCGCCGCGGCCCCGACCCCGTCAACCTGAGCTGCATCCTCGGGACCATCGTGGCCACCGCGGTGCTCCTGGCCGGAAGCCTGGGCGGCGCGATCGGCCTCGTCGCCCTCGCGGCCGGCTTGCTGCTGCTCGACGTCGCGGTGCAGTCCGCCCAGGTCGCCAACCAGGCACGGATCTTCGCCCTGTGCCCCGAGGCCCGCAGCAGGCTCAACACCGCCTACATGACCTGCGCCTTCCTCGGCAGCAGCCTGGGATCGTGGCTCGGGGTACGCGCCTACACCCGCTTCGGGTGGCTCGGCCTGTGCGGGCTGGTGGCGGTTCTCGCCGCGCTCGCCCTCGCCCGGCACCTGCTGCACGGGGCGGCGCGCGGACGCCCAGTGCACACCGACACAGTGATCGAGGCGGGGTCAGCTGCGGAGGAGGTCTAGGTTGAGCACCCGGACGTGGAGTTCGGTTCGTTGATGCAGGGCGGCGCGCAGGGCGCGGTGCAGGCCGTCCTCGAGAAACAGCTCGCCGTGCCAGCGCACCGCGTGCGGGAACAGATCACCGAAGGGCGTGGGGTCCTCGGACAGCAGCCGATCCAGATCCACCTCCGCAGCGGTGGTGATCAAGTCCGCCAAACGGACCTGCTGGGGCGGGATCTGCGCCCAGTCCTTCATGGAAAACCCGTGCTCGGGGTAGGGGCGGCCCGCCCGGACCTCCTTGAAGATCACAGCTGGCGCTCATCTCCGTCTCTGGCATTCGGGGTGAATGACCAGCTTATCGGGTGCGTCGGCGGGCCCCGACACCTGCGCCCCGGGCGCACTAGACTCGGGACACAGGCTGCTAGCGGCCCAGAGACCAGCACCAGGGATCACGGAGGTGACGTGAACGCGGACGACCGCCGGTTCGAGGTGCTGCGCGCCATCGTCACGGACTACGTGGCCACCCACGAGCCGGTCGCGTCCCGCTCGCTGGTGGACCGGCACCAGTTCGGGGTGTCCAGCGCGACCATCCGCAACGACATGGTGGCGCTGGAGGAGGACGGCTACATCGTCCAGCCGCACACCAGCGCCGGTCGGGTGCCTACCGACAAGGGTTACCGTCTGTTCGTTGACCGGTTGTCCGAGGTGAAACCGCTGTCCGCGGCCGAGCGGCGCGCGGTGCAGACCTTCCTGCGCGGCGCGGTCGACCTCGACGACGTGCTGCGCCGCAGCGTGCGGTTGCTGGCTCAGCTCACCCGGCAGGTCGCGGTGATCCAGTATCCCACCCTGAGCCGGTCCACGGTGCGTCACCTCGAGGTGCTTGCGGTGACTCCGGCCCGGTTGATGCTGGTTCTCATCACCGACGCGGGCCGGGTGGACCAGCGCCTGCTCGACCTGGGTGACGTCATCACCGAGGAGCAGGTGGCGCAGCTGCGAGCGCTGCTCAATCAGGCGTTGTCGGGACGCCGGCTGTCGGAGGCCTCCGCTGTGGTGGCCGACCTGCCCGAGCAGGCTCCCCTGGAGCTCCGGGATGCGATGATCCGTGCTTCGACGGTGCTGATCGAGACGTTGGTGGAGCATCCCGAGGAGCGGATGTTGCTCGGAGGCACCGCCAACCTCACCCGAAACGCCACCGACTTCCCTGGATCGCTGCGCCAGGTGCTGGAGGCGTTGGAGGAGCAGGTGGTGGTGCTCAAGCTGCTGGCCGCGGCTTGTGACCCAGGCACCATCACGGTGCGGATCGGTGAGGAGAATGAAGCTGAAGAGATGCGCGGTACCTCGTTGGTCTCAATCGGCTACGCCTCGAACGGCACGGTGCTCGGAGGCATGGGCGTGGTGGGACCGACCAGGATGGACTACCCGGGCACCATCGCCGCGGTGCGCGCGGTGGCACGATACGTGGGGGAGATCCTGACCACCCGTTGAGCGGGGTTGAGCTCACCAACAGGTACGACGAGTACCGCGGCGAGAGTCGCGGCAGGAGGACGCCAGCGTGGCCAGGGACTACTACGCAATCCTGGGTGTGCCCCGGGACGCCAGCGCGGAGCAGCTCAAACGCGCCTACCGCAAGCTGGCGCGCGAACTGCACCCCGACGTCAACCCCGACGCCGAAGCGCAACGGCGTTTCCAGGACGTCACCGCCGCCTACGAGGTGCTGACCGACCCGCAGAAACGCCAGGTCGTCGACCTCGGCGGGGATCCGCTGGAGCCCGGTGCGGGGCGGGGCGCCGGGGGTGACCCCTATGGCGGGTTCGGCTTCGGCGACATCATGGACGCCTTCTTCAGTACTGGTGGCGGGCCCGGCCGGCGAGGGCCGCGCAGCCGGGTGCAGAGCGGATCCGATGCGCTGATCCGGCTGCAGCTCACCCTGGAGGAGTGCGCCACCGGGGCGTCCCGTGAGCTCACCGTGGACACTGCCGTGCTCTGCGGCGAGTGCAACGGCTCCGGTTGCGCGCCCGGCACCCGGCCGAGTGCCTGCGACACCTGTGGCGGTGCCGGCGAGGTGCAGAACGTGCAGCGGACCTTCCTCGGCCAGGTGGTGACCTCGCGGCCGTGCCCGGTGTGCCGCGGTTTCGGCGAGGTCATCCCGGACCCCTGCCGCCAGTGCGCCGGGGACGGGCGCATCCGGGCCCGCCGCAACGTCACCGCGAAGGTGCCCGCCGGAGTGGGTGACGGAATGCGGGTGCGGCTGGCCGGCCAGGGCGAGGTGGGCCCCGGTGGTGGCGCGGCCGGTGATCTCTACGTCGAGGTGCAGGAGGTGCCGCACGAGACGTTCACCCGCGACGATGCCGACCTGCACTGCACCGTGCGGGTTCCGATGACGGCCGCCGCGCTGGGCACTAC
>JBOHFJ010000129.1:0-12360 GCA_050699655.1 Pseudonocardiaceae bacterium
CGGTCGACGAACCCGCAGTCGATGACCGTCACCTCCTGGTGCAACCGTCGAGCCAGCACCGCGGCGATCAGGCGCGGCACCGGCCAGCGCGGCTGGGACCCCTCCAGCATCCGCCGCACCGAGGTGACACTGGTGCCCACATGCTTCCCCTCCCGCGCGGCGGCGCTGACCACCGCACGTGCCAGCCCAGCGTTGCTCATCTCCGCCTCCGCCAGCAGCGCTCGCAACGCGGTGTTGCCGCCTGCCGCCGCACCCTCGCCACTCATGGTCGTCGCCACCCCCGCCTCCGTCCGATCACCTTGTGCGGTCCATCGTGGACCGTCGCTGGGCGGCCTGGGAAACCGTCACCGCCGAGTGAGACCCCAGTGAGACCCCCGTTCCGCACGTCGACCCGGTGCCGAGCCGCATCCACTGCCACCGCCGGTGAGCTGGGCGTTCACTACCTGTGTCAGATCGCTAGAACGGAGGATCTGGCGTTGTACTGCCCGGAGTGGGTGAGCCAGGCCACCGAGTTGAGCGCACCGGCCCGGGCCGGGTCAGTATTTCGTGACGGATCGCGCCTGCCGTGGGCGGTGTCGGAGCTTGATCGCAAAAATTGAGCTGTGGCGGTGTGGTAGTGCACGTCCACAGCTCACTTTCGGCGATCAAGGTGAGTGCACCGCACCCCCGCGCAAGTCCAGAATTGACGATTGGGAGCTTATACCGTCGGCAGTGCCGTGGTCGCCGCAGGTTCGTCTGCGGCGACCCAGCGCAGCGCTCCGGCGACGGCGTCGAACAGCTCCAGCAGTGGCTGACGCAAGGGCAGCATCGGTGTGGCGAACGCCAGCTGTACCAGTCCCGCGCCGTCGGGGCGTTCGAGCCAGTAGTCCGCGACTAAGGAGGGTGTGGGCTCAGCGCCGGGGAGCTCAGCGGGGAGCTCGTGGACCCGACGCAGCACCGTGCCGGCGGCCATCTTGCCGAGGTCGAGGGTGAAGCCCGGCGCCCCGGTCTCGGGCTCGAACGCCGCCTGCAGGCACACCAGGAGTGAACCGTCGCCGGGTGTGCTGTCCGGGTCCGCCGGAACGTCGATCCAGTGCACCACCAGCGAGGCTGGGACGGGGACGTCGGCGACCCGCTGCAGGCTCAGCGCCAGCAGCCGCCCATCGGAGGCCGCAGCCGTCTCTGCTTGAGCCAGCAGCTGCCGACAGGTGTCGGCGCGCAGCAACGGCTGGTCGTCGACCCCGGCGAACTGGCGCTCGACCAGCCGCTCGACCGAGCGTGCCCGCGCCTCGGGCGGTTGCAGCGGGATCGCCCACCAGTGGTCGGGCAGCACCACCCGCACATCCACCACCGGAGCGGCGCTCGGCTCAGCCACGGCGACCGCCCTTTCGCTTCTTCGGTCGTCGAGTCACCAGCTGCTGGTCAACGAAGGCAACTTGCCCCAGCACCACCGATACCGCGCCCAGTGCGTACAGCCAGACGGGCAGGCCTTTCACCTGGAAGAATAGCGTGATCAGCACCGCTAACGGGAAGTTCGAGGCGATCGCCACGGTCCAGTCCTCCATGTCTGGCACGTAACGGACCAGGCCGCGGCGGATGGACACAATTCGAGGCAGCCAATAGCTGGCGAGCAAGCCCACGATCGCGAAGACAAACAGCAGTGCTGACCACAGGATGAGGGCTACTGACCAGTCGACTCTGGATCCCTGGATGTTCGACGTCACTACCCAGGCTGCGACACCAAAAAGTCCGATCAGTATCAGCAACGGGATGCCGGGCACTGCCGCTCGTGCCGCTGCCCCAACGAGGGGGATCACGAGCCGCCGATAAAGCTTCATCTGGGGGCCTCTTCCAGAGTGACGCGCAGGGTGTCGAGCACTGCGGCGGCGTCGGCGGCAAGTTGATCGCCGCGTTCGAGGGCGAAGGTGACGAACGTCAGCTCCAGCGCGTCGGAGCAGCTGGGAGGAAACACGGTGTAGATGACATTCTCCTGCAGCGCCTTGCGCCACGGGAACCAGCGGGAGTCCCGCCGGGCAATCACCTCGCGGACCAGCAGGGCCGGCCCGGCCGGGACCGCCACCTCGTCCAGGTGGCGGCCGAACACGGTGTGCCCGCTGCGCCGGTCGGGGTCGATCAGACCGCGGTAGGAGGCCAGGGTGAGCGGCTGGCCCTCGTCGGGCGGCACCCAGTCCACCGTCATCAGACCGGCGATGTCGGAGACCGACCGGTCGGGCACCCACACCCCGAGCAGCAGGTGCGGATCGGCGATCAGTTCTGGATGGGTGCGCTCCAGACGGGCGGCCAGCGCCGCCTGAGCCGCCGCACCGTCACTGAGCAGCGCGGCCGCGTCCTGTGCCCAGTCCGGGTCGCCCTCGATCACCGGGATCGACGCCCAGGTGTCGGGGGCGGACAGCTCGTAGGAGCCCAAAGGCGCCAGTTCGTTCATGGGCGGGCTCCAGCTCCGACGGGCTGCTGCGTGTTGGGTAGGTGGAGCTCCTGGGCAGCGGAAGACGGCGGCGCAAGTCCTGCGGCAGTGCGTCCGATGTCGTACATGTTGTACCCAGCGGTACCGTAGACGACGTGTAGCTGAGTCTGGAGCTGTCGCAGGTGGGGCGCCACCTCGTCGCTGGCCCGGACCGCACTGTGGATCTTGCTGATGTTCTGGAGATCTGCGGTCGCGCCGTGCTCGCCGAGAAACTGCAAGGGACCTGGCAGTCCACCCTGGTGAGCCTGTCGCAGCGCGTCGCCCCAGTCCGCATTGCGCAAGGTGCGGACGTTGTCGGCGAACTCGCCGGGCATGGCGCGCAAGCTTCGCCCGATGCTGCCGGCCGACGGGACGAAGCCCTGCTCCAGCGATCGCTGGGCGGCCGCACGGGCCACGCGGCGGCTGATCGGGTTGGCCGTGCCCAGCATCGATTTGATGGCCGACATCGCGCTGCTCGACCGTGGCAGCCCGGCTGCGGCCCGCTCCAGCACGGATCGCGCCGCCAGTCGGCCCGCCGTCAGGCGGGATGCGCCCCGCGCCCCGAGTGCTGACACCCGCAACGCGCCGACAGCGGCTCGTCCGACACCGAAGGACAGCACCCCGAGCGCCGACCACGCGACATCCGACCACTCACCGTCACCGGTGGCGGCCAGTGCGATGTTGCCCAGCAACGACACCACCGAAGCGACCAGCGCGATCGTGACGAGGATCCCAGCCAGCGCCTGCCCGATGACCGGGATCCAGCCCACGAGCAGCGCCAGCACTCCAGCGACCACGGCGACCACGTCCGCGATCTTCACGATCGCTTTGACGATCTTGGCTCCCCAGCGGTCCCACCAACTGTCATTGAGGTCCCCGGAGTCCTTCACGTTCTCCACCAGGCGCATCGCGCGTTGCGCGGCCGTGTCACGGGCGTCCGTCGCTCGATTCAGCCGGCGTCGGGCCGCCGCGAGGTCGTCCCCGGCGGTGTCGGCGGCCGTGAGCGCGCGGCGGTGCGCACCCTGCTCGGCGGTGGTGTCCGCACCTTCGGCGGCGGCGTTGATCCGAGACTGAGCGGCCTGGGCGAGCTGGTTTGCGGTGGCCTGGGCTTTCTCGGCCTCTTTGGCTTGGGCCAACGCGGCGGCTGACTCGGACTGCGCATCGCGCAACTCCGGTGCGTAGCTAATCAGCGCTCGGCCGACACCGTCGTAGCGCTCGTGCGCCCGGCTGATGTCGTCAGCGACCTCGCGGGCCGTGCCGCGGAACGTGTCAACCGCCTCGCTTTGCATGTCCTGGCGCTCGGCGATCTGGCGCAGCTTCGTCGCGGCGTCACTGATCGCCGAGGCGACCCGCTGGTAGTGCCTGCCCAGCTCCTCGACCTGGTCAGGCTCACCCGGCACCGGATCACTGCCCACCAGCGGGGACCAGTCGACGGGGCGGTGGCTCACTTCTGGCCCCGTAGCGCTGCGGCGAACTGCTGGTCCAGCTCGTCGAACGCCTCGCCCACCCCGGTCGCCGACTTGGCGAGCGTTCCGATCTTCTCGACCATCTTCGCTCGCCGATTGTCCCAGTTGTGGGCGAAGGAGCGGACCGCATCGGCGAGACCGCGGTGCCCGATCGCGTCGGCCGCGTCGTCACTGTTCGCGTTGGCCTGCTGGAACTCAGTCGCCACGACCCGCAGCTGGCTCCCGGCCACACGTAGCAAGGCGGTATCGACCCGCAAGGTGCCCATCTACGCTCCGTTCGCCTCAACGGCCGTTCACGGTATCCAAGTCCGGACACAGCCGGCACGGTCGGGTTAGCCGACGCGCTGCATAGTCGTTGTCGGCGTGCTGTCAGAGGAGGGCGCATGGGGCGCCGTCGTGGCGCTCCGCGCGTCGTCGGTGGAAGCCTGCGCGCTGTTGTCACACACCGGCAATCCCGGCTCGGGCCCGTTGTCGGGAGCGTCGCTCAGGAACGCAACCGGGACCCAAAACCAGAATCCGAAAAACTTCACCGACGCCCACCAGCGGTCGGTGCGGTCCCCGACCGAGTACCTCGACCCGGCTGACTGGCATTGGAAATGGTATTGACCGGCGGGCACGGGGCCTTTTCGCTTCCTGGTTCCGGCCGCGTAGATCGGTGCCTCGCGGGCGATGTTGCAGACGTAAGTCTTGGAGTTGTAAGGCTCACAGCCGCCCGTACCGGCCTCGGGCTTGCCCTTCTGTTGAAGTCCGGGCGCGTCGGGAGCGGGGCCGTCCAATTTGACCGGCGGATCCTGGGGGGCTGCGGCGGGGGTCGAGGTCGCCGTCCCAGCCGGGGGGTCGCTCGCATCCCCGGCTGCCGCACCCGGACTGACGTTCGGCGGGACAGTCGCCGGTGGTGGCGGGGCACCAATTGGGGCTGCCGGGGCACCAGCTGGGCCGCCTACGGCCACTGGACCCTTCGGGATAACGGACTGGGGGCCGATCGGCGCCAGCACACCGCCGCCATCGGCCGGTGGGCTGCCCTGTCGTACCGGGGGAACGACTGATTTGACTCCCGCGTCCTGCTTTACTCCCATGTCGTCCTGCGGCGCGGCACTCCGAGTGGCCGGTGCCGCGGCGGTGGCGTTCGCCGGTGATGCGGGCTTGCTCCTCGACACACCGTAGACGACCGACAGGATGAGCCCGGCGGCCACGACGACCGAGGCGGTCGGCCACAGGAAAGCCCGCGCGGGATGCTGCGGGTCCTCCGCGAGGTCCGCCCCGGCGGACAGCGACCGTTCCGGCCGGCTGCGCCCCCGGCTGTCCGTCATCAGCTCGCGGTGGCCCTCATCAGTCGGCTGCCCCTCCCCGGGGATCTCCCACCAGCGACCACGCGAGTTCTCCTGGCCGTCACTCATCCGTTCACCCCTGACACTTGTGTCCTTCCCACGAACCGCTCGTCGACCGTCGTGATCCAGGTGCCGGCGGCGACCAGGTCAACAAAAGCCGTGGATGCGACGACCACTGTGGTCTGGGCGAACAGCCAACCGTAGGCAATGTGGTCGCGGATCTCCGCCGCATTCGAAGACAGTGGCTCCCGGTAGCGCTGGACCAGCCGCACCGCAGGCCCGGTCAGCGTCTCAACGACCGAGCGCTGGCGCGGACACTCCAGCATCTCCGCGGGCACGCACAGCTCCTCGCCCAGGGCGGCCAGGGTGAATCCAGGCGGGACGGCAAAGCTCCGCAGCCCCACCACGGCCACCACCGGCCCGTCGGCGGCCGGGTAGAGCAGCAGTGCTTCGTCGAGAGCCGCCGTGTCCAGAGCGCCGACGATCCGGGCGACGCTCCCCGTGATCACCTCGGCGCGGCGCGGGTCGGGGTCGAGCTTCTGCGCGGCCCACCGCTGGCGGACGGTGTCCGCCGCCCATTCCCGCGGCTGCGCCGCCAGGTCGACCTGCACCCAAGGGCTGTCAGGTTCGAGCCGCGGGCCGATCACGCCTGCCGCCAGCGCAGTGACCCGGCGATCGCGTCGAACAGCGCTACCATCGCGTCGGCGATCGGGTCCATCGGAGTGCTGAAGGACAACAGCAGCATCTCCGGCGTGTCCGGCACCGGCACGTACACCTGCAGGCGGGTGACCGCGAGCTCCCCGGTCGACAGGTCGTCGGCCTCGGTGACCGGTTCCCGCCGCCGCACTCGTGCGGCCGGCGCCCCCGCCACCTCCAGCACGCCCACCTCGTCACCCGGCCGTTCCCCCATCATCATCGCCAACTCAGCGGCCGGCAGGGCCGTCGCCGCACCGGTCGGCACCACCGTGACCAGGCAGGACGCTGCCACGGGCAGACCACGCAGCAGATCGACGCTCAGGTACATCTCCACCGCGCCGCTCACGACCGCCCGCTCGACCTGCCGGGTCAGCTCCCCGTCCAGCTCCCGGCGCAGAGTGGTGACCCGGTCTCGCGGCAACGACGCCAGCTGCCGGTCGAGCAGCGCCGTGACGGATTGCCCGCGGCGCTCGTCCAGCGGGATGTGCCACCACCCCGGCGGCAACAGCAACGACCACCCAACCGGCCCCGTCTTTCCGGCCACACCATTGACCCCGTTGACGGACGCATTTCTCATCGCGTCGCTCACCTCCCCGGGTCCCGCACCCCACGCGGCGGTGCTTGTCGCCGGAACGATCCCGCTTCCCGGGTGAAGCCCGGCTTGACGGACACCACCGCAGGATCGACCACGCGCTTCTCGGCGTTCACCACCGCCCCCAGCTGACCGTCACGCGGCAACAGGCAGGTACGCAAAGATCCTGAGATCTCCCACAAATGAGGACTCCAACCATTGATTCGAACAGGGAACCACGCCGGCCTCTACATATTCTCTCTCAGAGGGATACCAAAACGCTGGCGAGTATAGCTTATCGCCTGCTCTACGATGTCTAAGCTAATTTCATTGAATACGATGATCGAAACGTCCGAAGAGCCATATTCCCCAAATTGGGTGATAGCAATAGCGATGCCCGAACTGCCGTCCAGTTTTCGAAATTCCATAGTTTCGGAGTCATCTCCGACATTGGACGCAGAGATGACATCGAACTCGCAGCCAGAGAAGATCACTTTTGTCATGTCACGAATCCCACAAAGTCTCCGCCTTGCTCGAAGCGAGCACCGATTCCACTCGGCAACCTGTATGACAGCAGGGTATCCCACTTGCCGGTCAGGTTGCGTCCCGTTTCGGTCCCAACAGAAGTCTTAGGGTTAGTCAGCAGTTCCTCGACAAATTCTCTTCCAGCGGCACTGTATCCCTCCGGGCTACCCTTCGCCGGCACATGGTCTGACCACTTCGGAGCCTCTCCTGGACGGCCCAGTTTCTTTTGTAAGGCACGACCAGCCGCTGTCAGGTCTCCCTCGTGCGTCTTGTTGGCGTTGGCGGCCAATTGATCCAGGCACGGTGTGAGCCCGAGCGGGTCGAGCCAGTTGGTGGGATTGGGGACGTAGGTGTGGGGGTTGTGCCCGCCGTTGAGGCCGAGGGGGTCGCTGCTCCCGTATCGGCCACCAGCCGGGTCATAATAACGGTGGTAGTTGTAGTTGAGGCCGGTTTCGGGGTCGTGGTATTGGCCGGGGAAGCGGAGTGGGCAGGAGACGCCGTCCGAGATCGGGGCGGCGGCGGTTCCCCACAACGTGGTACGAGGATGCCAGACGAGGGTGCCGTCGGGGTTGAGCATTTCGGTGGGGGTGCCGACCAGGTCGGTGACGATAGCGTAAAATTGCTCGTCGACCCATTCCTGCGGGGCGTCGCGCAGCGGGGCGCGTTCGGTCTGGGTGAGCGGGCGGAAGGTGTCGGGTTCCCAGTCCCAGGAGGTGGTGCGGGCGGGGCCGTCCGGGCCGGTGGTGTGGGTCTGCTCGGCGAGGGTCGTGCCGTCCCAGGTGAAGTCGACCTGCTCGGCGACGCTCACCCCCTCGGATCCTAGGCGTTGCTTGCTGATGCGGCGCCCGAGTGGGTCGTAGCGGTAGCGCCAGTGGGCTCCGTCGGGGGTGGTGACGCCGGTCAGGCGGTCGTCGGCGTTCCAGCTGTAGTGCCACGTGCGGGGCTTGGCCGACAGGCGTTTCTGCTGGCGAAGGGTGACCCGGCCTTGGGCGTCGTGCTGGTAGCGGATGGTGCCGGCGCGGCGGATCAGGGTGCCGGAGTACTCGCGCTCGCCCCTAGCGTCGGCGTCTGGGGTGTCAGTTTGTGGTGTTGGCCAAGCGGCGGCGGTGATGTTGCCGGCCGGGTCGTAGGCGTAGCGCTCGGTCCACCCGGCACCGTCCACCGCGGTGACCCGCCCGGCCGGGTCGAGGTCGAAGCGGCGCAGCCCGGAGAGGTGGTCCTCGATGGTGGTGACGTACCCGTCCGGCCGGTAGCGGTACGACCGACGCTGCACCAGCCGCGCTTCCCGCGCGGAGGTTGGTCCGCCAGCGGTGAGGGTCTGGGTGGTCAGCCGGTGGTTGGTGTCCCAGGACTGGGCGAGCATGGCGCCGGCGCCGAGGTGCCGCTCGACCTCCCGGCCTGCGGCGTCGTAGCCGAAGCGCAGCGTGCGTCCGGCGGTGTGCAGGGCGACTGGCGCTGCGCCCGCGCCGTACTCCCATCCGCTCTGCGCCCCCGAGGGGGTACGGCGGTGCGTGCGGCGGCCGAGAGGGTCGTAGGAGAAGGTGACGGCGCGGCCGTTGCAGGTCTCGGTGAGCACCCGTCCCAGCGCGTCACGGTCAAAGGTGACCTCGGCGTCGGCGTTGGTCGCGCGCATCAGCCGACCGAGGGCGTCGTAACCGAACGTGGCGACGACGCCCTCTGACCGTTGCTCGACCACGTTGCCGAGCGGGTCCCGGACGAAGTGGGTGCTCTGCCCGGCGCCGTTGGTGCGCTTGGTGAGCTGCCCGGCGGCGTCGTGGGCGTAGCTCAGCTCGCGACGGTTGAAGTCGGTTTCCCGGACGAGGTTGCCGGCCGGGTCGTAGTCATAACGCCAGGCCAGGCCCTGCGGGTTGGTGACGCTCACCAGGCGCAGCTCGGTGTCGTAGCCGAACTCCAGCCGCGCCCCGTCCGGACCGATTCGCGCGGCGGGCAGGTCGAAGTGGGTGAACTCGGTGCGGGTGAGCTGACCGAGGGCGTCGAGGTGTTCGACGAGGTTGCCCTCGCCGTCGTAGCTCCAGCGCTCGGTCGCGCCGTCGGGCAGGGTGCGCCAGGCCGGCTTGCCCTCGATGGTCCAGCCGAACCGGGTCACCCCACCCACCGGGTCGGTGATGGCGCTCACCCGGCCGAAGCCGTCGCGGGCGTAGTGGGTGGTGGCGCCGAGCGGGTCGGTCACAGCGGTAGGCAGCCCGGCGGCGTCGATCTGTGCTCGGCGTATGTAGCCCAGGGCGTCGGTGACCGCGCTGAGATGGCCCCACTCGTCGTAGGTGTAGCTGGTCGTTGCCTCCAACGGGTCGGTGACCGTGGTGAGGTTGCCTCGCTCGTCGTAGGAGCGCCGCCAAGTCGCCCCGTCCGGCTCGGTGACCGTGACAGGCAGCGCCAGCTCGTTGTACTCAACGTGCACCCGGCTGCCGTCCGGACGGGTGAGCGCGACGAGATTGCCAGCTCCGTCGTAGGTGTAGCGGGTGGCCCGCCCGAGCGGGTCGGTGCGGGACAGCAACCGGTCGTAGCGGTCCCACACCGAGACCGTCGACTGGCCCAGCGGGTCAACCTCCCGCACGAGTTGCCCCAGCTCGTTGAGGTGACACGTGGCCGCGTGGCCGAGCGAGTCGGTGAACACCGTGACCCGGGCGTCCGGGTCGTAGGCGAAGGTGCCGCTCATGAACCCATCCGAGCCCGTGGTACGCACGCAACGGCCGGCCTCGTCGTAGGTGTAACGGTAGGCGACGTCGTTGCGGTCCCGCCAGCCGGTGAGCCGCCCGTCGGCGTCGTAGTCGAACCGCAGCGGAGTGCCGGAGGAGTTGGTCACCTCCGTGAGCCGGCCGCTGCCGTCGTAGCCATAACGGACGAGCACCACATCGGCGTCGGCCCCTCGCAGGCGCAGGGCACTGATCCGCCCCCCGGCGGTGTCCACGCCGATGCGGTAGCCGCCGGAGTGGCGGATCTCGGTCAGTGTGCCGTCACCGGCGTAGTCGAAGTCGATGCGGTGCCCGACCCGGTCGGTGACCGCACTCAGTGGCAGCGCCTTGCCGCGCACAGCACCGTCCAGCGCGAAGTGCAGGGTGTGCCCGCGCTGCGGGTCGGTGATGGTGTAGCCGCCGTCGTCGGTGCGGCTTAGTGGCCAACGCGGCCCTTCCTCGGGCAGCACCGAGAGGCCATCGGCAGGGATGTGCCCCTCGGTAGGTACGGGGTAAACCAGCAGCATGCCGTCCTCGGCGGCGTAGTAGACGCCGGTGTCCTCGATTTCGAGGCGCTGGTCCAGGGTGGATGCCCAGGACGGGCCGAACCAGCGGCCCACCCGGTAAGAGGAGATGTGCGCCCGGGAGAGCACCAGCGGAAGTATCCCGGCCAACTCGACATCGGTCTGGGTGAGCACCACCCTGCCGGTCGCGACATCGACGGGATCGCTTTTGCACGGTGTGTCCTCGAGCGACCTCGACTCCGCCCGTCCCGGGTTGGTACCGCGGATGTCCCGTCCGACAGTTTCCGCAACCCCGGTCGTCTCGCCTTCCGCGGCCTCCCCGGCACGGAGCGCCAGGCCGGCTTTGGCCCCGTAGCCGAAGGTGACCACGGCGAACAGGTCCGCCGCGACATTGAGCCAGGAGCCCTCGCCGGCCATGGCAAGCATGAGGTTGCAGACCAGGGCCACCCCTGAGGCCAGTGCCGCCAGGCCGAGCAGGACCGGGGACAGGAAGTCCAGGACCGGGATCCAGGAGATGAGTAGCGCGATGGTGCTCAGGACGGTGGCGACCATCTCGGCGATCTTGGCGATTGCTTTGAGGATGTCGGCGTGCTCGTGGACCCAGTTCTTGAACTTGTCCCACCAGGAGTCCTTGAGCCCGTCATTGTCGATGCTCTCGCTGATCGCCCGCGCGGCCCGTCTGGCGTGCTCGTCGCGGTGGTCGGTCGCCTCGGTGAGCTTGCGCTGAGCGGCTTGCAGGGCGCTGATGCCCTCGTCATGGTCGTACTGGCGGCGCCGCTGCGCGGTCGCTTCGTCCGGGGTCGGTGGGCCGGCCGGTGGCTGAGCCGGCGGTCGGTTGGCGTTGATGGTGCTCTGGGCCTGCTTGGCCTCAGCCAGGGCGCCATCAGCCAAGGACTGGGCATGCCGCAGCTCGGGGGCGTAGCGCGTCAGCGCGCCACCGGCGGTGGCGTAGCGACCGCGGGCCTTGTCGAGCTGCCCGGCCAGGTCGCGGGCGGAGTCGGCAAAGGTGCGTCCGGCGTCGGCGTCCCAGCCCTCGGCGGTGGAGAGCTTGCGGAGGTTGGCGGCCTGACGGGTGATTTCCTCGGCCACGTCGGTCAGGGACTTGGCGGCACGCTCGACCTGTTCGGGGTCACCATGAACCGGATCGGAGCCGGCAAGCGGCGACCAGTCGGTGGGCCGACGGCTCACGAGGCGACCCTTGACCCGGCAGGGGAGGAGTGCTGGGTCAGCGCCTTGGCGAGCTCGGCGTCGGTGTGCTCATAGGCGTCGGCGCTCGCGGTGGCCATCTTCTGGTGGGCTTCGACCGCCGAGACGAGCTTGCCCCGGTGGATCGTCCAGTTGTGCACGAACTCATCCATCGCCTGGGACAGCTCATCTGAGCCCAGCACCTCGGTGCCGAGCTTGCTGGCATCAGCATGCTGCTTGAGGGCTTCCTTGATTTGCCCAAGCCCTCCGGCGGTTGCCCGGATCAGTGCCACGTCGACCTTGAGATGGTCGCCCAACGACTCCCCCAGCCACTCCGCCAAGCCGCATAGATACAGCGACGATAGCCTCCGCCCATTACCGTCGGCGACCATACCCCCCGCCTCGCTCGACGCGAGGGTGGGGTTCATATCATCTCGAAGCCGGAGCCACGCCGTTCAGGCAAGCCGGTCAGACATGGTAGGGACAATCGGATGATGCACTGCGGGCGCACTCGTCGTCGCCGATCGTTCCGTGACCCACCGTGAATCCATGACACACAGTGAGGAGAGCACCAGCATGGCGAACGTCAATGTCACCTACGATGAGATGCAGGACGCCGGCAAGCGGCTCCAGGCGGGCAAGGACGACATCGAGAGCCGCCTGGACCAGCTCAAGAACCAGGTCCAGCAGCTGGTCGAGGGTGGATACGTCACCGATGCGTCCAGCCATCAGTTCCGAGACTCCTACCAGGAGTTCGACACGGGCGCCCGCAAGATGGTCCACGGACTAGAGGACATGAACACCTACCTGCAGAAGGCGGCCGAGGCGTTCCGGAACACAGACCAGGAGCTCTCCAAGCAGCTTCACCACTAGCTCGTGTCCCCTGGGCTGGTGTCCCGTGGATCTTGACTGCCGAGGGCGAGTAGAAG
>JBOHFJ010000130.1:0-12260 GCA_050699655.1 Pseudonocardiaceae bacterium
GGGGACTCGGGGTCACGTCATGCACACCATCTCATCTGGGGCCTCACCTGAGTCCTGACCTGGGGGCACCAAGGTAACAGACTGCACCGACACCCTTACTGATTACGCCGCGCCGGCTCAGAGCACGACGTTGACCAGCCGGCCGGGCACCACGATGACCTTGCGGGGCTCTTTGCCGTTGATCAGAGCGGCGCTGCGCACCTGCGCCAGCGCGGCGGCGCGCACCTCATCCGGACCCGCCGAGGTCGGCACCATCACCCGGGCCAGCGGCAGCACCAGCGGCTCGGCCACCGCTCGCGGGGTGCCCTGGCCCCCGCCGTACACCTTGGTGACGTGGTTGTTCAGCTCGATCAGCTTGGCGATCGCGGTGTTCAGCCGCAGTGCGGCGTAGTCGTCACGGAACCCGGCGATGGCCCGGTGCAGCGCCCGCAAGGTGCTCCGAAGTCCCAGTCGCGCTGGTCCTGCCCAGGCACCGCCATGATCGCGCCGGTGCCGCAGCCCATCAGCACGTAGTCGGCGATGAGCACCGGAATCCGCTGGTTGGTGGCCGGGTTGGTGGCGTCGGCCCCGGTGAAGACCCCCGTCTTGTCTCGGCTCTCCTGGCGTTCCAGCTCCGAGCGCCGCGCGGCTGCCCGGCGGTATGCCGCGGTAGCCTCCGCCAGGGTGACCGCCCCACCGGTCCAGCGACCATCCACCCCGGCCGACCACTGTTCGGCGGCGACTTCACAGACCAGCGGATGCTCGGGTGCCAGCACGACATAGGTCACACCGAACAGGTTGTCCGGGCGGGTGGTGAACACCTCACGCTGGCACAGGTTGCAGCGGGGATTAAAAGATCAGCTCCTCAAGCATCGCTGTTCGTTGACCAAGCGAGGTCTTGCGCGCGATAGGCACTCATGTTAAAATTAGAAAGGCTCAATGTAAGTTACATAAAGCCGTCAGACTGTTACGCGATTCTCCATCTGTGCGCGAAATGAGGGGCAATGACCACGTCAGACGCGACCTACGAAAAACTGAATGAGCATCGACGTGTCTTTGATACGCTTCCCAACGTCCTCATTCAGGACCCAGCTCGGAGCAGGGCTTACTTCGTCAAGACCGACGAGCTAGCCAAGTTCCGCACAACACCCGAGACTTGGGCCCGACTGAACGACGCTACCGTGTCGTTCGTCATTCCCGACGGCGAAGTAATCGACGAGGTGCCGTCGTTTCTCCGGACACCCGGGGCCGAGCCTTCCGTCCTCATCCGATATTCGCGCTCACGGTCCTCATTTTTCCTGACGTTCGAGGACCTCCAGCGCTTCACGGTGACCCAGCCAACTGCATCCCTCAATGCCGCTGACTCGATCAGCTTCATCGTGCCCCGGGGTGCCGAACTGATCGAGGAGTTGCCAGCCCTTCGTCGCGCGTTGTTGCAGACGAGCACATACTAGGGATCCGGTCTCGTTCCGAGAGGCCGAGGAGGCACTCAGGAGATGACCGCTGAGACACCACACCAGGTAACCTTCTTGACCGAACGAGACTGGACACGGGTCGAGTGTGAGTACGTCCAGTCCGATCCATACAACTATTCCGTACTCGACGACTTCTTCACACCGGAGAAATTTACTGAAATTAGAGAAAATTTGCTCTCCGGCTGGGGCTGGCAATATAAGAACTGGCAGGCCAACGAGCTCTACGTTCGCGATCCGAAGATCCCGGAGATCCAGTCAGTCGCGGTCGAGCTGAAGAAGCAGTTGCCGAAAATTCTGGACGGCCTCGAATTCGTCCGATGCTGGTCGTTTATGCACCAGCGAAACGTCGGCCTGAAGGTGCATGCGGACGATGGCGCGGTGGCTGTGAACGTGTGGATGACCCCAGACGAGTTCAATCTGTTGCCGCAGGCCGGCGGGCTGGTTCTCTTCGATGTGAAGCGTGATCCCACCATGTTGATCCACGAATTCAACACGGTGGAGCGGGCGGAGCAATACTACAAAGAGCACACGAAAGGCGCAAGCGAGAAGATCGAATATGGATGCAACCGTGCAGTGCTTTTTGACGCGTCGACGTTCCATGAGAGCGACACCGTGAGCTTCCGCGAGGAGGGGGCGCACACCTACCGGATCAACCTCTCCTTGCTCTTTGATGACCCCGAAGAGTTTACAAGGAGGAGGAAGGAATATGACGACTAGATGCGGCCATCGGCGGGCCGCATGGTGACCACAGGAATTTCGAGCGAGGAGCTGTGGCCAAACTCGGAAATCTTAGGCGTCCAGAGTCGATTATATTCCCCCGGCTACGTCGGCCCAGCTAGGTGGGTGCTGTTCGAGCCGCGGACGCGACGGGCATTCTCGGCACTGGGCAAGGACGTCGTCCCGGATGCAGTCGCGGTTCTGGCGGACGCGGCGGGCGGCGCCTCGCGGACCCAGCTTCTCCAGCGTCATAAACCCCTGACGCCGGGAAATCTGGACAGCCTGGTCGACTCACGTCTGCTTACCGCGCGGTCGGCCGCCGTACCGGAATCCGCTAGCACAGTCGGTCGTTCCCCGTCGTTTCTTGCCACCTTCCACACGGCGAACGTGGATTATCCGTTTTTCGACTACGGCTCACCGTCCGCCATTGAGGACGAGTCGCAGTTGCTCGACTACTACGCCAAGCTGTGGCCAGCGCCGCCAGCAATTGCGCCGCGTGCCGGCCGCCGCTACGCGCTCCCGCCCGCCAACAGGGAGCAGGACCAAGAGCTGACCCTGTCATCGCTCGGCTGGCTACTCATGATGGTGCTTTCGCCAGTAGGCGAGATCCGGACCCGGCACGTCACCTGCATCCGCCGGACGGTGCCCTCCGGCGGCGCGCGGCATCCGACCGAACTCGTCGTTATGCTCCGCCAGCCGCTGGGGCAGGTGCCGGTAGGTGCTTACAGCTACGACGTCGCTACGCACGCGCTCATAGCGGAGCCGTCCGATATGCAGGAAGCGTACGCGGCGGGCGTGCCGGACGGCGGGTTCGGCATCGTGGTGCGGTCCCGAGTGGAGCGCACCATGTGGCGGTATCGCGACCTGCGTGCATTGCGCCCGCTACTCATTGATGCCGGGCACATCGTGGAGATGGTGACGTTCCTGCTGGCCCGGCTGGGTATCGCGGCGGAAGTGGCGTCCGCGACCGGCGCCGCCCTCGGTGAGAACTGGCTAGACGAACCCGAGGTGGCCCTGATTCGATCGGTCGCAGCGGGCGTCGTGAACTCGGCACGCCCGCTCGCGGTCCCTTCCGTATCAGCCCACGGTGCAGTCTTGACCAACCCGGCGCTCACCCTGCGGTTCGGCCCGCGGCTAGCGGCCGACGTGCTCTGGCCGGTGCCTCGGAACGTCCCCCTCGACCTGACCGATTTCCTGGTACTGAACCACTGCCTGCCGTCGACCCGCGGTGATCGCGACACCTCGGTGCAGGGGGTCGTCGCAGCTGCGGCCGGAGCCACCGAGAAGAGCATCCAGCGGCTTCGCGATGCCGGTGCGCTGCTCGCGGTGCGTGATGCTAAGCCACTTTACGCGGGAAGCCGGCTATGGGTCCGCCACGAGTGGTATCTGGCGCTGTTGGCGTATCTGGAGTCCCGCAGCCACGGACTGATTGCGCCGGTGGCCTCCCTCGTTCCGCAGGACGGCGCCTACGTCGACGACCTCGCGGTGATCCGTCACCGGCGCACAACCCGAGCCTTTGATGACGCGGCGCTGGCCACCGATTCCGTCGAGACCCTGTTGCGCGGTGTTTTCCTCGACGGGCTTCCCGTCGGCGTCGAGGTATCGCTGGCAATTTGGCGGGTCAGCGGCCTCGCAGCCGGTCTTTACCGCTGGCGGAGTGGGCGGCTCAAGCGGATCGGCGACGCACCGGAGCGAGTGGCTGTGGCGAGGGCATCCGCTGGCCAGACCGCCGCGTCCACAGGTGCGTTCGCGTTGTGGATCTCCAGTCGAACCGATCTCGGCCAGCCCGCGCGGTACGTGATGGACCTCGTTGACCTCGGCCGGCTCGGCCAGCGGATATGCCTGGCGGGGGCGGAGCTGGGGATCGGGGTGTTCCTCACCCCCGCAGTGCACGACAGCGAGACCTGCTCGCTGCTCGGCTTGGCTGACGCAGATCGTCGCCTGACCTACGTATTCGGACTGGGGGTCCCGCGTTACAACAAATCCGCTGTGAACTCCGACAGTGGCGCCACACCGCACGGACTGACGCGACGTCGTACGGACTAGAGTCGTAGCGTGGAAGAGAGACCGCATCAGCGCCCATCTGGCGATCCGAGAGACACAGCACCCGCCTTCGCGTCGTACCAGCGAACTTGCCGTGTTCCACAGACCGCTGGCGGGTGGACCATGCCGTTCACCGCCACGGACCCGGACGATCCCAGCCGGGAGCACTGGCAAGCACTACACAAAATTGAGAACGTCCCTGCGGAGACTGCGAGACATGACTTCTGACGACATCGCCAACACCAACCAGCACCGCTACTCGGCGGCCCTGGCGCGTAACATTGAGCTGAAGTGGCAAAGGGCCTGGGCCGAGGGCGGAACATTTGACGCGGCCAATCCGGTCGGCAAGCTATCCGGCGAATTGCGGGAGCCGCGTGGTCGCAAATTTTACGTACTCGACATGTTCCCGTACGCATCTGGGGCCGGTCTGCACGTCGGGCACCCACTTGGTTACATTGGTTCCGATGTCTACGCGCGCTTCCTGCGCATGAGGGGGTATGATGTCCTGCACCCCTTTGGATTCGACGCATTCGGCCTGCAGACGGAGCAGTACGCCATCGAGACCGGTCAGCACCCGGCCACCACGACAACACAAAACATCGACAACATGCGCCGCCAACTCAAGCGCCTCGGCCTCGCGCACGATCCTCGCCGTGAGATCTCCACTGCGGACCCGGCGTATTACCGCTGGACCCAGTGGATCTTCCTTCAGATTTTCAACTCCTGGTGCGACCCAGCGACCGGCCGCGCCCGCCCGATTACGGATCTGATCGGGGAGTTCGAGGCCGGTATTCGGGAACCTATTTCGCCCGCGAACCCAAACGGCCTGCGCTGGCGCGATCTGGACAAGATCGCCCGACGCCGGGTCATCGACTCCTACCGGCTGGCGTATTTGGAGGAGGCGCCGGTCAACTGGTGTCCGGGCCTTGGCACGGTCCTGGCGAACGAAGAAGTCACCGCGAACGGGCGTTCTGACCCCGGAAACTATCCAGTGTACCGACGTCGAATGCGGCAATGGATGCTGCGGATCACGGCGTTCGCCGACCGGCTGCTGGCGGATCTAGACCCACTTGACTGGCCGGATTCACTGAAGCTGATGCAGCGCAACTGGATCGGCCGCAGCGAGGGCGCCGATGTTTACTTCACCGCACGAACCCCAGACGGCTCAGAGCGCCGTGTTGAGGTGTACACAACTCGGCCGGACACATTGTTCGGCGTTACCTTCATCGTGCTGGCGCCCGAGCACCCGCTGGTGGACGAGCTGACCGCAGGTGAATGGCCGGTCGGTACCCCCACTGCCTGGCGCAACCCGTCACCCTCCAGCGGCTCAGCAGACTCGCCACGGGAGGCCGTCGATGCGTACGTCCAGGGTGCCTCGTCACTGAGCGACCGGCAGCGCCAGACGCAAACCACCAAGACGGCCGTCTTCACTGGCAGTTACGCGGCAAACCCGGTCTCCGGGGAGCAGGTACCGATCTTCATCGCCGATTATGTCCTCGCCAGCTACGGCAGCGGCGCGGTGATGGCGGTACCCGCCCACGACCAGCGGGACTATGAGTTGGCGAGCGCGCTGGACCTGCCGATGCGCGCTGTGGTGGCTCCAGAAGACGCATGGCTGGCCGAGCGCATGAGCGCGACCACCGATGATCCGGTGAGCTGGGGGGAGGCGTTCGAGGGGGCCGGTACGGCGATCAACTCAACGGGCGTCGACGTTTCGCTCACCGGATTGCCGACCGCCGACGCGACCGAAGAGATCGTGCGCTGGCTGGAATCGGCTGTTCGCGGCGTACGCCGCACGTCGTACCGGCTGCGTGACTGGCTCTTTTCGAGGCAGCGGTATTGGGGCGAGCCGTTCCCGATCGTCTACGACGAAATGGGCCTCCCGATCGGGTTGCCTGAGTCGATGTTGCCCGTCGAGTTGCCACCGATGACCGACTTCCGCCCGCAACCGACTGAGGGTGACGAACCGAAGCCGCCGCTGTCGCGGGCGACGGGCTTCGAGCACGTCGAGTTGGACCTCGGGGACGGCACCAGGGCGTATCGGCGAGAGACCAACACCATGCCGCAGTGGGCAGGCTCGTGTTGGTACTACCTGCGCTACTTGGATCCCACGAACGACGAGCAGTTCGTGGACCCGGAGATCGAGCGGTACTGGATGGGCGACGGTGCCGAGCGGATCGGTGGAGTCGACCTGTATATCGGTGGCGTCGAGCATGCCGTGCTGCACCTGCTGTACGCCCGTTTCTGGCACAAGATCTTATTCGACCTGGGCCACGTATCGACACATGAGCCGTTCCAGCGCCTGTACAACCAGGGCTATATCCTCGCGGATGCATTCACCAATGCGAACGGACGCTACGTCCCGGCTGCTGAGGTCACGGCGACAGACGACGGATTTTTCTACCAGGGGGAGCCGGTTAGCCGGTTACACGGTAAAATGGGCAAGAGCCTGAAGAACGGGGTGGCCCCGGACGACATCTATGACTCGTACGGCGCGGACACGTTGCGCATGTACGAGATGGCGATGGGCCCACTCGACGTGGACCGGCCATGGCAGCCGGACGACATCGTAGGCGTATTCCGACTACTGCAGCGCCTGTGGCGAAATATTGTCGACGAACAGACCGGAGAATTGAGGGTCTTAGCTGGCGACGTGCCTCGAACCGAGCCGCTTTTCGAGATTCTGCACCGGACGATTGATGCGGTCGATCGACTATATACCGAGCTACGGTTCAACGTCGCGGTCGCGCGGATCACCGAACTCAATAATGCGCTGAACCGGTATATTCAGCAGCACGGCGCAAGCCCGCGCCACGTTGCCGAGGCGCTTGTCCTGATGGTGTTCCCGCTAGCCCCCCATTTGGCCTCGGAGCTGTGGGAGAAGTTGGGGTACGACGAGGCGATCGACGACGCTCCGTTCCCGACTGCGGACCCCGACGCTCTGGTCCAAAACCATATCGTCCTGCCAGTCACGGTCAACGGGAAACCACGTGGCGAGATCACCGTCGACCGGCAGGCGAGCCAGGCTGAGGTGACCGATGCCGGATTGGCCCTGGACGCGGTGGCCAAGCTGGTCGAGGGCAAGGAGATCGTCCGGGTAGTGGTCGTGCCAGGAAAGATCGTGAATTTCGTAGTCCAATAGGAAGCCGGGAACGCCCGTGGATATGGAGGACAAGCAGCTTTCGCTGTCGTGTGTCGAACATGGGTGGCGGTATTCCCGGCTAGACGACGATGTGTTCCTCTTCGATGAGCGATCAGAGTATTTGGCGCGGGTCGACGAACGCATCACACGGCTGCTGCCCGGTGCCGCCGCTGCGATACGTTCGGCCCGTGCCGAGGTCGGGTCGTTGCGCGCGGTTCTGGCGGATCTGGTGGTGCAGCGGCTGGATGCGGAGCCGCCCGGTGCTGACAGCGATACGACGTCGGTTGTGTCGCTGTCACTGCTCGGCGTGCGGATTGACGTGAGATGTACGCACGCAGCATGCGCGGCGGGCATAACGGCGTTCTACTCGGCGTCGACCGTCCCTGGCCCGTTATCCAGCCCTGAGGCGGTCATCTGGTGCGACTGGGAGGAGCCCGGCAAATACCTGTTCCGGTCACGACCGGACGATTCTGCTGGAGTTCCTCTTGATGGCGTCTACGTCCAGACGCTGCGAACCGCGCGCGAGCCATGGACGTGGACGCTTCCGCCAATCCCTCCACTGGCGTCCTGGCCATTCAAGGACCGTTTCGTGGCGCTGCACGCGGCAATGGTTCGCACCGCTGCGGGCGAAGGTGTACTCATCGCGGGTGACCGTGGGTCTGGCAAATCGACAACGGCGCTGTGGGTGGCAGAGCGGCTCGGCGCTCACGTGCTCTGCGACGAGACTGCTCTGATCCACTGCCGCACTACGCTGGTGGAGCCGTTCCCGCACTCCGTAGGAGTGTGGCGGGGCGGCCGCAAGGTCCAGACACGGATCACGGAGGTCTGCACCCGGATCGCCCGGGAGGCCGTGCCGATCAACAGGATACTGTTCCTCAAGCCGGGAGCGTCCGTGTCACGGGTCTCCCGGCGATCGCGATCGGATGCGCTTCGGGAGTTGCTGCCGCACCATCGTGAAGCCGGCGCCTCGATCGGCGATGCTATGCAGACGCTGTTGCACCTGGCGGCCCGTGCTGAGTCCTGGTCCGTCGAGTACACCGATCATCATGCGCTGGTCGACCTCGTGTGCGGCCTCATCAATTCGTGAAGCCATGCGTGGCTCCCCGTCAGCGGGCTGCCCGATGGCACTGCCGGCCGCAGGTACCCTGGCCGACGTGTCCGTGTCCAAGCTGCTCGGGGTGGTGCTGCTGGTCGCTGGCGCCGGGCTGCTCACCGTCGGTCTGCTGGGCTGGCGGCGATGGTTGCCGCGCAACCGGTTCGCCGGCATTCGCACCCCCGCCACTCTGCGCTCCGAGACCGCCTTTCGCGCGGCCAACCGGGTGGCCGCGCCGCCGGTGCTCGCGGCCGGCGGGGTCTGCGCCGCTGGCGGCGCGCTGGCCCTCGGGACCGCTGGCCCGGCACTCATGGTGATCGTCACGGTGACCGGTGCCGGAACGGTCGGGCTGCTGCTCGCCGGCGGGCTGCTGGGCCACCGGGTAGCCGCCGCCATGCCAGCGCCGAGCGGTGGTTGCGCCGGGTGCAGCTGCAACGGCGGGAACTGCACCGCGACGTAACGCGAGACCATGGGTTCTCCCCAGGCCCACGGAACGTCACGGCGGTGTCAGTAGTGCGCACTGCGGAGATGCGGCTAGACTGTCGACCAGGAGCCGGGTGCAGCCCTGCTGGTTCGCAACCAGAGGTTCCACAGAAACGGGAGATCCGGGTTCGAGTCCCGGCGGCCTCAGGGCCGTAGCTCAATCGGCAGAGCCCCGTTTTTTCTTCCGACACGCTCGCCGATACCGGGCCCGGCCTCGGCCGTCCACTGGTCGACACGATCCACGGCTCCTCGATCGCCAACCTCAAGGAACTGAGGCCGGGCACCGTGCGGATCCTGTTCGCCTTCGACCCGTGGCGGTCGAGCATCCTGCTCGTCGTCGGCGACAAGGCCGGCCAATGGAACACCTGGTACCGCCACGCGATACCCCTCGCCGAGCAACGATACGAGCGCTATATCAAAGAACGCACGCAGGAGGAGGGACAGCAATGAACAGCTTCGTGAACTGGAACGACATCCGCGCCGAGCACGTCGAGCGAGCAGGCGGCGAAGCCGCCGTCGAGGCCGGCAAGCGCGAGCTGCTCGCCGAGGTGCTCGGCCACCGCCTCGCCGAGGTCCGACGGGCCCGCAGCATGACCCAGCAGCAGGTGGCCGACAAGATGGGCGTCACCAAGGGCCGCGTCTCCCAGATCGAACAGGGCAAGATCTCCGGACACGACGTCCTCGCCCGGTACGCCGCCGCGCTCGGCGGACGGCTACACCAGGCGATCTACTTCGACGACGGGGACATCACCGCCATCGCATGACCAATCCGGCATCACCGACGCTGAAGGCCCAGCCCGGATCGGGTGGGGCGTGGTGGAAACGTCGGGATTGGCGTTGTACACGGCGTCGAGGGTGGCCGCCTCGCGGATTCGGGTCTGACCTCAGCCGGTACGCGAGGCGAGTTCTGTGAGCGAACGGAAGTACCGCGCGTGCGTGCGCAGCAGGCCTTCCCGTGACCCAGCGCTCAGGACGACAACTTCGATGTTGTTCGTTCCCCTCTTGCTGTGTTCAGCCTCAACAACGAAGCGAGCACGTAGCGCGTCCACCCGACTCTGGTACCGCTCCTCGTGGAGGAGCTTCCCCGCAGAGCGGTCATAGACGAGCAGGAAGTGAGCCACACCAAGAGTGTACCGTGCTCAGGAATTTTCTGGGAGTGGCACTGTCCCCAGGTCCTGAATCTCAGACCGAATGGTAGCGAAGGCTATATTCAGCTCGGCCAGTTCGTCGGGAGAGAGCCCCGATGCTGCGGTTTCGTATGCGTCGATTACGTTAGAGAGAGCGTGCGCAAGATCAACGATCGCCTCACGATGCCGATAAGATGACCGATATAATTTCTCGCGGAGCATCTCCTTTGAAGAGTCTTCGATCCCCCATTCCGAAGAATTCTCCCCGACGAATTTAATATTTAGCGAGACGGCTTGGTCTCGCCAATGTTCTGGGGGTTCGCCATATCTGATGCCTCGCCCAACTCGGTCCGCGAGCTTCTCAAAGAGATCGGCCCACTCGTGCTGGAGCTGTGTGCGGAGCTGAATCTCCACAGGAGCGCCGCTGATGTAGACGATGATGTGCAGGGCGCGGTACCCGTAGCTAGGGTTCGTGCGTCGATCGACCAACCTGGGGCGAGTATTCCCATATTTTGCGAATAGGCACACAAGGCCTTCGGCGAGCCCGTCTTGCTCTGTACGGTCACAATCTTTGACGATGCGCATACCCGCGAGATCCTGCATGCCCTTCAAACTTGACCCGCCATGACGGCGCAACTTGTCGAGAATCGTGCCGGTTGTCTTGATGCGGGAAGTTGGCTCGTGTCCCAGGTTGTCACGTACCAAGTCAACTGCGATAGCTAGAGCCTCATCATAGGCGAACAGTAACCCCTGCAAGCTTTTGATGTCGTCGGAAGCAGGCGGCGAGAACTTCACCAGTCGCTTACCGAGGGCTTCCATTGCTGATTTCGTCAGCGGAAACGCCATGGCTTATCTTACCGTCCGCTCAGAGAACAACCCGCGCAGCCAGGCGATCACGGTGACTCCTCCACCAGACAGGCTGACTGCTCACCAACCCTGGGTGCCGGGGGCGCCTTTGAAGGGGCCGACGATGTCGGTGGTGATCCAGCCGCCGTAGCGCTCGCCCGGCTGCGGTGTCACCGGCTCCCCGTCCAGGGTCACCTCATCGAACCGGCCCGCGTAAACAGCGACCCGGCCGGTGAGCTGCGGGTAACGCAGGTCGGGCTGGGGGTACCACCACCCGACCGCGCGCAGCGGCGCGACGCCGGGCACCTCCAAGTCGACGTAGCACGCCTCGCCCTTCCATTCGCACATCGACTGCCCCGGTGCGGGCAGCAGCGGCACCCGGAATTCCGAGCGCGGCAGGTAGTAGGTCGGCGGGTGGGACGTCTCCAGCACGCGCACCACGTCGTCGGTGTCGAGCACGAGTGTCCCGCCGTGCACGATCCGAGCGCGGCGGGACACCCGCTCGGCTCGGGGCGGGCGCGGGTAGTCCCACACCGATTCCTGACCCGGGCCGACCGGGTGCACATCAACGGGTGGATTCCGCCGCTGAGCTGAGCGTTTCCATCTCATCGCTTGCCAACCTCTCGCACTGTTTGGCGACGTCCCGTGCCCCCACTGTGCCCCAGCGGAGATCATCTAACCCGCGCACCGCCTACCCGGCCCCGGCAGCAGGCGGTCCCAGTCGTGGGCACTGTGCGCGGTGCAGGCACACCAGCGCCAGGGCCTTGAACGGACCCGGAGGTTTCGGCCCATGAGCAACGATCCCATCCCCGCCTGGCAGCGTGACCGGCTGGCGCTACTATTCGACGCGCTGGGTGCTGTCCCGGTGTCGGACTCCGAGCGGGCATCCCTCACCTGGTTAGCGGGCTTCGAGGTGGGCACCGTGAGCAACGTTGCGGCAGTGATCACCCGCGCCCGGCGGTCCGCTGGTACGGCGCGCGGGGCGCGCCCGGTAGATCCGGTAGCTGGGATAGATCAACTAACGGCTCACCAGAGATGCTACTTCCCGTCCCACCCTGGTCAACCTCCAGTTAAGGGCGGCCCACGCCGGACGCCCCGCACCGCCCCGGCACACTCACCCACACACTCACCCACACACCCCTGTCAGGAGGACGTCATGACCGTCACGAACGCAGCCGTTATCAACGCCTTTCTAGAACAGGTCTGACCGATGACCAGCTCCCTGAGATCCCTGGAGCAGCGCATCCGCGCCCTCGAAGCCCGACTCGCTGACGTCGAAGGGGGCTACGGCGACACTCTCTACCGACTCCAGCGCGAGGCGATCGGTACCCGCATCACGCTCAGCCGGATGGCCG
>JBOHFJ010000131.1:0-12256 GCA_050699655.1 Pseudonocardiaceae bacterium
CGGCACCGCCGATGAACACTTCGCGCACTCCACCCCGGCCAACGACCCGCCGTTCATGGCCTTCTACCACCCCGCCATGCACGCCGGGAACACCGGGCAAGCACTGCTCGACCTGGCGATACTCGGCCGCGACCCCGGTGCGGCCACTGACCGGCTCACCACGGCGATCTCTGGGTACTTCCCCGGCCAGGTGCGCGCCCGAGCGATCACCCTGACCAAACTGGCCAGCCTGACCATGGCCACCGGCGACCCGCGCCACGCCACGGCCCTCGGCACCCAGGCCCTGGACGCCGTCGGCACCATCCGCTCCCGCCGAGCCCTCGACGACCTGCGAGAACTCAACCAGCACGCCACCGCCCACCAGAACATCAGCGAAGTCGCCCACCTACGGCACCAGATCGGCACCCTCATCCTCAGCGCGTGACCCGTGCTCCCCGCGACCGGCCAAAAGGTGCACAAGCATCCATGAGACCACCTACAGGCAGGTTGGAAGGTGCACAAGCATCCATGAGACCTTGCGGGGTGGGGAGTGCCGGGTGTCTGGGACGGGCTTTGGTAACCAACTGGAGATGGGGGACGACTATCGTCTGAGGGGGCTCACGCGCCGGGGGGCCGGCCAGCCATGTGACGAGGTCGAGGTGATGCGCGCGATGTCAGGCCGAGCGGCGCTGCGGATCAGCGCGGGGACGCTGAGCTGCGCGGTCCTCGGGCTGCTCGCTGGCAGCGACCAGGCCTCCGCCAGCGCCGGACTGATCTCCACCGATCCCGGCCAGGGGGCGGTGGTCGCCACCATCCCCACCGGGGTAACACTCACCTTCGATGAACCGGTGGTGGTGACGGCCGATGGCGTCCAGGTCTTCGGGCCGAATGGGGCCGAGGTGGACGACGGCCACCCCGAGCATCTCGCGGGTTCCGCGACCGTGGGGGTCCGCCTGTCAGGCATGAACCAGCCGAGTTCGGCGCTGCAAGGCACCTACACCGTGGTCTGGCGGGTGATTTCGGCTGATTCAGATCAGATGTGGGGTGAGTTCAGCTTCTCGGTGGTTCACCGCTCGACTAACCGGGAACCGACTAACCGGGAACCATCGCGAGGGCGCGGTCCCGACTCACCAGGCTGACCAGGTCAGGTGATCTGGAAGCTCGATACCAACCGGTCCACCGAGGGAAGCACGACTGCCGGGTCTGAGTCGGCTTCGGTGAACACCGCGATGCCGTAGTTGAGCGGGCTGTTCTGCAGCGTGATCGCCAGGAAACGGATCCGAGTGTTCTGGGCGTTGTCCCCGACCCCGCCGTAGATCAGAGCCGGGCGCGCACCCACCTGCTTGGCTTCCGGCGGGATCACCTCGACGTTGTGGTAGTTGCCGGCGACTTGCTGGAAGAACAGCGCACCGGCCACCGGCAGCGATCCAGCCCGACCGACACCAAGGGTGATCACAGTTTTCTGATCCGGGCTCATCACCGTGGTGGTACGCCCGTCCTGCGTGGTCGACCACCCGGCGGGGGCCGAAAAACGGTACCGACCCGCGGCGTTGGCCACCTGTTGAGTGTCGACCGCGCCGCTGACGCTTGCGGTGCTCACCCAGGCGATTACCGCGAACACAGCCGCCAAGAGCAACGCCACGACACCGATGAGCGAGAGGACCGGCCGGCTTCGCAACCGAGAGATCAGCTGAGGGATCAAGGTATTCATGAGGGCGCCGATCATAGGGGATAGCGGGCGGATATGGCAGCGGGGGCCGGCGAATGGATCGCCGGCCCCAGCTGAGGTGTGTACCTGGTCAAGCTGAACTGACTCAGATGCTGTGCTTGCCAACCCGGCGGCGGGTAGCCGCGACGGTCAGCGCGCCCAACCCGGTGAGCAGGAAGCCACCGGCGAGCAGCGGGGCGATGTCGGCACCGGTCTGGGCCAGTTGCGGACCATTACCGTTGCTCTCACCGCTGCCATGCTCTTCGCCCTGGTTGCCCTGACCCTCGCCACCGTGCTCCTCAGGCTTGCCACCCTCGTGACCTTCATTGGTCTCATGAGCGAGGGTCTCAGCCTGGCCGAGCACCACCAGCAGGGTGCGGTTGAGCACATCGAGGCGCAGTGCCTCCTGTGCGCTGCCAGCGCCCTTCGGGTTGTGGAAGATGACCGACTTGCCCTGGTTCAGCAACAGGCAGAGCAGTGCCGAGTCACCGCAATCTCTCGGCAGGGCAATCGCGGTCGGGTCATCCAGCAGGTAGGAAGACCTGCCGTTGCTGTCGATGCCCAGCAGGAACGAGTGCCGCTCGGTGTCCGGCCTGTCCGAGTTGGACTTGGTGTCGGAGTGCACGGCCCGCAGGCCAAGACCCTCACAAGGAGTGGTCAGCTTCTCCCGACGACCGAGACAGAGGTTCAGCAACTCGTTGGCGGACTCCGCCTTGGTGTGGCCGTGTACATTGTCCCGCTCGGCATAACCCAGGCCCTCAGCGAGGCCCAAGGACAGAATGCCATTGCACTCGTAAGACGCGGTGCCGTCCCGATCGCGGCCGTCCCGATCGCGATCACGATCACGACCGCCCAAGCACAGCGCCGCCAGACCACCCCGGGCCGCGGCGAGCGACGAGTCGTGGTCGTGAGTGGCGATCGCGTCGTGGTAAAGCAGACCGAGGCACAGCAGGTTGCCCAACGGGCACAGGCCCCGCTCGTGCTCGTGCTCGCGGCGACCCTCGCCGTCCCTGCCGTCCGAGGACGCGCTGGAGCCGATGATCCGGCTGCCGCCCAGGCCGAGCACTGTGGAGTCGGAGTGCGCGTCGCCATTGTCCTCAATGGTGCCGTCGTACCGGGTGATGTCGAGCAGGTGCGACCTCAGCAGGTTGACGTCCGCGACGGCACCGGAGGCATGATCCGGTGGCCTGGGGTCCCTGATCTGGTCACTGTCCGGTGAGTTGTAGTGCTGCACGTCACCGTCGTCGTGGTGCCCATCACCGTCGTGGTCCCGGTCACCGTCGTGGTGCCCCCGGTCACGGTCGCGATCACCGCCGAGATTGAGAAGGCCATCAAGCAGGCCGCCTCGATCGTCACCGCCGTCTCGGCGGTCGTTGATGACCGGACCAGCCGGCGCTGCGGGTAGGACTGGCACAGCGGAGCCGCCGGAGCCTGGTACCACCGGATTGGTGGGGGGCACCGCCGGGCCGCCAGGAATAGCGGTGAGCTGCGGGGCGGAATGGACCACCTGGGCCGAGGCGGCACCCGGCAGCAAAACCATCGCGGCTGCCGTACCGGCTGCCATAAGGGCCAGGCGGCGGTGCCTCCTGGGTGTGCGTGACGTCATGTTCCGGTGTTCCTCCTCGTTCGAGATCTCTCCGCGAGAGGGTGGTACGGCCTTACCCTCTTGGCGGCCGTGGATCCCTCGTACCTGGTAAAAGACGCTCCGACTCCACCGGCGGTGGCCGATCCCCGGGCATCCAGGTACCGGCTCAACGACGTGGGTGTCAACACAGATACGACCGCTGCCCCGACTATTCCCCGAACGGAGGCTGCCTTCGCGACGAACATGGCATTACACCGCACCGAGCGTGGAATCAATACCCAGTTAAGTGGTCGCTAGTCACCCTTAAGAGGATTGCAAGCGGGAGTGGTCATTACTCTAAGTAGTAGTTCCAGCACACGGAGCGTGACGTCGACGGTAGCCAACGAGAACAGCCACCCGAAGTGAGCACGCCATCGCCGCGTGGTTTAATCCGCCACGACATGTCACCAGAGCGCCGCCGCAGGCCACTCAGCCGCACCAGCGCCCGCCTAGCCAACGCCGCCGTCGTCGGCGTTGCGCTCATCCTCTTGACAGCGGCCTGTGGCCATCAGCCCGCGGCCCCAGTCGCGATCGCCCCCCCGCCCCCCCGTCCCCCCGCTGGGGCACCCCCAGCGCCGCAGCCGACGGCGGACGGGCCGTGCTCCTATCTGTCGGCGGCGGCGGTGCAGGCCGCCAACGGGGAGCGGGTGCGCGCGGTGCGGGTCTCCACGCCGGGCCCGCAACAGCCGTACCCGGCGTGTTTCTTCCTCACGACTGGCGGTGACGTGCAGCTGCGAAGCTGGGTCGTGGTGGCCACACCACAGGTGGCGCACGCAACCGTGGACGCCGCCGCCCCGGTGGGCACCTCCGATCTGGCTCAGCTTCCCGGTGGATGGTCGGGCGGCTCAGCGCCGAGCGCCGACGGAGCGGTGTTCGCGGTCTCCCGGGCGGGAACCGCGGTGGTAGTCACGACCAATCAGCACCAGACGATCAGCGCCCGGCGGATCGCCAGCCAGGTGATCGCCGCCCTGAATCTGTGAGGCGCTGAGTCTGTGCGGCCTGGGCCTACGAGCCCGGCCGAACCCGCGTGCTGGCAAGATGGGCGTGGTGACTGAGCACACGACAGACCAGACGCGGGTTATCCTGCACACCAGCGAGGGCGACATCCGCATCACCCTCTTCCCGACCCACGCCCCGAAGACCGTGGCGAACTTCGTGGGCCTCGCCGAGGGCAGCAAGAGCTATACGCAACCCAACGCCAAGGGGGAGCCCTCCGGGCCGTTCTATGACGGCTCCCTGTTCCATCGGGTGATCAAGGGATTCATGATCCAGGGCGGTGACCCGACCGGCACCGGGCGTGGTGGGCCCGGCTACCGCTTCGGCGACGAGCCGCATCCCGACCTACAGTTCAACCGGCCTTACCTGCTGGCGATGGCCAACGCGGGCCCGAACACCAACGGCTCGCAGTTCTTCATCACGGTCGGTGCCGCCACCCACCTGAATCGCAAGCACACCATCTTCGGCGAGGTGGCCGACGACAAGTCCCGCATCGTGGTGGACACGATCGCGGCCGTCTCGACCCGCAGCGACCGCCCGGAGAAGAACATCGTGATCGAACGGGTGACGGTCGAGCCGTCCGGGGTGTGAGCGCGATGAGCGCTCCGGTGTGTGCCCGCCACCCTGGTCGGGAGACCGGGGTGCGGTGCACCCGCTGCGGCCGGCCCGCCTGCCCCGCCTGCCTGCGCGAGGCGCCGGTGGGCTACCAGTGCGTGGACTGCGTCGCCGGGGGGCCCGGAAAGGGACGCCCAGCGGCGCAACCGCGCTCCGGCGCCCTCCCCTGGGCCCGGCCAGCTGGTCTTTCGGTGGTGTTCCCGGCTCTCATCGCGATCAATGTCGCGGTCTTCGTGGTGACCGTGGCGCAGGCGGGCAGCCTGTCCAACAACACCGCCGCGCCGCTGTTCGCGCAGTGGGCGCTGCAGCCCGAGACGGTCGCCCAGGGCGCGTGGTGGCAGCTGCTCACCTCGGGGTTCCTGCACATCGGGCCGCTGCACATCGCCTTCAACATGATCGCGTTGGGAGTGCTCGGCCGGGAACTGGAACCGGCGCTGGGGAAGGTCCGCTTCCTGGTGGTGTACCTGGCTTCGCTGCTGGGCGGCTCACTGGTGGTACTGGCGTTCGCGAACCCGGCGAGCGCCACAGCCGGCGCATCGGGCGCGGTGTTCGGGCTGATGGGAGGCCTGGCCGTCGTACTGCTGCGGCTGCGGCTGTCCCCGCGCCCAGCCTTGACGCTCATCCTGCTGAACGTCATCATCAGCTTCGCGGTGCCGAACATCTCCATCCTCGGCCACCTCGGTGGCCTAGCCACCGGAACCGCCGTCACCGCCGCAATGCTCTACATGCCCCCAAAAACTCACCCCTAAAGACTCTCCAGAGCCCTCCTGAAAAGTTGTCCACAGGAGTTGTGCACAGTGGGGATGAATGACAGGCGTGTAGTTCGACCTATGGGTCAGCGCCAGCCCATGGTCATCAGCAGTCCGATGATCATCAAGGCGAAGCCGATCAGGAAGTTCCAGTTGCCCAGGGCGCTCAGCAAGGGAATCTTGTCGATGGCCAGGTAGTTGACCACCAGCCACAACAGGCCCAGCAACATCGTCCCGAGCATGACGGCGACGTAGAACGGGTGCGAGGGGCCCGCGACACGGACCTTCACCGCGCCGGGCTGAGTGCTCGGCGGGGTGTAAGCCGACTTTTTCCGGACCTTGGACTTCGGCATGGTCATTCCTCGTGGGACGTGCGGGCCGGCGTGATGCGCGGTCTGGGCGAGCGCCGCTAGGGCGCCCCGCGGACACGTTACGGCACCCACTACGGTCTCGGTGCTGGCGTCCCGGCGAGCGTCCGGGCGAGAGACGATGCCGCTGTCGGTTGGGGTCAGGTGAGGTCGGGTGAAGGAGGTCACGTGAGTCATGTGCGGACCCCGGTACGGGGCTGGCCACCACCAGGCTGGTCACCGCCGCGCTGGCGGGCCAGCCCGGTGCGCGGCGCGATCCGCGGGCTGGGTGAGCTGATCCTGACAGCGGGCCTGGTGGTCATGCTGTTCGTGTTCTACGAGACCTACGTCACCGACTTGTCCTCCGCGCGGAAGCAGCACGAGGCCACCGCCAAGCTGGATGAGGCCTGGCGCAACGGGCGGGGCCTGGTGGACCGGCCGCTCACGGGCACCGGCATCGCCAAGCTGTACGTCCCGGCGTTCGGACCCGACTTCGTGTTCACCGTGCTGCAGGGCACCGACGCGGACACCCTGGCGATCGGCCCAGGCCATTACCAAGGCACCGCGCTGCCCGGCCAGCTGGGCAACTTCGCGGTGGCCGGGCACCGAGTCGGCAAGGGCTCGCCCTTCAACTCGCTGGACCTGCTGTCGTCCTGCGACGCGATCGTGGTGGAGACGGTCGACCACTGGTACGTCTACCGGGTCCTGCCGCTGCTGGGCGAGTCCGCCGACTGGGCCCAAGGCAAGGGCGCCCAGCCACAATGCACAGGAGTCGCGCCGCTGGCCGGTCACTACGCGGACGTGGTGGGCAAGACGATCGTGGCGCCCTCGCGGGTCGAAGTGATCGCTCCGGTACCGGGTGAGCCGGGTCGGCCCCCGGTCAGCAAGCTGATCACGCTGACCACCTGTCACCCACAGTTCTCCGCCCGGCAGCGGCTGATCGTGCACGGCGTGTTGGTTGCATCGCACCCGAAGGTCGCGGGTCAACGTCCCGCCGAGCTGAGCGCTGGCGCCTGAGGAGGCTCATGTACAGCTGGATCTGGCGGCACCTGCCCGGGTCGCGCGCGGTGAAATTCCTGCAGGCCCTGCTGCTCGTGGCGGCGGTGGTGACCTTGCTGATGCTGGTGGTGTTCCCCTGGGTGGACTCCCGCCTGCCGTTCAACGAAGTGACCACGAGCTGAGCACCAGCCGCAATCACGGGTTCGACCACTACTTTCGCGGCTATCACCGCAACGGCGCTTCGGCCAATTATCCGGTGTGCCAGACCGCCGCCAACTCATCAAGCTATGTTTACGACGCGGTGCGGCTACCGAAACGTAGGAACGCCGTTTCAGCACGAAAGGGGTGCGCTGTGGACGCGCGGTCGATTGGTGCGCGGGCTCGCCTGATCCGCCATCGCCGCAAGCTGAACCTGGAGACAGTGGCCGGGCTGGCGGGGATCTCCGCGCCGTACCTGTCGCTGGAACGTGGCCTGCGCGGGTTCAACCGCTGACGACGCTAATTTCAGCCTCGCCGGGCGAGGTCTCGCCGCCCTGCTCGTCGAGCTGCACATCCACGTCGTGACCGGCGGGGCGCGGGAGCGCCAGGCCGCGCTGACGGCGCTGGTGCAAGCCTGCAGGGCAGCCTACATTCTCGCCAAGCGGATCGGGCGCATCGAGCTGGCGGGGATCGCCGTCCAGCGTGGCCTGGACGCCGCCCAGCGGGCCGAGCGACCGGAGCTGGTCGCGCTGATGCGGATGAACCAGACCACCACACTGATCGGCGTCGGTGCCCGTCGGCGGGCCCGCCTGCTATGCGCCGAGGCGCTCCGCGACATCTCAGCGCTCCCCGGCCCGACACCGGAGGACACCATCAACGCCGAGGCTTGCGGGATGTTGCACCTGATGACCGGATTGATCGCGGCCCGCGATGGCCGCGCCGCTGATGTCGCCACCCACCTGTCGGAGGCCCGCTCGCTGGCCACACACACCGGGGAACGCAACCATCTGCGTTGTCACTTCGGCCCCACCAATGTGCTCGCCTGGGAGCTGGGTCTGGCGGTGGAAGCCGGTAACGGGCCGGTGGTGGCGGAGCGCCTGGTCACGGCGCCGATCGACCTGTCGGTGTTCGCCAGCAAGGGGCGAGCGGCCCAGGTGCAGTTCGACCTGGCCCGGGCCTGGGTACAGGCTGAGGGCTCGCGGGATGCCGAGGCGCTGCGCGCCCTGGACGCCGCCGCCCGGCTGGCCCCGATCCACATCCGCCACGACCCGATCGCCCGCGAGCTGGTGCGCACTCTTGATGGCCGAGCTCCCCGCCGGGTGTGGGAGCTGGACAGCCTGCTGCACCGCATCGGCACCGGCGCGCCGATGTGACGGAATGTCACAACGATTCTCGATCCTCCTGGCATTGTCTGCCGCATGAGCACGACAGACCAACCAGACGACAAGCACCCGGCATGGTGCTCAGCGGAGCACTGTTTCATCACCGACGATGGGGTGTGGGTCCATGAACAAGCCCCCGCCCGCTGGGAGGACGACGACGCGGCGATACGAGTCGAAAGCCGACTGGTTGACCTGGCGGACGACCCGGACATCCACCTCGAGCTGCGCCTCCAGAGCATGAGGGTGCGGGCCAACGAGTTCTACGGACTCATGCCGGTGACCACAGCACGGCGACTGCGCGACCAACTGACCGCACACCTGGACGCCGCACGGTGAGATCGGATGCATGGACGCCCTACCCACCGACTTTCCTAGCCCTTCCGTCTTCGCCCACATCTCGCATGAGTCGCACTAAGCTGGTTGGCGTGCGCGTTCTTGTGATCGACAACTATGACAGCTTCGTGTACAACCTCGTGCAATACCTAGCGCAGCTGGGGGCGCAGTGCGTGGTGCGGCGCAACGACGCGGTCGAACCCGGGGATGTCCGCGCGGCGGACGGGGTACTGCTCAGCCCCGGGCCGGGCACCCCGCAGCGGGCCGGAGCGAGCATTGACATCGTCCGCGAGTGCGCTGAGCTGGGCCGCCCGCTGCTCGGCGTCTGCCTCGGGCATCAGGCGATCGGGGTAGCCTGGGGGGCGACGGTGGCGCGTGCTCCCGAGCTGCGGCACGGCAAGACCTCCGAGGTGCACCATGACGGAGTCGCCGTGCTCGCCGGGTTGCGCCGTCCGTTCATCGCCACCCGCTACCACTCACTGACCGTGCTTCCCGAGACCATCCCGGACACCCTTGAGGTCACCGCCCGTACCGAGTCGGGGATCGTGATGGCGCTGCGGCACCGAGAGCTCCCGGTGCACGGAGTGCAGTTTCACCCCGAGTCGGTGCTCACCGACGGCGGGCACCGACTGCTGGCGAACTGGCTGCGCATCGCGGGTGCGGAGGTGGACGAGTCACGGGTGGTCGAGCTCGAGACCGGGATGCGCAAGCTCATCGCGGCGGCGGTGGCGCCCGCACGTGCCTGAGCGGTCCCTGAAGCGGTCAGCGGTCCTCGGCCGTTAGCAGCCCTGGGTCGCTAACAGGCTGGGTCGCTAACAAGCTGGGGAGTTCGATCTCCGGGACGGGCGGCCCGAAATGGGCTCCGAAGGCGGTGTCCGCACCGACATCACGCCACCACCGCGCCTGCTCCGGGGTGTCCACCCCGGGGACGATCACGCTCATACCGGCGCCGCGCACCAGCGGGATGCCGATGCGCACCGCGCGGGCGAGCATCGAGCCGTCCCCTGAGCGGGCAATCCGGGTAACGATGTGCCGGGCGAGCTCCACCGCCCGCACCGGAAGATCCTCAAGATAGGTCAGGGACCCGAAATCGGCCTGGGCACCGATCAGTACCAGCTCCGCACCCAGCTCAGCCAACGTGCCCACGTTGTCCAGCACGTCGCCGTGCCCGCGCGCCAGAGCGGTCAGTGGGACCCCTACCCAGAGTTGTTCGGGCCGCAGGCCGGTGGCGGACAGCGCGCCGCACACCACCCCGACGAGGTCGGGGTCCTGGCTCAGCTGTGCGGTCAGGTCGACTCGCAGCAGGGGCGCGCCGCGCGGGTAGCCTGCCACTGCTTGGGCGTGCGCAGCGCTGGTCTTCTCCACAATCCAGCGCCCGAGGGACACCACCAGCCCGGTCCGCTCGGCCAGCGCTAGGCACTCCGCATGGCCCAGCATCGCCCCGTCGACGCGGTCCCAGCACAGTACCGCCCGCAACGCGACGATCGAGCCATCGCCCAGGCGGCGTACCGGCTGGTACCGCACCTCGATCTCACCACTCTCCCAGGCCCCGGGGATCTCGGCGGCCAGCTGGTAGCGCTGTCGCTGCCGGGTGGCGTGGTCCGCGTCGTACAGATCCCACTGCCCGCGCCCGATGCGCTTGGCCCGGTGCAAAGTGATGTTCGCGGCCCGGAGCAGCTCCCTCGCGGAGGTCTCGCCAGGACGTCCGTGCGCCACACCGACACCGGCCGAGATAGCGATCCCCCGGTTTTCGAGGTAGATCGGCTCGCAGAGCCGGATGTTGATGCTCGACGCGAACTCGCTGAGGTCGTGGCTGTCCATGCTGGTCTCGATCAAGATCGCGAAATCGTCGTTGCCCATCCGCGCCACCATTGCCCGCTTGCCGGCGACGAGCTCCTGTAGCCGCGCCGCGACCGAGCACAGCAGGAACTCGCCAGCCTCCGGGCCGATCCCATCGTTGATCACCGAAAAGCTGTCCAGGTTCACCCGGAACATCGTGATCACGTTCGACGGGTCGGAGCCCTCCAGCACATCCGTGAGGCGGGACATGAAGTAATGCTCGTTGGGCAACCCGGTCAGCTTGTCGTGCAGCGCCTGCATGGACAGTTCTTGTTGCAGCAGATGCAGCTCGGTGACATCCTCCGCGGTGATGACGTGATGAGTGGGCACTCCCTCGGGGTCACGCAGCGGGAAACCCGCGAGGAAGACCGCGGCGACCTCGCCGCTGGCGGTGGTGAGCTGGCCCCGTCGCCGGAAGCGCGCCAGCTCGCCTCTGGCGAGCTCGCGATAGGCCTCGCGCAGCGTCCAGTCACCCGCGCCGGAGAGCAACTCCGGCAGCGCCACGCCGATCAGATCGGCCGGAGCACGGCCCACGATCTGGGCGAACGCGCGGTTGGCGGTGGCCAGCGTGCCGTTGAGGTCACTGATGGAGATCCCCACCTGCGACTCGGCGAAGACCTGCCGAAACCGTGCTTCGCTGATCGACAGTTCCCGCTCGGCATCCAGCTTCGCCCGCAGCAGCGCCTGGGTTACCTGGTGTTGCTCCTCGAGGGTTCGCTGGCGGAGCTCCAGGGCGAACGCGCCGGCCAATGCGCCCAGCACCCGCGAGACGGCGGCGTCGCGGCCGTCGATGTTCCGCAGCCCGGTCAGCCGAGGCAGGCCGTCACTGAGGATCTCGATGCTGCGCCCGATACTCGTCGACCCGGTGAGACCGTTCGCGATCAGCTCGGCGGCCACCTCGGTCGCCACCCGCTCGTTGGCCTTCGCGCCGGTCGCCGCCGTCACCAACCGGTTGATCAGCCGCGTCAGGAGCCGCTCGAGCTCGTCCCCGGACATCGGCAGATACGTGGTCCGGCTCGCCACCGCGGCCCAGGCACGAGCGAGCCCGGCCACCGTCAGGCCGGGCTCAGCGGAGGAAGGTACCGTCACGATGGGGGGATCATATCGAGCACCGGCGGCGGTCGGCTATAGCCCAATCCAGGGTAGTCATGGCTTGCGACCGACACCCCCGGAGAGAAGCGTATTCGTCTCGGCGCTGTCGGAGGCGTCACCGGGTCCCGAGGACCGCCAGAAGGCGCAGCCCACCAGTCCGGGTTCGACCAACTCGAACCCGGCGAACAACCGCAGTATCTCCTGGTAGTCGCGGAGATGCACCGGTTGCAGGATGTTACGGTATAGCTGAAGGCCCTTGGTGAGCTCAGTGCAGATGCCGTCGGCCGTGGGATGGGACAATGCCAGATAGCTGCCGGACGCGAGTCGGTCCCGGTATCTCGCCACCGTGCCCACCGGGTCCCAGGAATCCGGGACGAATTGCAGCAACGACACCATAAGCAGACCGACCGGCTGATCGAGATCCAGTACGCTCTTGGTTCGCGGGTGGCCGAGGATGCCCTCGACGTCACGCAGGTCCGCCTGGATGACCGCGGCCCGGTCATTGCCAGCAAGCAACAGTTCACTGTGCGCGACCGCGACCGGTTCCTTGTCGACATACACCACCCGGCACTCGGGATCGGCCCGCTGAGCGATCTCATGCACATTGCCGACCG
>JBOHFJ010000132.1:0-12128 GCA_050699655.1 Pseudonocardiaceae bacterium
GTGCTGCTGGTGGACCACGTGAAGGCGGGGTTGTGGCTGTTCCCCGGAGGCCATGTCGATGATGGTGAAGACCCGCGCCTCACGGTGCTGCGGGAAGCGGCGGAGGAGCTGCGGATCGACGGTGAGTTCCACCCGCGGTTCGGTGATGATCCGCTGTTCTTGACCGTGACGAAGACGCGTGGCGAGCACAGCCACACGGATGTGTCGTTCTGGTTCGTGCTGGCCGCTGAGCGGGACATGCGGATCGAGGCCGATCCGCGAGAGGCGAAGGAGGTCCGCTGGTTCGCCCTGGACGACCCCGCGCAGTGGGCGCACGACCGGTTCGACCCGCACATGGCGCGCTTCCGCGACAAGCTCCTGACCCGCCTGGGCACTCCAGCGCTGATGAGTTAGCGGGTCACAACGCGATGGTGGTCAGCAGGGCGGCGTGATCGCTGAGTTTGTCGCCTCGGGTGGTGTGGTCGTAGGCGCAGGTGCAGATCTCGCCGGCCCCGACGCTGACGAGGGTGTGGTCCAGGCGCTGGCTGCCGAATCGGGGGTTGATCCAGCTATGGTCGCCGCCCGACGGGTTGAGTTCGCGGTAGGCGTCGCGGAGGCCGAGTGCGAGCAGGCCGGTGTAGAAGGCGTAGTCGTGGTCCTCGAAAGTCGGTAGGTGGGGTCGGTGGTCGGGTTCGACGACGTTGAGGTCGCCCATCACGCACAGAGCGGGATTGTTGATCTCGGCGAGGTAGTCCAGGAGTCGACTCTGGAACTTGCGCCGATGACGGCTGCTGTCTGTGGTCATGCCGTTGGTGGGGCCATAGATGCCCACGACGCGCACGGTGGTGTCACTGGTGGTGAGGTCGACAGCGGCGATGCGGGGATCGAACCCGGCCGGGCGAACCGGGGTTGCCTTGACACCTCGGGTGGCCACCGTGGCGAAGTAGCGGCTGTCCTTCCAGCCGGGAGTGCAGGTGGTGGTGAATCCCTCCGCTTGCAGGCAGGCCAGGATGTGTCGGCCTCCTTGGGAGGGCTGCATCTCGGTGAGCACCAGCGCGTTGCTCTTGGTGGCCAGCAGCCAGTCGACGATGCGTTGCGCGCGGCTGGGGTTGGGGCTGTTGACGTTGAGCGCGCACAGGCGCAGCTCGTCGACCGGGCCGTCGTCGGTGGTCTCGTCGTCCGCTGAGATGGCGCCGAACAGCATTCCCTGCCATGCGTCGTCGTTCACGGTGTCTCTACCTTCCGTCGAGGGTCGCGGATCGGCTCGCCGGATCGAGGTCCGCGATGAGGCGTTGGATCCGGGTGATGATGTTGGCCAGTTGGCCGGGCGTCAAGCGTTTGCTGGCGCGCTGCTCAGGTGATTCTTGCGCTGTGCCGTAGACCCAGAACGAGCCGTCTGCGGCGGCGTCGAGGATCAGGAACCGTTGCTTGGCGGCGGGGCCGCAGACGAGCAGGGAGATGGGTCGGCTTTGGCTTGGACGGTGTGCACGCTGGTGTGGTGCAGGGCGTAGGTCGAGCCGGGTTGTTCGAGGCGTTCGTGAATGGGGTGCAGGCTGTCGGGGTTGGTGTCTTCGCCGAATTGGTCGTCGCGGCCGAAGATGCGGTGGACGTAGCCGCCGCGCAGGATATGGCTGGCGAAGCTCCAGCGGTGGTTGTGCGGCCGGTCGAAGAACCCTGGTTGGTAGAGGCATCCGCTGCTGCTGGAAGCGTGCAACCTGTTTCCCGTGCACACCGCTGTGCTCCGACCGCTCGCCACGGCCCGGTTCGATCCGGCGCTGCCGGCGATCGAGGACTGGGATTTCTGGCTGCGCCTGACCCGCGAGCACCGCTACCGTTTCGCCCGCATCGGCGAACCGACCGTGGTCTACCATCGGATACCGCAGGTCAGCAGCATGATCGGCGCGGTGGCCGACGGTACGCGGGCGATGGCGAGCTTCAGCGTGCTGGTGCGCGGGGTCTGGTCGCGATGGCCGGCGAGCACGCGACGGTCGGCGAGATTCCGCCTCTACAGCGGCATCATGTACTGGAAGGTTCTCGGCCAGCTCGCCACCGGAACGCCGCCCCATCCGCACTATTACTTGCGTTCGGTTCAGGCCCTCGAACACGCCTGGCGCGAACCGGCCGCCGAGACCGACCTGATCGAGCGCCTGACCCGGACCGTGACGGGGGACAACGACGATGACCAGCACGCCGCCTGAACAGGTTCTGGCCGCCCAGGATCTGGCCGGTCGCCTGGGCGGGGCCGTCCTCGGTGAGGTGCTCCGGGCCAGCGACAAGTCGTTGCTGGCCCATGGGGAGTACCACGGTCGACCGGTGGTGATCAAAGCCTTGCGGAGCGGCGAGGAGTTCTGGCGAGCCAAGTTCGACCACGAAATCCGCCTCTACCGGGCATTCGCCGAGAATCCGCCACCGGTGCGGGTGCCGGAACTCCTGCACACCGACGGGCACCGGGTGCTGGTGATTGAGCACATTCCCGGCTACCCGGTCGACGGCGAACGCTACCCCGAGCGGCCGCTGTCGGCGGAGGTGCTGGGCGTCGTGCTGGACACCGTCACCGCCTTCGCCCGGTGGGCGCCGCCGGTGGGTGTGCTGGCTCCGGTGTTCGACTACTCCGACCGGGTGGCGCGCTACCACCGGGCGGGGTTCTTCGACGAGCGTGACCGCGCCGCCCTGGCGGTGGTGCTGACCGAAGCCGGGCCCAGGGCGCAGGCCAATCATGGTGACCCGCTGCCGGCGAACCTGCTGCTGACCGAGGCCGGCGGGTGCGTGCCGCTGGACTTCGAGTTCACCGGCCTGTTCGCGCCCGGCTTCGACTGGGCGATGCTGCACACCCTGCTCACCGCCACCCCGGGCGCGCAGGCCGGCATCGAGGCCCTGGTCGGCGAGGCTGACATCGAGGCGCCGTTCCTGCTCAACCAGGCGCTGGTCCTCTCCCGAGAGCTGCGCCTGCACACCGAACTGCCCGAGGGCGAGTTCCGTGCCCGGCGGCTGGTGCTGCTGCGCCCGCAATGGGACGCCTTCCTCGAGCGCCTGCACTCCTGGCGGTGAGCGGTGATGCGTATCGCGCTGGTTCACCGCGACCTGCACGCGCTCACCCGTGGTGGGATCTGCACCCTCTACCGGGCACTGGCGCCCCGACTGCGCGACACCGGCCATGACGTCGCCTTGATCACCCAACACACCCCGCATCCGCTGGTGCTCCACGACATCCCGGTGCTCACGCTGCCGCGTACCGAGGATCTCGCGGCGCGTCGGCGGGCGGTCGATAAGGCGCTGGCGGCGTTGCGCCCGGATGTCGTGGAGTCCTCCTCGTGGGAAGCCGAAACCCTGCACTACGCGCGGCGGCCAGCCGGCATCCGGGCGCCGGTCGTGGTGCGGGGCGACCTGTCGGCGGCCACCATGCGGGCGTGGCCCCACTTGATCACCGCCGAACACGATCTGCTGCGCCTCGTGGACGCGGTGCTGGCCGTGAGCGAGTTCGCCGCCACCGACCTGGCCACCGCCTACCACATCCCGCGGCCAGTCGTGATCGCCAACGGCGTCGACCGCGACCGCTTCCACCCCGGCCCGGTGCGGGCACCGGTCGGCGGCGAGACGATCACGCTGGCCGCCGACGCCACTGCAGCCACCAGCCGGCCCCTGACCAGCTCCGGCGAGCCGTTGCCGCCGCCGTGGGGCGATCCCGGTGGCGGGAGGCGCCGGGTGGTGTGGGTGGGCAAGACCACCCCGATGAAGGGCTGGGACAGGCTCGAACAGCTCGCCGCCGAGCTGGCGGACCTGGCGCACATCACGGTGCTGCTCGGCCACGCCCCAGCCTTGTCGCCGATCACCCTGTCCGGTGCCCAGGACGGCGAGGGGGACGCTGTGACGATCTTGCGGGACCTGCCTGAGGACGACCTGCCTGGCTTCTACCGGGCTGCGGATTTCCTGCTGTCAACCTCCCGGTGGGAAGGATTCGGGTTGGCCATCGCCGAAGCCCTGGCGTGCGGCACCCCCGTGCTGCTGCCCGCCGAGCTGGGAACCGCGCCTGAACTGCTGGCCGTCGGCGGCGGGCACCCCTACCGCACCGCCGCTGACCTGCGCGCCATCCTCAGCCGAGGCGAGAAGCCGGCCGGGGTGCTGCCGGCGGTGTTCGACTGGGACCACGCCACCTCGGCCACCCTGCGGATCTACCACGCGCTGCGCGCGCGCACGGGGGTGGCGTGAGGATGCGCGTGCTGATCCTGGGTCCGAACCATGCGGGCGGCAGTCTGCCTCCCTACCTTGATGTTCTGGCCGCCGGGCTGCGCGGCCACGGCGTCACCGTGGACCGGCGCGGCTCGACCGAGATTCCCTACGACCAGGCCGCACGGCGGTTCTGGCCGATCGAGCGGATGATCGCCGAAGCCCGCGCGCTGGCCGACAGCGTCGATCTCGGCGCGTATGACGTGGTGTCGCTGCACTGCGGCAACCTCGAAGTCGACCAGCTCGTCCCCGCGTTGTGGGCGAACAATCGCCCCGGCCCGCCGGTGGTGTCCCACGTGCACACCCTGGCGCCGACCCTGTTCCGTGACCATGTGCCCAACCCGCATTGGCGCCACGTGGCGCGGCAGGCATTCCGCACCGCCCACGGATATGTCTATTTCGGGCGGTTCGCGCGTGATCGATTGACCCGAACCATTCCCGGCGGACGACCGGACGGGGTGGCGTGGCTGCCCACCACCATTCCCGCCGGCACCGTGTCCCGCGCGCGCCCGGCGCTCGCCGTCGCGCTGGATGTTGCACGCGGGTGGCCGGTGATCAGCCTGTACGGCTACGCCGCGCCGTGGAAGGACGCCGCGCTGCTGCGCGCCGCCCTCGCTCGGATGCGGACACCAGCGCGGGTCGTGCTGGCCGGTGACTTCTGGGACGACCCCGCTCAGGCCGGCATCGACCTGAGCGGGGCCACCACGCCGATGCGACTCGGGGTCGGCGAGTTCGTTGTGGTGCCCGGCTACCTGGGGCCCGCCGATCGCGCCGCTCTGGTCCGCGCAAGCGCGGCCGGCGTGTTTGCCTACCGGCCGCATCCCAGCTTCCAGGGCAGCGGGGCGATCGCCGACTACCTCGCCCACGCCGTGCCCGTGGTGGCCACCGACACGGCGAACATGGCCGAACTCGTCGGCGACGCCGGCCACGTCGTGCCGACCGGCGACCCGATCGCTCTGGCCACCGCCCTGGACATGGTCGCCGCCGCTGACGCGCCCGCCAGGAACCTCGCCGCTCGCGCGACCGCGCGGGCGCACCGATTCACCGCCCAGACCCACGCGACCCGGTGCCTGGCGGTGTACCAGCGGGTCCTCGACGCCACTGCGGGGAGAACGGCATGAACCCGACCCGGTTGATCCTGGCGCGCCACGGTCAGGCCCACTGCAACGCCGCCGGTGTCATCGGTGGCCGGCGCGGCTGCACCGGGCTGACCGAGCACGGCCGCCACCAGGCACGGCTGCTGGCCGGCCGGCTCGGCGCCGACCACGCTGACAAGCCATTCACCGCCGCTTACACCACCCCACTGCCCAGGACACGTCAGACCGCCGACGTCATCACCGACACGATCGCCCTGCCTGTCACCACCGTGGACGACCTGCGCGAAACCGACTACGGCGACGCCGACGGACAGCCCTGGTCACAGGTCGTGGCCGCGTTCGGCCGCATTCCCGCCCAGTACCCCGACCACCCAATCGCCCAGGGCGCGGAATCTTGGACCACCTACCTGCGCCGCGCCACCGCCGCCCTGCGGGCCATCCTCGCCCGGCACACCGGGGAATCGGTGCTGGTCATTGGCCACGGCGAGACCGTCACCGCTGCGGCGCACCTGTTCCTCGGCCTGGCCGCCGACATCCAGGCCAGCGCTGCGTTCGCCGTGCACTACGCCAGCATCACCACGTGGGAACACCAACCACTGTCCTGGACCCGGCCCGAGGCGGGATGGCGCTGGGCTCTGCTGTGCCACAACGACACCGCCCACCTCCCCACCCATGACACCGCCCCATGTACCTGCCCCGGGGTTACCCGTCGAGCTCGCCGTTCTTGACACCGGCGACAAAAGCCATCCACCCCGCGCGTGAGTAGACGTGCGGGGGCTGGTCGGGATTCTTCGAGTCACGGATGCCGATCCAGCCGTCGGCGCTCCGGGCGAACTCGACGCAGTTGTCTCCGCCGTTGGAATACGACGACGCCCGCCACGGCTCGACAAGCTCGAATGAGGGTTGCGTGTCCATCAGGCCGCTCCGTGCTGGGTGAGGAGGCGCTCAGCGACGCCGGCCAGGAACTCCACACTCTCGCCCGTGGGTAGCGCGGCGCCGATCAGCCGCTGGTAGAGGGTGGTGTAGCGGTCGACCTGGGCCTCCTCGGTCAGCGAGGTGAGCACCACATCGGTGGTGACGGTGTCCACGGCGACCACCCGCGGGTCGAGCGGGTCGGGGTAGGTGTACAGGGAGAACGCCGAACGGGGCACGACATACCCGGTGATCCGCGCGTCCACCGGCAGCACCCGCACCGTGATCTTCGGCCGTTCCGCCAGTGTCACGAGGTGGCGCAGCTGGGCGGCGACCACCTCCGGCGGCGCCGGCAGGCGGCGCACCGCGATCTCGTCCAGCACCACCTCATACGTCGGGCCATCGGGGCGGCCCAGCATCTTCTGCCGAGTCTGGCGAGCCTCGACCGCCCGCTGCGAGTGAAACGCGACCGGGCCGATCTCTGATTCCGCGACCTGCCGCCACCGCGCGAACTCCAAGGTTTGCACCAGGCCCGGAACGAACGGCTGGAACTCACGGATCACCGCCGCACCCGCCTCCAGATCGGCGTACAGGGCCTGACGGGCGCCCATGTCATCACCGTAGGAAGCCCACCAGCCACGTTCGGCGGCGTCCCGCGCGACGTCCATGATCTCCGTCCACCGGTCCCCGGTCACCGCCAACGCGTCGAGGATCTTCATGATGTCGGCCTGGCTCGGCCTGGCATGACCGTTCTCCAGCCGACTGATCTTCATCCGGGACTGGCCGATCGCGGTGGCCACCTCGGCGTGCGTCCTGCCGGCCGCCTCCCGCAGGGCACGCAGCTCCACCGCCAGACGGTGCCGCCGCACAAACGGACTAATCATCACGCCTTCCGCACGTATGGAAAACCTGAACGGTTCAGATTCATGCACGTGCCACACTACTCAGCCCGGCGCCGATCCGCGCACGGTAGGCTTCCCCGGTGGGAACGGTCACCGTGGGTCCGCTGCGCGAGGACGACCTGGCGGCGGCGGATCACATCATGCGGCTGGCGTTCGGCACCTTCCTCGGACTGCCTGAGCCCACCGCGTTCATGGGCGACGCTGGTTACGTCCGCACTCGCTGGGTGGCCGACCCCACCGCCGCGTTCGGCGCTCGGCTGGACGGGGAGCTGGTTGGCTCCGTGTTCGCCACGAACTGGGGCAGTGTCGGCTTCTTCGGCCCATTGACCGTGCACCCGGCGCACTGGAACCGCGGCATCGGGTCCCAGCTGATGGAGCCGGTGCTGGCGCTCTTCGACCGCTGGGGCCTCACCCACGCCGGGCTGTTCACCTTCGCGCACAGCGGCAAGCACGTCGGGCTGTACCAGAAGTTCGGCTTCTGGCCCCGGTTCCTCACCGCGATCATGAGCAAGACGGTCGCTGCGGCCACCGGCGGGCCGCTCGAACTCTACTCCGCGGTGGCGCCGGATCGACGGCGCGACTGCTTGGCTGTCTGCGCGGCGGTGACCGGGGCGATCTACGAGGGCTTCGACCTGTCGCGCGAGATCCGGGCCACCGATGTGCGGGGACTGGGCGACACCGTGCTGGTGCGCGACGATTCCGAGGTGGTCGGTCTGGCCGTCTGTCACACCGGCCCGGGGACCGAGGCGGGCAGCGACACCTGCTACGTCAAAGTCGGCGCCGCGGCGCCCGGTCCCGGGGCCGCCGCCCGCTTCGCCCGGTTGCTCGACACCTGCGAGGCCCTCGCGGCGGCCCGGGGCCTGGCGCGGATGAGCGCCGGGGTGAACCTGGGCCGGCACGAGGCCTACCGGGCACTGCTGGACCGGGGGTATCGCACGATCCTGCAGGGTGTGGCGATGGAGCGGGCGAACCGCTCGGCCTACAACCGGGCGGGCGTCTACCTCATCGACGACTGGCGCTGAACCCGGGCCCCGGCTCTGCAGATGGCGCAACCCACTTGCAATCGCACTTTTGTGGCAGTTATCATCATCCATGTGGGTTACGATGGTTACTGGTGGTAACGATGTGGAGTTGATCAGATGAGCACGCTGAACCAGCCCTCGGAGCGACTAGGAGTCCTGGGATATCTCGGTCAAGTGACCAAAGCGCTCACGCCGATCGAACGTCGGCGAGCCGGGCTGATGTTCCTCTTCATCCTTGCCTTGCACATTATCGGTTTCGGCGTCTTCATCGCGTTTGTGATCCCCGCGCACTACAAGGGGCTGGGAATCGGCATCGCCGGGCTGGCATACTCGTTGGGGCTGCGTCACGCCTTCGACGCCGACCACATCTCGGCGATCGACAACACCACCCGAAAGCTGATGAACGACGGCAAGCGCCCGCTCAGCATCGGTTTCTGGTTCTCCCTCGGGCACTCCACGATCGTGATGGCGATCGGGGTCGGGCTCGTGATCGCGGAGAAGGCGGTCTACCAGGCGGTCTCACACGACGACTCGGGGCTCGAGCAGTTCGGCGGGATATTCGGCACCATCGTGTCGGCGTCGTTCCTGTACCTGATCGGCATCCTCAACCTCGTCATCCTGGTCGGGATCTTCCGGGTGTTCAAGGCGATGCGCAAGGGCACCTACGACGAGGCGGAGCTTGAGCGCCAGCTGGAGAACCGCGGCCTGATGTATCGCTTCTTCGGTCGCTGGATGAAGACGATCGACAAGGAATGGAAGATGTATCCGGTCGGCGTGGTGTTCGGTATGGGCTTCGACACCGCCACCGAGGTCGCCCTGCTCGCCACGACCGCCCTGCTGGCCAGCCAGCACATACCTTTCTACGCGATCCTCTGCCTGCCGCTGCTGTTCATGGCCGGCATGAGCCTGCTGGACACCCTCGACGGCATCTTCATGAACTTCGCCTACTCGTGGGCGTTCTTCAATCCGGTCCGCAAGGTCTACTACAACCTGGCGATCACCGGGCTCTCGGTGGCGATCTGCCTGTTCATCGGCACCATCGAGGTCCTCGGCCTGCTGCCCACCGAGATCAGCAGCCTGCAAGGCGGCTTCTGGGACTACATGGCCGGCTTCGACATCAACAAGGCGGGCTTCGTGATCGTCGGTATGTTCATTGTCACCTGGGTTGGCGCGATGTTGTTCTGGAAGTACGGCCACGTTGAGGAGAAATGGAACGCGCGGCTGCGGACAACGACCCCCGGAGTCGCAGCCGCCAGCGACGGCGACGGATAGCGCATGTCAGCTTGCGAGCGAGGGGGGTGTCCAGGTGTCGAACGCGTCGAGCAGGCGTGCCGCGTCGGTGTCGGTGAGGATGAGGTCGCGGTGCGCGGCGCGGACGAACCGCTCGGTAACCGTGTGGTCGAAGAACGCGAGCAGCGGGGAAAAGAATTCGGCCACGTTCAGCAATCCGCACGGTTTGTGCTGCAGCCCGAGCTGGGACCAGGTGAGCACCTCCGTGAACTCCTCCAGTGTGCCGTAGCCACCGGGCAGGGCGACAAAACCGTCGGACAGCTCCGCCATGAGGGCCTTGCGCTCGTGCATGGAGGCGGTGACCCGCAGGTCTGACAGCCCCTGATGGGCGAGCTCCTGGTCCAGCAACTGCCGCGGGATCACGCCGACGACTTCCCCGCCGGCGGTCAGCGCGGCGTTGGCGAGCTCCGCCATGAGCCCGATGCTCGCCCCGCCGTACACCAGCCGCGTGCCACGGGCGGCAAGCTCAGTGCCCAGCGTCCGGGCCGCGGCGGAGTACTCGGCCCGGGCGCCAGGACTCGAACCGCTGAACACACAGATGCTGCGCACCAGGACGACTCTAGGAGGCCAGGGCACTTCCCCGCCTCGACACGACCAGAACGTGTTACCGTCGGTGACCTGCGTTGTCGTGAACGCCCAGATGCCCCTTGATGCCCCCTAACACTAAGGCAGGTGTGCGCTGATGCCGGTCGGGACCGCACCTGCGCTGATCCGTCGACGGCCGTGACCACGCGGCCCTCGACCGTTCGCGAGCTACCCGACGCGCTGCGCGAGGGCGAGCGGTTCGCCGCGACGCTGGCTGGGCGCCGGCTGGCGGTGTTTCTCGACTACGACGGGGTGTTGACCCCGATCGTCGATCGGCCGCAGGACGCGGTCATGTCCGCGAGCATGCGGGAGGCGGTGCGGGCACTGGCGCGGCGCTGCCCGGTGTGTGTGGTCAGCGGTCGCGACCGAGTAGTCGTGCAGCGGCTGATGGGTGTGGATGATCTGGTGGTGGCGGGCAGCCACGGCTTCGACATCTGGAGCCCGCGGGAGGGCACCCTCGCGCACCCCGCCGCGAGCGGCTTCGACGACCTGATCTCCGAGGTCACCGGCCGGCTCCGCGCCGAGGTGGACGCGATTCCGGGTGCGGTGCTCGAGCCGAAGCGGGCATCGGTCGCGGTCCATTACCGGCTTGTTGATCCGGAGCGCTGCGCCGCGGTCACCGCGTTGGTGAACGACTTGGTGGCGGAGTACTCCGGTCGACTGAAGGTCACCCCCGGAAAAAGGGTGTACGAGCTCCAGCCGAAGATTGACTGGCATAAGGGCAAGGCCGTCCTGCACCTGCTGCGGATGCTGGATCTCGACGCGGACGATGTCGCGGCGCTTTACCTCGGGGACGACATCACCGATGAAGACGCCTTCCGGGCGCTGGCTGGCCGGGGTGTTGGCATTATCGTTGGCCACCCGGACGATCCGGAGGTGGCGAACCGGCTCACGACCGCCGATTTCGTTCTGGAGTCCCCCGCCCAGGTGGAGCGCTTTCTCACCACGCTGGCCCGCGGGCACGCAGAACCCGTCAGGAAGTGACTCGTGCCGGACTTCACGCTCGCCTACGACGGTTTCGACCCCGCGCGGGAAGGTCTGCGTGAGGCTCTGACCTCGACGGGCAATGGCTACTTCGCCACCCGGGGCGCGGCCGAGTGGGAGGACGCGAACGCGATCCATTACCCGGGCACCTACGCCCACGGCTGCTTCAACCGGGAGACGACCATCCTCGGCGGCCGCCCAGTCCTCAACGAGGATCTGGTCAACCTGCCCAACTGGTTGCTGCTGAAGCTGCGGATCGAGGGGGAGGAGGCGATCCGGCTCGACAACGTCGAGTTGCTCTCCTATCGCCACTCCTACGACATCCGCAACGCCGTGGTGGCCCGCGAGATCCACTTCCGGGACCGCTCCGGTCGCGAGACGATCCTGCGCAGCCGCCGCTTCGTGAGCATGGCCAACAGCCACATGGCCGGCATCGAGTGGACAGTGACGCCGGCCAACTGGTCGGGCCGGGTGGAAGTGATCTCGGGGCTGGACGGTCGGGTGACGAACAGCATGGTCGCCCGCTACCGCGAGCTCGAGGGGCGCCACCTGGGCCCGGGATCTCCGCGCACGTTCGGACCAGAGATTATCGGACTGAAAGTGCAGACCCGGCAGTCGAACATCTACATCGCCGAAGCCGCCCGCACTCGCGTCTTCCCCGATGCGGCTGTGTCGATGCTCGACCCCGCAAGCAGGTCTTCGGTTGACGACCCGCTAGACGTTGATCGCAGCCTCTACCAGATGGAGGACTACATCCAGCAGGTCCTCGCCTTCGACGTCGAGCGGGGCAGCCCGGTGCGCGTGGAGAAGATGATCTCGCTGTTCACCTCCCATGACAACGCGATCACCGAAACTATGGTCGCCGCCGGAAAGCACGTCGCGCGCTGCCCGGGCTTCGCCGAGGCGCTCGGCGAGCACACCTCGGCGTGGACCGAGCTGTGGGACGTCGGTGACATCCAGCTGCCCCGCGAGCCCCGCGTGCAGTTGCTGCTGCGCTTTCACATCAGCCATGTGCTGCAGGTGTGCTCGCGGCACACCGCCCGGCACGACGCGGGCGTTCCGGCCCGGGGGCTCAACGGCGAGGCCTACCGCGGGCACGTGTTCTGGGACGAGCTCTACGTCTACCCCTACCT
>JBOHFJ010000133.1:0-12038 GCA_050699655.1 Pseudonocardiaceae bacterium
GGTCAACCGCCACCGCCGATGTCCAGGAAGTTCGCCGGCTCCCCACCCGCGATTTTGATCATGTCCATGGTCGCCATCGCCAGGCCGGCGCCGTTGATCATGCAACCGATGTTGCCCGACAGGCCGACGTAGGCCAGCCCGCGGTCGGCCGCGTGGCTTTCCCGGGTGTCTTCCTGGCTGCGGTCGCGCAGCTCGGAGATGTCGGGGTGGCGAAACAGCGCGTTGTCATCGAAGGACATCTTGGCGTCCAACGCGACGATGCCCCCCGTGCCCGTGACGGCCAGCGGGTTGATCTCCAGCAGGGTGGCGTCCAGGTCTCGAAAAGCGCGGTAAGCCCGGCGAAATATCCGGCTGGCCTCGGCGATCTGCCCTGGTCGCAGGCCCAGCGTGAACGCGATCTCGCGGGCTTGGAACTCCAGGAACCCCGCGGCGGGGTCGATCGCCGTGCGCACCAGCGCCTCGGGTTTGGTGGCCGCCAGTTCCTCGATCTCCACGCCGCCCCGCGCCGAAGCGATGATCACCACCCGCTCGCTGCGGCGGTCCAGCACGATGCTGAAGTACAACTCGCGGGCGATGTCGGTGGCTTCCTCGACGTACACCCGGTAGATTAGCTTGCCCTCCGGCCCGGACTGCGCGGTGACTAGCCGCTGACCGAACATCGCGCTCGCGGCGTCCTGCACGGCGCAGTCGGAATGGCACAGCCGCACCCCGCCGGCGTTGCCGCGGCCGCCGGTGTGCACCTGGGCTTTGACCACCCAGGCTGACCCGCCGATCTCGGTGCACCGGTAGGACGCTTGCTCGGGGTTGTAGGCCAGGCCACCGCGCGGGATGGGAACTCCGAAGCGGGCCAAAATCTCCTTGGCCTGATACTCGTGGATATCCATGGCGCCCCGCTAGCCCGCGTCCACCGAATGTGCCCGGATCGCCCGGCCGCTGGCGGCCCGGATCGCCAGGCCGCTGGCAGCGGCCCGGATCGCCTGGTCCAACCCGATCACGGTCTGGGCCATCCGCTCGGAGGCCGCGTCGATCATCTTGCCATCCACCGCCGCCGCGCCCTTGCCCTGCGCCGCGGCCTGCGCCAGCGCCTCGACGATGCGCCGCGCCCGCTCGACTTCGGCTTCGGGCGGGCTGAACACCTCATTGGCCAGCTCGACCTGGCTGGGATGGATCGCCCATTTGCCCTCAGCGCCCAGCGCCGCCGCCCGGCGAGCACCGGCGCGATAGCCCTCGGGGTCGGAGAAGTCGCCGAACGGGCCGTCAATCGGGCGCAGCCCGTAGGCCCGGCAGGCCACGATCATCCGCGACAGTGGGTAATGCCACTGGTCACCGGGGTAATCCGGGTTCAGGCCACCGATGCTCACGGTGCGGGCCCGGTTGCTCGCGGCGTAGTCAGCCACCCCGAAGTGCAATGCCTCCAGCCGACCGGGACTGCTCGCGATGGCCTCCACGTTCGCCATCCCCAGCGCGGTCTCGATCAACGCCTCGACACCGACCTGGTTCGGGTAGCCCTTGGCCTGCTCCACCTGGTTGATGAGCGTCTCCACGCAGTACAGGTCCGCCGGCACCCCGACCTTGGGCACCAGGATGGTGTGCACCCGGTCCCCGGCCTGCTCCATCACGTCGATGACGTCGCGATACATGTAGTGGGTGTCCAGGCCGTTGATCCGCACCGACACCGTCTTGCCCTTGGCCGCCCAGTCGATGTCGCGCAGCGCCGCGATGACGTTGCGGCGGGCCCGCTCCTTGTCGGCGGGGGCCACCGCGTCCTCCAGATCGAGGAACACGACATCGGCCGCGCTGTTCGCGGCCTTGTCGATGAAGGTGGTGTTCGATCCCGGCACCGCGAGCTCACTGCGCTGCAACCGCCGCTGACGCATGGGGTGAAGGGTGTGGCTCAACTGGCTTCTCCTTCGGCGCCCGAGGTCTCCAGCGCCGCGATCGCGCCGCGATAATATTCCTGCGCCGCCGCGACACCGGCTCCGAGTTCCACCTTGGCCCCGGCGTCGGCTAGCGACATCTCCGCGCTGGCCAGCGCGGCCAGACACATCACCTCGTTGAGATCACCGAGGTGGCCGATCCGGAATACCATGCCGGCCACCTTGGACAGGCCACCTCCGAACGACGTGCGGTAGCGGTGGAAACCGATCCGGCAGACCTCCGTGGAGTCCACGCCCTCCGGGGTGCGGACCGCCGTGACGGTGTTGGAGTACCAGCGCGGCTCCAGCGCGCACAGCGACAGGCCCAGCGCGTCCACCCCGCGCCGGATCCCCTCGGCGAGCCGGTGGTGGCGCTGGAACACTCGCGGCAGGCCCTCGGCGAACAGCAGGTCCAGCGAGCACCGCAGGCCGTGCAGCATCGGCGTGGGCGGGGTGTAGGGGAAGTAGCCGAGGTCGTTGGTCCTGGTCATGTCCTCGAAGCTGAAGTAGCAGCGCGGCATCGCCGAGGACTTGTGCGCCTCCAGCGCCTTAGCGCTGACCCCGAGCATGGACAGCCCTGGGGGCAGCATCAAGCCTTTCTGTGAGCCGGTCACCGCCAGGTCCACCCCCCACGCCTGCTGCTCGAACGGGATCGAGGCCAGCGAGGACACCGCGTCCACGAACAACAGCGCGTCCGAGCCGGCCTCGTCCATCACCCGCCGGAGGGCGGCGATGTCGGAGGTCACCCCGGTGGCCGTCTCGTTGTGGCAGGCGAAGACGCCTTTGATGGTCTTGTCCTCGCTCAGGTGGCGTGCGTAGTCCGCCAGCGGGACGCCCTCGCCCCACGGCCGGTCCACACAGATCACGTCGAGGCCCAGCCGCTGCGCCATACTGGCCCAGAGCTGGGAGAACTGGCCGAAACGTGACATCAGCACCCGGTCGCCCCGGTTGAGGGTGTTGCTGATGGCCGCTTCCCACGCGCCGGTGCCCGAGGACGGATATATGAAGACCCGGCCGGTCTCATTAGCGAAGACCTTCTTCAGATCGGCGAACAGCGGCAGGGTCAGCTCCGGGAAATCCGGTGCCCGGTGGTCCTGCATCGGGACATTCATCGCGCGGCGCACCGCGTCCGGGACATTGGTCGGGCCGGGAATGAACAAGTGCAGGAGTCCAGGGGGCATGGCCGTCACCGTCCTTCGAGGTTGGGCGCGAGTTGTGGGTACAGCGGGTAGCGTTTGGCGAGCACCCGGGTGCGCTCAGTAAGTGACACTCGCCTGACGTCGTCCAGGTCGCCGGTGAGCGCCTCCGTGATGATCTTTCCGATCTCACGGAAGTCGCTTTCCCGCAGGCCCCGGGTGGCCAGTGGGGCGGTCCCGATCCGCAGGCCGGACGCGACGGCCGGCGGCCGGGGGTCGAAGGGCACCGCGTTGCGGTTGACGGTGATCCCGACCTCGGCGAGCCGGTCCTCGGCCTGCCGCCCGTTCAGCGGGGATTCCCGCAGGTCGGCGAGCACCAGGTGGACGTCGGTGCCGCCGGTGAGGACGTTCAGCCCGCCGCTGAGCATCTCCTCGGCGAGGGCCCGGGCGCCGGCCCGGGTGCGCTGTTGACGTTCCCGGAACGCTGGCGACGCCGCGATCTTCAGCGCCACCGCCTTGGCGGCGATCACGTGCATCAGCGGGCCGCCCTGCCAGCCCGGGAACGTCCGCGAGTTGATCTTTTTCGCGAACTCCTCCTTGCAGAGGATCATCCCGCTGCGCGGGCCGCCCAGCGTCTTGTGGATCGTCGTGCTGACGACGTCGGCGTAGGGCACCGGGTTGGGGTGCTCACCGGCCGCGACCAAACCGGCGAAGTGCGCCATGTCGACGAACAGGTAGGCACCCACCTCGTCGGCGATCTCGCGGAAGCGGGCGAAGTCCAGCTGGCGGGGGTAGGCCGACCAGCCGGCGAGGATCATCTTCGGCCGGTGCTCCTTCGCCAGCCGCTGGAGTTCATCCATGTCCACCCGGGAGGTCTCCCGGTCCACCCCGTAGGGCACCACGTGGTAGTTCAGCCCGGAGAAGTTGATCCGCATGCCGTGCGTGAGGTGCCCGCCATGGTCGAGCTTCATCCCCAGGAAGGTGTCGCCGTGCTCCAGCAGCGCGCTGTAGACGATGGCGTTGGCCGAGGCGCCGCTGTGCGGCTGCACGTTGGCGTGCTCAGCGCCGAACAGCTCCTTGGCGCGGTCGATGGCCAGCTGCTCCGCCACGTCGACGTGCTCGCAACCGCCGTAGTACCGCCGGCCCGGGTAGCCCTCCGCGTACTTGTTGGTGAGGACCGATCCCTGGCAGTCCAGCACGGCCTGCGGCACGAAGTTCTCCGAGGCGATCATCTCCAGGGTGTGCTCCTGGCGAGCGAGCTCGCTCGCGAGCACCTCGGCGATCTCAGGGTCGACCTCGGCGACCGGCCTGGTGAAGAAGTCAGCGGGCAGGTCGGCGGGCAGAGCACTCATGGGCGAATCCTCGGCTCGTAGGGCTGTGGTTCTGGCGGGGACGGGGGCCGCACGCTACGCGCGAACTTGGGTCGATGGTCGGGTCGACGGGTTGGGGTCGACGGTTGGGGTCGCTCGAGTTGCCGCGAGGATCAAGCGCACCGCCTCGGATGTTCGTCACCTCACCGACGCCGACCGGATCTTGCTCGACCAGCCTAGCGGACCAGGGCCAGCGGGACGATCCTCCTTACGATGGTGAGCATGCTAAACGATGGTGAGCATGCTAACAGCGCGGCCCGGTTGGGATCCTCATCGTAATAAGGGAGCGCCGAGTTCGACGCCAGAGCTGTTCAGCTTTCTTCGAGCAGCTTTCTTGTCGAATTCGGCGCACGCAGAGCGGTAGCAGCTGGATGGGGTCGCGCCGCCTCGAGGGCGCTGAGCGGCAGAAGGGGAAGGCGGCTGTGCTCGTCGCCGAGAGCGGCGGCGCGCATCGCGAGGTAAGCGGGGTCCGTACGCACGACATCCTCCCCCTCACATAAGCTGTAGTATTCATCAAGGAACGCCGTGACCAGCGCACCGTCGATGTCCGGCCCGGGCGCGCCAATCGTGATGAGGAGCATCTCATCGACGCGGGGGGAGCCCGGCCTCAGCGATGGCTGGGCATACGGCAGGGGCAGCAGACGGCTTCCAATCCGGTCGTAGAAGCGGACCCGGGCGACGGGGTCGCCGGCGTCGCTCGCCGCGAAGCATCGCGGGTCCTCAATCTCGGCGAGTATCAGAGGGGTCGGCGCCCGGCGCTGGGTAACCTCGCTGAGCAGCCGCGCTCCGATCCCGCCGCCGCGAGCCGTGGCCGCCACGACGAGGTAGGTCACGAGGAGCACGCGCCCCCGCAGGTAGTCCTCGGTAACGATGCCCGCGACGGGGTCGGCACCATCGAACAGGATGGTGCCTCTCGTCGTCGCCTGTAGTCGTGCGTGGCGTAGCTGCTCGAATGTGATCAGCTCGGCGGGCGGGAACGTCGGCTTCAGCAAAGTCGTGTGAAAGCGCCGGAGCGTCCCGTCATCGACCGAACCGAGTGGCGCGGCCGCTAGTCCACCCCAGGTATGGGCGCTCTCGTCTTCGCGTTCGCCGAAGCTCGCAGGATGCGGGGGCACGGCCCCATTTTCCCATTCGGAGGTGCGGACGCGCCATGCGGAGGTGGACCATCCGCAAGCCCACGGCAGCCGCGCGTGACCAACCCTCAGCGACAGCGGGTACATGCACGACACCCAAAAGTGATAACACGACAAATATTGTCGCCAATTGTGGCTAGATGAACACAGAAACTGACCACTTTGAGGATTGACAATAGCCCAAATGGGGGAATTTATGGAAAAATCAACCACGAAGGGTAATATGGCGGCGAACCCCTGCAGCGAGGGGCCGCTCAATGATCAGGGCCGTAGGCCTGCCCGAAGCTGGAGTTCCTAGCCTCGGCGCCGAGGAGCTGCGGGACGCTCCGCCGACGAGGCTCACGCCGCCGAGTTGCCTGAGTTCCCTCGCTGGCCAAGACGAGAGGAGGGGCTATGTTGTTCATCGGCCGAGGAGCGCTGCTCGCCGAGATCCTGGGCAGCACCGGGAATGAGTTCGGCGCCAACGACCTCGTCGGCGGGCTTGGCGCAGGCAAAACTTCAATCCTCCAGCGCCTCAAGGACCAGGCGCGGGTACAAACGATTCGCGTCAACCTGGAGGACTTCAACCCGGGGCACCGCGGCGACCATGGGAGCGATGCCTCCCTCGGAGCGGTGCAGGCGAGCTTCCAGCAGTTCTGCGCGCTGCTTGAGACCCTGGTCCAGTGGACATGTTCGCAGGAAACTCTCGCCGGTTTCCAGGGTGATGTCGCTGATGCGCGGAACAAGGAGGTGGAAGGTGTCAAGGTGTCCAGCCTTAGGGAGAGCATGCGGGCGTTCCAGGACGAGCTTCAGCCTCAGGATCTCGTCGAGGCCTGGCGCTCGGCAAAAACCGTCGTCGCCGAGAAATTCGTCTCCTACTGGAATTCGGTGCCAACGCCCCGCATGCTGTTGATCGATAACATCGACGAGGTCTCCGACCAGGAGATCGGCACATGGCTCGGCGAGCTGTTGTCACTATTGACCCAGACAATCACGGTTTTCACCAGAACGCCCGAGTGGCCACCCCTTCAACTGGGCACGGATGCGGTTCGCGTCTTCGAGATCGCAGACTTTGACGAGAGTGAAGTGCACGAGTATCTCGATGCCGCAGCCATGCAGGCCGGTCGCGAGCCCGTCATGCAGTCCATCAAGACGAAAATCTACCAGATCAGCCAGGGCCGTCCGGCAACGCTCGCCGCCGTCTATGAGCTGATATGGGGTGCTGATGCCGTCCCCGGCATGGACCTGCTTGAGTTCCTTGGCGACCGTCCTGAGCGGCAGGAGGAGTGGGCGGCCGTGCTCGTCGAGCGACTGGTGCGTGACGACGATGCCCTGGAAAGGGCACTGTGGGCAGCAGCGGTGCCACGCCGGTTCAATGCGCTCCTACTGGAGGATCTGCTTGGCGACTCACCGCTATCCCCTATCGACCAGAGGCGGGTGTTTGACGCGTTAGCGCGATTCACCTTCACGGAGAAGCTCCCGGACGATTCTCTTCGACTGCACTCATACGTGCGCAATGGACTGCTCCAGCGCCTACGACGGACCGCTCCTCGGCGCTTCGACGCCCTCCACGCGCGTGCGGCTGAACACTACGGACGTGAGCTTACAGCGGAGGGGAACCGCTACGGGGAGGCGTTCATCTACGAGGACCCAAAGTGGCAGCGTGGTAAGCGCGAATGGCTCTACCACCGGGGGCACGCCACCAGCAAAGACGCCCAGAGAAAGGCTTTGCTCGATTTCACGCGCGTGTTTCTCGACGCCTTCTGGTGGTGGGGGGCCTACATCCACTTCGATTTCTGCGACCAGCTCATCACTGACCTCGGCCACCTCGCGGCTCACCGGGCGGCTCCCGCGTGGCCTGATTTGGAGGCGCTGCACAGGGCACTGCGACGCATCCTTCGGAAGTACCCACTGCGGTCGGTCAAGTTGAAAGACGCTGACTGGGCCGACGTGCGGAAGGCCTTGTGGACGGTGCAGCGCCTATGTGGCCTTCAGGCCCATGAACCTCGGACCACGGACGAGCGCCATGTCGAGGCCCTGCTCCGCGTGTTCCTGGCCCACACCTGGCGTTACCAGGAATGCAAGCGACCTGAGGCGGACCAGGACTACAGCCGAGCAGCGGACCTCTTTGCCCGAGATAAGGACTGGAGCAATCCGTGGGTCTTATTCGAGCGGGCCGAATTGCGCCTTGAGCGTGGAGAGGCGGATGCCGTCTCCGATTTCTGGAAAAATGCTGCCGCCCTAGTGCAGCCGAAGAAGGTTGGAGACGAGACCGACGAGGAACTAATAAGCAACCTCCACTGGCTGCGTGGCGACTGCTGCTGGGAGAGCGGCGAGCAGGCGCGCTCGGCGACGTGGTACGGGCGCGCTGTTGTACACGCATATCTCTTCCACCTTGTCGGCGGGCCACCTGACGACTACACGCTGCAGTTCTACGTCGACATCCGCGCCCGGGCGCTGAACCGACTCTTCGAGGTCTGGGAGAAAGACCGGGACGCGGCGGTCCGCCTGGCAGCCGAGATGGCCCGGGCTTTCCCCACACCGTATGGTCGAGAGCCGGGTCGCCTGCCGGACCAGCTACGACAGTCGCTGGAGGGCGACAAGCCCGTGTTACTGGCACATGCGCTCTTCCCTCGGGGCCCGGAGGTGTGGGAGCTCGGAAGCGAAGATTCGCCATTCACTGAGGAGTTCGACGCGCTTTTCGACGCACTCGGCCGCCAACGGGAATCAGGCGACCTGCACGACCCGGCATGGCCGTAAGACACCCCGGGCGCCCCCGCCCGCCCTCCTCAATGCTCCGGCGCTTGGGTCCCTTGCTCATGGGCTTACTGGTTGCGGCAAGCGTCCTCGTACTAGTCGTCTGGGCGATACCTTCGTTGCTGACGCGGGAGCCAGTCGTACAGGGAGCGGAGCGATACAAGGCCATGGCGGATGTGCGTACCGGGCTCATCACGGCCCTCGGCGCGCTCGGTGCCGCCGGCGGTCTCGCCTACACGGCACGCACGTTCCGGCTCAGCCAGGTCGCCCATCTGACCGGCCGGTTCCAGAGCGTCTCAAAGCAGATGGGCGACGATGATCCGATGGTGCGGGTCGCCGGCATCCATGCGATGGCGCAGCTGGCGGATGAGTGGCCCGGGCAGCGCCAGACCTGCATCGACGTCCTGTGCGCCTTCTTGCGCGTTAACTCGACGCGATCGGACGATCTGCGGCAGGAGCGCCGCACCACACTCCGCATCATCAAGGAGCACCTGCGTCAGGAGCATGGCCGGGTTAGCTGGCAGGAATGCGAGTTTGACCTTACCGGGGCCGTCCTCAAGGAAGCGGACTTCAGCGAATTCACTTTCGCTGGCGCGCGCTTCATTTTCGACAAAGTTCAGTTTGAAGAAGGCGTGAGTTTTGACAAATCCATCTTCACGGGCGGCTGCGTCAGCTTCCGGGGCGCGAAGTTGTTGAAGCCAAAAAGCAGAGTCTCATTCGTCAAAGCATTGTTTCGTGGGGGCAAGGTGGTATTCGATGGCGTCACCTTCGGCGACGGGGAAGTTCACTTCGACAACGCGGTCTTCGGGTCGCTTTGTCTGGTTACCTTCAAGGATGCCCAGCTTGGAGCCGGGGGGAGTGTTTACTTTACGGGCGCGACCGCGCAGGGGCCTGGCCTCAGTTTCGCGGATGCCAGTTTTTGCCCCTCTGAAAAAAGTAGTTTGGTCGAGTTCGACCGCGTAACGTTCAGCGAAACGGTGCACTTCGACAGAGCGAAGTTTCAGGACGACGTAAACTTCGGCAATGCCACGTTGACCGGAGCGAACTTGATCTTTACGGGCGCTGAATTGATCGGCGGCCGGGTCTCCTTCGACAGTGCCCACTTTGTCGACTCGACCATGAATATCAAAGGCGTGGTAGCCGGCGCGGGCCGGATCGACTTGCGGGCGAGGGCCGATGGCACTCCCGAATTTATTTCCGACGACCCGGTCCCGGGCTTCGTTCAGCTGTGATGTCGTGACAGCGGCCGGGATGTCTGGACACCTGCGCTGGCCGCAGGCACGATCGAGCAGCCACCCCTCGGAACAACCGCCTGGGGCAGACGTACAGAAGGAGAGCCTGATGGAGATCGTCTTGTTTCATATCCGCACACGACCCGACATCAACGAGCAAGAGTACCAGCGTGCTTTTGAACGCATGCTCAGGCTGGCATCGGAGATTCCCGGTTTCATCGGGATCGAGGGTTTCTCGGGGGAGGACGGCAGCGAGTTAGCGGTCGCGCGTTTCAATTCGCCTGAAGCTATAGAGGCCTGGCGCGACCAGTCCGAGCACGTCCGCACCCGGCAACGGGGGCGGGAAGAGTTCTTTGCGGCGTACGACATCACGATCGCGACGGTTTGGCGCCATTACGACTGGTCCCTGCCCCAATCCGGCGGGGACGAGGAGGCTGAGGCTCTCGCCACCGATTAGGGGGTCAGCGCTAACACCTAACTAGGACTGTGGAATGGGCTTCTACGATCTGGTGCGCGGTCAGATTTTCATACGGCGCAGGGTTGTACGAGTCGCCGAGTAGATGAACGGACCGGGCTCCTCGACGAGACGCTCGATCGCCCGCCACTGGCTCATGAAGACCTCCAGCTGCGCCCAGGTCGTCCCTGCCTCCGCACTGGGCTAGGTCACGTCCGGTCGCAGCGTGACGAGTACCTTGGCCAGGCCAAGGACGTCGGCATCAAGGTAGAAGCGGACCGTCGCCGGCTTGGAGGATGGACTCACGCCGAGCGCATAGGCATCTCGTAGGCCAAAGCCCACCGAACGTCGCCGACGTTTAGGTCGAAGGCCTCGGCGACCTCGTACTCGTCGTCTCCCCCGACGGTATGCTCCCAGATCACCTCTGTGCTGATGCCGCCGATGGCCGGTTTGCCGAAGCGGAGCTCTGGGTTCATCCGCACCGGTGAGTTCGGGTCGTCGTGCGGACGCCAGCCGACAGCGATGTCGTCTTTCCAGGTTACGCGCTTGAAGTACTCGTCGGACGGGGCGGTGAGCATGAACTGACTCCGCACCTCGGCCACGAGACAGAAGTCCGCATCGAGCCCGGCCGCGTCCTGGGCTTCATGCACCAGCTCGCGGCCGATCACAAACGGCCGTCGATCAGCCAGCGGGTACGGGATCTCGTAGCGGTCCCGAAGCTGATCGATGAATGCGCGGAGCTCGGGCATCGGCACATTGCGGTCACGCCGGTACATCCGCAACAATCCGGCTTCCACGAACTCCGCCCAGGTGGCCGGGGCCCGCTCGCCGCGCGGCTCCGGGCGGATCACCGGCCGGTAAGTCTTCCCGCGTCGAGTTCCGCCCTCGAGCCAATAGTTCAGGGTGCTCTGCGGGAGCCGCAGTAGTCGCGCTGCTTCAGCTTTGGAGAACATCTCGCGATCAAGAACGTTGACGATCACACCTCCAGTCTCGCATCCCGGAGGGTGGTTTCGCCGGACATCCAGCGCGGGGCACATGATCAAAACCTCGTGGTCCGCGCTCACGGACGCAGCCAGTGCAGCGCGGCACCCAGGTCGGCCACCATGTGCAGGTGCATTCCAGCCGGTGGGGCGCCACCGTCCGGGGCATCGCGCGGGCCGTTTTCTGGGGGAACGAGCGCGTGCCGGAAGCCCAGCCGGGCGGCTTCGGCTAGGCGCCGGCGCAGCCCGGTCACCTGGCGGACTTCGCCGGCCAGCCCGACCTCTCCGATCGCCACCGTGTGTGGAGGCAGCAGCAGGTCACCGGCGGCCGAGGCGACGGCGAGCGCGACGGCGAGATCGGCCGCCGGCTCCACCACGCGCATCCCGCCCACCGTCGCGGTGTACACGTCTGAGCCCGCCAACCGCACGCCCCCTCGCCGCTCGAGGACCGCCAGGATCATCGCCACCCGGGAGGAGTCCAGGCCGCTCACCGCGCGGCGGGGGTTGGCCAGCGCGGAGGCGGCGACCAGCGCCTGGACCTCGCCCAGCAACGGCCGTTTGCCCTCCACCACGACCGTCACCGCCGTGCCGGGCACCGCGCTGTCGCGGTGGGTGAGAAAGAGTCCGGAGGGGTCCGGCAAGCCGATGATGCCCGCGTCGGTGAGCTCGAAGCAGCCGACCTCGTCGGCGGCCCCGAACCGGTTCTTGATCCCGCGGACCATCCGCAGCGTGGAGTGCCGGTCGCCCTCGAACTGCAACACCACGTCGACCAGGTGCTCCAGCACCCGCGGCCCGGCCACCGTCCCGTCCTTGGTGACGTGCCCAACCAGCACCACTGGCAGTCCCCGCTGCTTCGCGGTGCTGATCAGCGCGCTGGCCACCGCGCGGACCTGGGACACCCCGCCTGGGCTGCCCTCGACGTCGGCGCAGGACATGGTCTGCACCGAATCGACGATCAGCAGTCCCGGGTCGACGGCGTCGAGGTGCCCGAGCACCGCGGCGAGGTCGGACTCGGCGGCGAGGAACAGCTCGTCGTGCAGCGCTCCGGTGCGCTGCGCCCGCAGCCGGACCTGGCCGGTGG
>JBOHFJ010000134.1:0-12012 GCA_050699655.1 Pseudonocardiaceae bacterium
CCCCGGCACCGCCCGGGACCGGACCCAGGTGGCGGGCTCGGTGGCTACCATGACCGAGACCGCCATGCAGACCGAGGTCTTCCCGCTGTTCCTGTTCTCCCTGGGCGGGATGATGGTCTTCCTCGCGGCCAACGACCTGCTCACCATGTTCATCGCCCTGGAGGTGCTCAGCCTGCCGCTGTATCTGATGTGCGGGCTGGCCCGGCGCCGCCGGCTGCTGTCCCAGGAGGCGGCCGTCAAGTACTTCCTGCTGGGCGCGTTCTCCTCAGCGTTTTTTCTCTACGGCGTGGCGCTGCTGTACGGCTACGCGGGCTCGGTCACGCTGTCCCAGATCGCCGCGGCGGCGGTGGGCACCGACCGGTCCGACACGCTGCTGTTGAGCGGCCTGGCGTTGCTGGTGGTCGGTCTGATGTTCAAGGCCTCGGTCGGGCCGTTCCACACCTGGACCCCGGACGTCTACCAGGGTGCGCCGACGCCGGTGACGGCCTTCATGGCGTCCTGTACCAAGGTGGCCGCCTTCGGGGCCATCCTGCGGGTGCTGACGGTGGCGTTCGAGGGCACCCGCTGGGAGTGGCGCGGTCTGCTGTGGGGTATCGCTATCGTGTCCATGGTGATTGGTGCGGTGCTCGGCCTGACCCAGACGGACGTCAAGCGCATGATCGCGTACTCGTCGGTGGCGCATGCCGGGTTCCTGCTGGTCGGAGCGATCGCGCTGACCGCCCAGGGGCTGTCTGGGACGATGTTCTATCTGCTCGCCTACGGCTTCACCACGCTGGCGGCGTTCGGGGTGGTCACCCTGGTGCGCGACGCCGATGGTGAGGCCACCCACCTGTCGCAGTGGGCCGGGCTGGCCAAGCGCTCACCGCTGACCGCCGCGATCTTCGCCTTCCTGCTCTTCGCGCTCGCCGGCATCCCGCTGACCAGTGGGTTCACCGCCAAGTTCGCGGTGTTCAGCGCCGCTCTCGCGGACGGGATGGCGCCGTTGGTGGTGGTGGCGCTGGTGGCTAGCGCGGTGGCCGCGTTCTTCTACCTGCGGGTGGTGGTGTTGATGTATTTCAGTGAGCCCGCCGCCGACGGCCCGACGGTGAGCGTGCCCGGGGCCTTCACCACCGCAGCGATCACGCTCGGCGTCGTGGTCACCCTGTTGCTCGGGGTGCTGCCCACCTTCGCCCTGAACTGGGCCGCGCTCGGCGCGTTCGCCTCCTGATCCGGATGATGAGCAACTCGACATCTGAGCAGGTCGGCGGCGTGGAGCTGGCTGACCCGGAACTGCGCGTCATGCTGGAGTGCGGCTTGACGCAGGTGGAGGAGCTACTCCGCCGGGAGGTGCGAAGCGAGTTCCGCTTCCTCACCGAGACCTCGCTACACCTGGCCGACGCCGGTGGCAAGCGCTTCCGGCCGTTGTTCACGCTGCTCGCCGGCCAGTTCGGGCCGGATGATGGGTTGGGCCAGGCCGGCCGGATGGCCGACGTGGTGCGCGCCGCCGCCGTCGTGGAGCTGGTCCATCTCGCCACGCTCTACCACGACGACGTGATGGACGAAGCCACCATGCGCCGAGGGGCGGTGAGCGCCAACGCTCGCTGGGATAACACCGTCGCGATCCTCACCGGCGATTTCCTGTTCGCGCACGCTTCCCGGATGGTCGCCGACCTCGGACCGGACGCGGTGCGGATCATTGCCTCCACCTTCGCCGAGCTGGTAACCGGTCAGATGCGCGAGACTCTGGGTGCGGCCGCCGACGCCGACCCGGTGGCGCACTACCTGGCGGTGGCGGCGGAGAAAACCGGCTCGTTGATCGCTACCGCGGGCCGTTATGGCGCGATGTTCTCCGGGGCCTCGCCGGAGCGCGTCGCCGCGCTGCGCCGGTTCGGTGAGTTGATCGGCCCCGCGTTCCAGATCTCCGATGACATCATCGACATCGCCTCGCCAGCCGCCCAGTCCGGCAAGACACCGGGGACCGACCTGCGCGAGGGGGTCCGCACCCTGCCGATGCTTTATGCGCTGTCCGAAGGCGGCCCGGGCATCGACCGGCTCCGGGTGTTGCTGGCTGGTCCGCTGACCGATGACGACCTGATCGCGGAGGCGCTGCGGCTGCTGCGCGAGTCGCCTGGCCTGGACCGGGCGGTGCGGGCACTGCACTCCTACACCGACCTGGCTCGCGCCGAGCTCGCGGTGCTGCCCGCCTGTCCAGCCCGCGACGCCCTCGCCTCGGTCACCGACTACCTAGCCGCCCGCACCGGCTGACTCCCCGCGACGGACGGTAACTCGGGCGAAGCGGCGTCGTCCGAGCTGCAGGACCCAGGTGCCCTCGCCGAGGGTGGCGTGCTCATTGGCAAGCGCTGCACCGTCGACGCGCACACCGCCGCCTTTGATTCCGCGCCGAGCGTCGCTTAACGAGGACGCGAAACCGAGATCGACCAGAATCCGCGGCACATAGTTCTCCGGAGTCGTGTGCTGTCCCATTTCTGAGGGCACGTCCCGGCGGACAAAAACCCGATCGAACTCCGCTTCGGCGTCCGCCGCGGCCACGGCGCCATGGAACATGGCAATCATCTCGCGGGCGAGGCGCCGCTTGAGCTGCACACCCCCGGATTCGGCGATCATGGTGTCCTTGTCGGCGGGTCGCAGGTCCAAGGCGAGATGTACATAGGCGGGCATGGCATCATCGGGGAGCGACATTACTTTGCCGAAGACTTCCCCGGGAGGCTCCGCGACGCCGATGTAGTTGCCGACGCTCTGGCTCATCTTCTTCTTGCCGTCCAGGCCGACCAGCAGCGGAGCGCTGACGACCGCCTGGGTCCGTTGCCCCGCGCGTTGCTGCAGCGTCCGGGCAAGCATGCAGTTGAAGTACTGGTCCGTGCCGCCCAGCTCCACATCGGCATTGACCGCCACCGAGTCATGTCCCTGCAACAGTGGATAAATAAACTCGATCAACGAAATTGGTTCGTTCGCATCGAACCGCTTGCTGAAGTCATTGCGCTCAAGCAGTTGCGCGACCGTCGCCTGCGCTGTCAACTCCAGCGCACCGGCCATGCCCAGCGAGTTGAGCCATTCGGAGTTCCGGCGGAGTTCGAGGCGCTCCGGTGACAAGATCTCCAACAGGCTGGCCATGCACGACTGGACATAGGTGTTGACCTGCGCCGCTGACAGCCGAACCCGGGTCGCGGAGCGTCCCGAGGGGTCGCCCACTTGCGCGGTGAAGTCGCCGATCACCAATACGGCCGTGTGGCCCAGTTCCTGGAACCGCCGCAGTCTCCGCAGTGGCACCGACCAGCCCCAGGTGACCGAGGGTGCGGTGGGGTCGACGCCGAACTTGACCCGCAGCGGCTCCCGTCGACGCAACTTGTCCACCAGCGCATCCGCTGGCGCGGCGCTGAACCCGTCCTCCAGAAGGTAGGTGGCCTGCGCCTGCGGGTCGTCTGCAACGTCAGGGGGGACTGGGGGGACGTGGTAGGCCATGTGTCCTGCTCTTCGATATGAATCGAGGTATGCGGCGCGACGAGTCTAGATGGCTGATTCTTGCCGCTTTGCGCTAGGTTCGAGCGAACGTTCTCAAGATGGTGTCACAGTTGGGGAGGCCAGGGTGGCGGTTCCTTCGATCAGTGCGGTTGGTGCGGCCCGAGCCGGTGGTACCACCGTTGAACGGACGCTGCTACTGGGCCAGCCCGGTGCTGGTGGGTACCAACCGATCGTCGCTGGGCCAGGCGAGCCGCACCTGCGGCGGGTGGAGCTGTGCCCGGGCGGCGATGAGGTACCGCGCCATGGCGAACGCCGCGGCCTCATCGCGTTCGCGCATCTCACCGATGTTCACCTGGTGGATTCCCAGTCCCCCGCTCGGCTGGAATTCCTGGATCGGTTTGTCGATCCAGGCGAGCTGTTGGCCAGCCGGGTGCACATTCAGGGCAGTTACCGGCCGCAGGAGATGCTCAGCGTGCAGGTCGCCGACGCGATGGTGCGCAGGATCAACGAGATCGGCGTCGGCCCCGTGTCGGGGCTACCGCTCGCCTGCGCGGTGGCGACCGGGGACAACTGTGACAATTCTCAGTACAACGAGCTGCGTTGGTACATCGACGTGCTCGACGGCGGCCTGCTCCAGCCGAATTCTGGTGACCCCGACCACTATGAAGGTGTGGCGGACGCGGTGCACTACGACGTGCACTACTGGCACCCCGATGGCACCCCCCCTGGCGCGGTCGAGGACTTGCCGAGGGCGCGCTACGGTTTTCCGGTCGTTCCCGGGCTGCTGGATGCGGCACGCCGCCCATTCCAGGCGGTTGGCCTGGGCATTCCCTGGTATGCCGCGTACGGCAACCATGACGCCCTGATCCAGGGCAACATTCCGCACCTTCCCGAGACCTCAGAATGGACGACCGGGGATGAGAAGGTGATCGAGCTTCCGCACGGAACCGCTGTGCTGCGCTTGGCGGAGGATCTGCTGCGTGCGGACCCAGCCGCGATCCGGTTGCTGCGCCAGGGTCTGGTGCGCAAGGTCACACCGGACGCTCGTCGGCGGCTGGTCGACCGCGCTGAGACGGTTCGCGAGCACTTCACGACCCGAGGACGTCCGGTCGGTCACGGATTCAGCGCCGACAATGCGGCGAACGGCACCGCCTATTACGGATTCGACCAGGGGATCGTGCGCTGCTTGGTGCTGGATACGGTCAACCCGTACGGCGGCGCCAACGGTTCGCTGGACCGGACTCAGCTCGCTTGGCTGGAAAGCGAGCTCGCGGCCGGCGCCAACCGGATCTTTCTGGTGTTCAGCCACCACACCGTCGCCAGCATGGACAACTGGCTGGCGCCGCTGGAGCACCCCCGCGTCCTCGGCCCCCACGTCCGGGACCTGCTGCTGAGCCATCCTAACGTGGTGGCCTGGGTCAACGGGCACACCCACATCAACCGGATCACCGCCCACCCCCGGGCAGCTGGTGGCAAGACCGGCGGCGGATTCTGGGAGATCACCACCGCCTCCCACATCGACTGGCCGCAGCAAGCCCGGCTGATCGAACTGATCGACAACACCGACGGCACGTTCTCGATCATCACCACGATCATCGACACGGCAGCCCCGGCCGCGCGAGACGCCAGTCGGCTCGACACGCTCGACGCGCTGAGCTCCCTGTCGCGCGAGCTCGCCGCCAACGATTGGCAGTTCCGGACCGATATCAACGTGGACGGCCATCGCGGGTCGATTCACGACCGCAACACCGAACTGCTGTTGCCCGCACCCATCACCATCGGTTCCTGAGGACATGGGAAATCAGAGTGGAGTGGTCATGGCGGTGCCTGTGCTACCTGTGCTCAGACCAGTCGTTGTGGCCGGCGGGCGACTGCTGGCCGCGCTGCTCGCGGTGCTGCTGGTTCTCGCCGGGGGTGCGCGAAGCCGGCGGCCGAGCCCGGCGGCAACGTTGCCCGCACCGCACGTTTCCTGGATTCGACCCGTGCTGATCCCGCTCGCCTGCACGATTTCGTGCGTGCGCTGCCCAAGGACGGTGACTTGCACAACCACCTGTCGGGGGCGGTCTCGACCGAGACGCTGATCCGTTTCGCGGTAGGCGACGGGTTGTGCATCGACACCGCGACCCTGGTGGCCGCGCCGCCGCCGTGCGCAGCGATTCAGCGGCCCGCCAGCGACACCGTGAGCGACAAGAAGTTTTTCACCCAGGTGCTCCGCGTGGTCGATGCAGGACTTCAAGGGACCCCAGGACGTCAGGGGACCACAGTCCGGCCACAACCATTTCTTCGCCGCGTTCGACAAGTTCGGTGCCGCCACCTCGCACAAGGGCGCGATGCTCGCTGAGGACGCCCAACGCGCGGCGGCTGAACACGAGTTCTACCTGGAGACGATGCTCAGCCGGCAATCCGGTGCCGTCGCGGCGCTGGCCAAGCAGGTCGGCTTCGATGCTGACCTGAGCCAGCTGCGAGCGCGGTTGCTCGAGGGCGGCGCGATGGACACGATTGTCGCGGCCGCCCGCGCGGACACCGATACCGACTTCGCGCAGTATCTGCGCGGGCTGTATCCCGGCGCGCACATCAGCCTGCACGCCGGCGAGCTGGTGCCCGGACTCGCTTCGCCTGCGCCAGCGACCAGCTAGGCCAGCCGCGACCCAGCCAGGCATGTCAGCGGTTGCTCGACGCCAGCCCCAAAGCCGCCGCGCAGTGGAAGCAGGAAGCCGCGTTCACCAGCTTCGAAAACCAGCACTAAGGCTGATCGCATGAGGGTTTTACTTATGTCAACCGATGAATGACGGACTGACTTTTGCCGGGAAAATCTTGATCTCTTGCCACACGTCTCCGGTGACGTAGGGCTCGATCTCAAGCCATGCGTCCAGCTCGGTGCGGGACGGGAAGTCAAACACCATCATCGATCCGATCATCTTGTCGTCGGAGTCGAGGATCGCCGCAGCGAAGAGCAGCGTGCCTTCGGTGGCGAGTTGATCCCCGAGCACGAGGTGTTGCTCGCGTGCGGCGAGGCGCCGACCGAGGGCGTCGTCGTCTTCACCGTCGTAGCCGAGCAACACGAACTGCATTTCTTCTCCTTATGGACTCAGGCTGGTAGGGCGGGCTCCGGAAGGTCGGGCCCGGAGAGCCTGGTCGGCGCCGATGTACCTCCTGGAGATGAGCAGTTCCGCCCAGTGTGCCTCAGGGCCGACCTGGCTAGCGCAGGCTCCCTCGGCTCACGTCCCGCCGTGGAACCGCGTCGGCGAGCCGCAGGTGTCAGCGGTGGCACGTCAACCTGCTTACGGTATTGTCAAGAATTAACGATCGGGCTGCGTGTCTGGCAGCGTCTGGGAAGGGGTTTCATGGGATTGCGGCCGGCTCGGCACCGCTATTGTCGCTGTGGTACGAATTTAGCTGCCGACAATACCGGACGCCAGTGCGCCCGATGTGAGCGCATCTCGCGTGACAAGCTCATTGCCCCGCCTGAGGTGCCCGCCGAATTCTGGCAGGCTGAACAGCTCCGGCAGGCTTTCGCCGCTCAGCACATCGGCCAAGTGGCTCGCGCCTATCGTATACACCCCTACACCTGGCGACCGGCCGTGAGGTTGCTGCCGCAAGTGGTGATCGATCCTTGTGCGCGCGTTCGCTCGGTGCGTTGAGTTACTTGTTCTCGTCGGCACCTCGAGGCGGTCGAGGCGGTAATCCGCAGCGTTGCTTGGAACTGCTAGACGAGGCTCTTGAACTCGCGCATCACGCTGACCCGTTCACCCGGGGATGGCTGTCCATCTGGCGAGTCGACCAGCACGCTACGCTGGGCAACCTATCCGCAGCACGTGCTGACCTAGAGGTGGCTGGACGTGGTCTCGGTTCCGCGGATCAAAGTCAGCTAGAGGGGTTCTTCTCCCGGTCGACGTACGGATATGGCATGGAAGGTCATTTGATCAGGCTCAGGACAATGACGTTCGCGCTCAGTGGTGACCAGCTGAATCTCGAACACGCATTTTCGGAAGTACTGTCGTCGACCACGAATCTGCGACACCAGGTGTGCGCGCTGGCCAATCTGGCTGTGGTCAGCGCCGCTAACGACGAACCAGAGCGTGCCTGTGGCGCACTTGGCCGCTCGATACAGCTTGCGGCGCAGGGGCACTACGCCATGGGCCTCCAGCGTGCCATTGGGGTGCGCCACCGCTTCGACCCGAGCTGGAAAGAACTACCTGCTGTTCGCGATCTTGATGACCAGCTTCGCCGCCTGCCCGTCTCGTGAAGGGTTGCATCGCGGAGTACGTCCAAGGCTCTTTCCCGCTCCTCCTAGCGGACGACCTGTACCACGTCGCCGACGTGCAGGGTGTTGTAGAAGGTCTGCGCGGCGCTGAGCGTCAGGTGCACGCAGCCGTTGGAGGGGACCGTCACGCTGTCCTCGTGGAAGGCGTCACCGCCGTTGAAGAACACCGAGTAGGGCATCGGAGCGTTGTGGAACTCGGTGCTGCGGTGGTGCAGGTCTTTCCAGAATACCTGGAAGGTGCCGGGGTCAGTCGGTGCGCTGGCCTTGCCGGTCGCCACCGGGACCGGCCCGTAGGTGACGGTGCCGCCGCGCATCAGCCACGCTTGTTGGGTCGACAAGTCGACGCAGGCCCGGGCCGCCGAGCTGCACGGCGTGCCGCTGGTTGCAGCGCTGGCTGTAGCGGGGGCGCCCGCAGTGCCAGCGAGCAGCAGCACGGCGGCTCCCAGCAGCCCCCCGGCCCCGGTCGCGACCGTGCGGATGATCGTCGTGGCGGGTACTCCAGCCATCTCCCGTTCCCCTTCCCCTGCTGCCTCGGTGGCCCGGCGTGCGGGTGGAAACCAGGACCGCGTTCGCGGTCAGTCATGTGATCTCACCTGACAGTAAACCCTGGTTCCCCGCCGCCAGCGACTTAGTTTCCGTACGAGGACTCTCCCCGGTTCACCCGAGGATCTTTGTCAGCTACCATCAGTGCGGGACCAGAACGACTGCGGTTGCCATGGGTCGGTACCGTGCCGGGGTGAGTCGTGGACAACCAGGAGGCAACCTGTGACGGCCGTTGCGCCCCAGCCGATCGTGACACGTCCTCGCCCGGTGCGCCCCTCGGTCAAGGGGTCCGCCATGCTCGGGCTGCTCCAGACCACCGATCACAAGGTGATCGGCATGCTGTACCTGGTCACCTCCATGACCTTCTTTTTCATCGGCGGCAGCATGGCGATGCTGATGCGCGCTGAGCTGGCTCGGCCGGGCATGCAGTTTCTGTCCACCGAGCAGTACAACCAGCTGTTCACCATGCACGGCACGATCATGCTGCTGCTGTACGCCACGCCGATCCTGTTCGCGTTCGCCAACCTCATAATGCCACTGCAGATCGGTTCCCCGGACGTTGCCTTCCCTCGGCTCAACGCCTTCTCCTATTGGGCATTTCTGTTCGGCGGCATCATCGTGTTGTCCGGCTTCCTGACCCCGGGCGGCGCGGCGGACTTCGGGTGGTTCGCCTACACCCCGCTGTCCGACGCCGTGCACTCCCCGGGCGCGGGCGGGGACCTGTGGATCATGGGCTTGGTTCTCGCCGGGCTGGGAACCATCCTGGGCGGAGTCAACATGATCACTACGGTGGTCTGCCTGCGCGCACCCGGAATGACGATGTTCCGGATGCCGATCTTCACCTGGTCCATCTTCGTCACGTCGCTTCTCGTGCTGCTGGCGTTCCCGATCCTCACCGCGGCGCTGCTCGGGTTGGAGGCTGATCGCCGGCTCGGGGCGCACGTGTTCGACCCGGCCAACGGTGGGGCCATCCTGTGGCAGCACCTGTTCTGGTTCTTCGGCCACCCCGAGGTCTACATCGTCGCGCTGCCGTTCTTCGGCATCATCTCCGAAGTGATCCCGGTGTTCAGCCGCAAGCCGTTGTTCGGCTACAAAGGGATGATCTTCGCTCTGCTGGCGATCGGCGCGCTGTCCGTCGTGGTCTGGGCGCACCACATGTACGCCACGGGGGCCGTGCTGCTGCCGTTCTTCTCGTTCACCACGTTCCTCATCGCCGTGCCCACCGGCGTCAAGTTCTTCAACTGGATCGGCACCATGTGGCGGGGGCAGCTCACGTTCGAGACTCCGATGCTGTTCGCCATCGGATTTTTGATCACCTTCTTGCTCGGGGGTATGACTGGGGTATTGCTGGCCGCTCCGGCGATCGACTTCCACGTCAGCGACACCTACTTCGTGGTGGCGCACTTCCACTACGTGCTCTACGGCACGATCGCGTTCGCCACCTTCGCCGGGATCTACTTCTGGTTTCCCAAGATCACCGGCCGGATGCTGGACGACGATCTGGGCAGGTTCCACTTCTGGGCCACCTTCATCGGGTTCCACCTGACCTTCCTGGTGCAGCACTGGCTGGGTGCTGAGGGCATGCCCCGCCGCTATGCGGACTACCTGCCCAGTGATGGTTTCACCACGCTCAACATGGTGTCCTCGATCGGCGCCTTCGTGCTGGGTGCCTCCACGTTGCCGTTCCTGTGGAATGTGTTCCGCAGCTACCGCTACGGCGAGGTGGTGACCGTCGATGACCCGTGGGGGTATGGCAACTCACTGGAATGGGCGACCTCCTGCCCGCCGCCGAGGCACAACTTCACCGAACTGCCCCGCATCCGCTCCGAACGACCAGCCTTCGAGCTGCACTATCCACACATGGCCGACCGGATACGAGTCGAGGCGCACGTCGGTAGCGGGCACTTGGCCGCGCCGAGTGAGAAGCTGGCGCACAACGCGGCGCAGGACGACATTGATGACCCGCGTGACAAGTGACCGCTAGCCCACGGACAACCCTCCTGGTGACAGTCACCGGGAGGGACAAGCCCGGGGTGGTGTCGGTTATTTTTTCCGCCCTCACCAGGCATGGGGTGGACATCCTCGACGTCGAGCAGGTGGTGATCCGGGACCGGATCATTCTCGGTGTGCTGGTGGCCACCACCGCTGATCCGGAGGATCTGCAGGAGGCCGCCGAGCAGGCCATGGCCAGCATCGGAATGCAGGTGCACGTCGAGGTCGGCGCCGACGCGGTAGGCGTGAGCACCCGTGGCTCCACGCACGTCGTGTTGGTGCTGGGCCGGCCGGTCACGGCTCGCGCCTTCACCGAGACGACCCGCGCGCTGGCCGCCTTGGACATCAACATTGACGCCATTCGGCGGATCGCGGACTACCCGGTGACCGGGCTTGAGCTGCTCGTGTCGGTGCCCGGCAACGATGACCCCGAGGCGGCCGACGCCGCGCTGCGCGCCACGCTGGTCAGGCTGGCCGCCCGCGGCGAGGTCGACCTCACCGTCGAACGGGTCGGTATCGCCCGTCGGGCCAAACGGTTGGTGGTCTTCGACGTCGACTCGACCCTGGTGCGGGGCGAAGTGATCGAGATGCTGGCTGAGCACGCCGGTTGCGGGGCCGAGGTGCGGGCGGTCACCGCGGCCGCGATGAGCGGGGAGCTGGACTTCACCCAGTCGCTGCGTCGCCGGGTCGCCCTGCTGGCGGGCCTTCCCGCCAGCGTGCTCACCGAGGTGAGCACCGCACTCGAGCTCACGCCCGGCGCGCGCACGACGGTGCGGACCCTCAAGCGGTTGGGATTCCGCTGCGGAGCTGTCTCGGGCGGTTTCACCCAGGTCGTGCGACCAGTCGCTGATGATCTCGAGCTGGATTTCTGCACCGCCAACGAGCTGGAGATTCACCAAGGGAAGCTCACCGGCCAGGTCATCGGCCCGGTGGTGGACCGGTCCGGCAAGGCCGACGCGCTGCGCCGGGCGGCGGAGCACTTCGGGATCCCGCTGGCCCAGTGTGTCGCGGTCGGGGACGGCGCGAACGACATCGACATGCTCACCACCGCCGGTCTAGGGGTCGCGTTCAACGCCAAACCCGCGCTGCGGGAAGTTGCGGACACCACGATCACCCAGCCGTTCCTCGACGTTGTGCTGTTCATCCTGGGCGTGACCAGAGACGAGGTGGAGGCCGCCGACGCCGCCGACGGAGTCCTGCGCAGGGTTCCCTTGTGAGGCTCACTCGACCACCCCCTCCGTTGTGACTTATTCGGAGTCGTGTGGTCCCCTCGGGGCCTCTGCGGTGCGACAGTAGTTCGGCGAAGCAGTGGTGGGGGTGGATACCTTGCTGATCGCACCAGTTCTTGGCCTCTTCCGGTGTCCGGTACGGGACTGCTAACACGGTCACGAAGAAACCTGGACCGTCGAAGGCTTTCCAGTCACCGGACCGCACCAGTCGGGCCTTCGGGTATTGCCGGCGCAGCGCCTGGTGCTCCTTCAAGATATCGGTGTAGTCGAAGGTGACACCGTTGGGGTTCAATCCCTCGCGAGCCGAGGCTAGTTGTGGGACCCAGCTCTCAGCGAGATTGCTGACATCCGGACTGTCGGCTATCACCTGCCGGTTTAGCTCCACGTAGGCTGACTCAGACCCGAATCCGCGATTAGTTGGGCGACACGGGCCCGGGGTTGGTGATGGGTGTCGTTCTGGCCTGGGATGATGTCGGTTGCGAGGCAACAAAACATCTCAGGGAGAGGACACCCATCGGGTGGATA
>JBOHFJ010000135.1:0-11991 GCA_050699655.1 Pseudonocardiaceae bacterium
GGCCGGCGCCGGCCGACCAGGTGATTCGCGCCCTGATGGACCATGTCCGGCCCGTGCTGGATGACCACGGCGAACGTGAGGTTGTCGAAGACCTGGTCACCGCCGTGCTCAGGCGGGGCAATGGAGCAGCCGCGCAACGTCGGATCTACCGCGCCAGCGGCCAGCTCGCCGACGTCGTCGCCCATGCCGTGAACCGCACAACCTAGCCAACCACGTCGGGCAGGTTGGCGCGTCTCGGCCGCTGACCGCGACACAGCAGCGACCCGGACCGTTACCTTGATTTATCCTGACGGTGGTTGCGTGTTGCGCCGATGGCGAGCACGGTGGTAAGCGGACGGCACATCCAGCATCCCCGAGAACCGTGACCCCGGGAGCAGCAGCATGTCCACGCAAATCACAGACGACTGGCGAACTACCGAGGACCGAGAGCCTCGCCCAGCCCACGCCGCGGTGGGCGCCCGCACTGAGCAGTCCCGCCTCACCGAGGAGGCGAGCGTCCAGCGGACGCGGGACTCAATGGCGCAACTCGTGCGCCAAGGGCAGGACACCTCGCTGCGGTCGTTGCAAGTGTGGGCCGACCTGGCCCGCAAGCTCGGCCCCACCGCGCCGAGCTTCCCCGCTGGCTCGGCGGTGGTCGCCCTCGCGTGTGACCCCTTCGAGAAGCTCCTCGAGGCTCAGCGCCAGGTTGTCGACGAGCTCGTCGCCACCCAGTGCCACCTCGCGCAACAACTCCTGCACACCACCGCCACCGTCGGCGGCAATCCCGTCCTCTGAACGGACGGCTCCAGCGGCAAGCCACACCGGCCGACATCGGCTGCGGGCAACGGAGCTCGGCACACCCAGCCGTGGCCCCGCGATCCTTGCCGCTCAACAACGACTACCCAGAAGGTGGTTCCGCGATGAGTAACCCTGCGATGATTAATCCTGCGCTGGCTAATCCGGCGCTGGCTAACCCCCTGCAACGCGCTCACCTGTGGTGGGCCACCCTCGACCAGACCGACCGCCAACGGGTCTGGGACTCCCGTCACAGGTACCTCGCCGGTGACCTCGTGGAGAGCATGGCCAACGCCGGAGTGCCCGTGGTCAGCGACGGCCGCTGGTCCTGCGTCAGCGTCGGGCCCACGGGTTTCACCATGCCCGTCGCCGTCGAGCAGCTTCTGCACGGGCTATCCCAGTCGCCCCGAGGGGAGACCACACTCGGCGTTTAGGCGCGGGGGAGCGCGGTGACGAGGCGGTCAAGCTCGTCGTCAGTGTTGTAGTAGTGCACCGACGCGCGCACCAGTTCGGACAGGCCCCGGCGGGGCAGGTCCAAGCGGGCGGAGCTGGCGCGGGAGACGCTGGTGTTCACCCCCGTGCGAGCCAGCCGGCGCCGCACATCCTGGGCGGGCACACCCTCGACGGTGAAGGTGACGATGCCGCAGCGGCGCTGGCCTTGGTCGTGCACGTGTACGCCGTCGAGGGCCCGCAGCCGCGCTCGCAGACTCTCCGCGAGCGCGGTGACGCGGTCCTCGATGGCGTCCAGTCCCCAGGACAGGGCGTAGTCGATGGCGACCCCGAGCCCGATCTTGCCGGCGTAGTTGGTCTCCCAGGTCTCGAAGCGCCGCGCGTCCGGGCGGATCTCGTAGCTCCCGGGTGCCGTCCACGTCGCGGCGTGCAGGTCGAGAAACGGTGGTTCAAGACGGTCGAGGATCGAGCGGCGCACGTACAGAAAGCCGGTACCGCGCGGGCCGCGCAGATATTTGCGCCCGGTCGCGGAGAGCAGGTCGGCGCCGATGCACTGGACGTCAATGGGCAGCTGGCCCACTGACTGGCAGGCATCGAGCAGGAACAGCACCCCGGCCGCGCGGGCCAGCGCGCCGACCCGCTCAGCGGGGTTGACCAGCCCGCCCTGCGTCGGCACGTGGGTCACCGCGATGAGCTTCACCGGGCCGCCGCTGCTGAGGCGTCGGCGCAGGTCGGCGACGGAGATCTGGCCGTGCTCGTCGTCGTCGACGACTTCCACGACCGCGCCGGTGCGCCGCGCGACCTGCAGGAAGGCGATGACATTGCTGGCGTATTCAGCGTGGGTGGTGAGGATGCGGTCGCCCGGTGCGAACGCCAGGGCGTAGAAGGCCATGTCCCAGGCCCGGGTCGCGTTCTCCACGACCGCGATCTCGTCAATCTCGCAGCCGATCAACCGGGCGATCGCCGTGTACGTCGCCTGGACCTGCTCTCCGGCGGCGTCAGCGGCCTCGTACCCACCGAGCTCAGCCTCCCGCCGCAGATGGGCGATCACCGCTTCGGTGACCTGTGCCGGCGGCAGCGCCGCCCCGGCGTTGTTCAGGTGCGCTACTCGGCTCGCGCCCGGGGTGTCTCGCCGGGCGCGCTCAACGTCGAAGACCACAAAGTCACGTTAACCCGAGACACCGCGCCACCCTCGACGCCAACCGGTTCTCGTAGTGGGATCTCAGCCGGCGTGGTCGCGCAGCGCCGCCAGAAACGCCCGGAGATCGGCGGGCCCGCTCGTCGCCGAGGCATGTACCCGGCACAGGTCCAACTCGGCGTATGCGTGCACGATCAGGTTGCGGAACCCGGCGGCGCGACCCAGCCGCTGTGCCAGCTCGTGGGGGATCAACCTGGCACCGGCGAGCATGCGGAATGCCTCGGCATAGGTAGGTGGGCTACCCAGCCCGAGTCGCACACAGCTCGACACCGCGAGATCGATCACCACCTGCACGGCCTGCCAGAGGTGCAGGACGACCGCGTCGGTCTGGGTGCTCAGTGGCTGCAGATCCTCGGCGTGGCGTGGCAGGTGCTCGGCGACCCGGCGCAGATGGCGATCCACCGCCGCCGCGCGCTCGGCAAGCAGCTCGCGGTCGATCCCGACGCTCATCCGAGCGCGGCCAGAACGTCGTCGTGCGCGCGCCGGATGACGGTCTCCGTGTCGCACCAGAACTGAACGGCCGCAATCTGGAAGCGCTGGAACTCATCCGATGAACGTTCCAGCAAGGGGATGCCGTCGCGAGCCACGCGGTAACGCAGCAGCGCACTTGTCCGGACAAGGTCGACCACGTCGACCTTGTCGGTGCCCAGGATTTCGGTGAGCGTCACCGACAGCCCCAGCAGGTCCGGGGCGTCGTCGGCGAGCACGCCGATATCCCAGTCGGACCCCTCAGCCGCGTCCGCACGCGCTCGGGAACCATGCAGTACAGCCAGTCGCAGCGCCGCGGCCACGGGATCCATGGCCAGCCTTTCGCGCAGCTCCGCCAGGGTCACAGTCACCAGCCTACGACGGGCCGCCACCGCCGGTGACGTCTACCACGATTCACGCGACAGCACCAGAGCGACTATGTCTCATGCCGTGGTTCTGGCCCGTGGCTGTGGGCATGGTGTCGCTGGTCGCGCCGCCCAGCGCTGGTGGATGTTCCGCACTGGCCGCGCCGGTGGTCTGCTCAGCGTGGACCGGTGACCACGACTGAGGAGAGGTGCCGCATGACTGATGTGCCCCCGCCGCGCTGGAGCGGCACGTGCCGAAAGGTGATTCCCGCAGCCGGCGCGCCGCGCCGGGGCCTGGTGGGTTTCACCCTGGCGGTGAGCACCCGCGACGGGCAGATCGAGCTGGACCCGCATGCCGCCGGCACCTACAAGATCACCCTTGACGAGGACGGGGCACGGGTGCTCCGCGGCGCGTTGGCCGGGTGGCTCCGATGAGCGGGGGCCCGGTGATTTGGTTCTTGCGATCCTTGAGTGATCACGACACGCATCGCGGCGCGCTGCGCCCCGCTGAGGGCACCGTGGTCGCCGCGTGCGGGGTGACGTTCGTGCCCAGGGTGCTCCCGTTCGGCCGCGGCCTGGGATTTTCCGGCAACCTGCCCGACCCCGGGCAGGTCTGCTCGGCGTGTGCCAAGGCCACCCGGTGAGCGGCTCGGCACACTGGGTGCGGCCCCCGCCTCGTGGGCAACACGGGGGCGTCGGCCGTCTTCCTTGTGCTTATCCCTCAGGCTACGGCGGTCGCCAGGCGGTCGCGGAGCTCGGTGACCCCCGCGCTGTCGCGAAGGGGCTCCAGCGCGGTGTTCAGGATCCGCAGCCGGTCATAAGCGCGGGGGGAGTGCAGCACGGTAACCGCGTCGACGGCCTGGTGACCGACGCTGACCGCGGTGTCGGCGTCCCCAGCGATCGCGTGGGCCCCGGCGAGATCCGGCAGGTACAGCGCCCGAGGTCGGGTGTAGGCGGCGCCGAAGCCGTCCACGGCGCGGCGCAGCAGCGGCACCGCCCGCCCGGCGGCACTCGGGTCGCGGCCGGTCAGCGCCAGCTCGTACTGGGCGACACCTTGGTAGGCGCAGAGGCTGGTTTCATCGTGGTAAGCGACCCAGGGCTCGCACCTCGTTGGAATGATGGCAGCGAAGTGTTCGACGGCTTGACCCAGTGCCAAGTCGCAGCTCGCCGCATCGCCTTGTGCCGCGTGGGCCCGGGCTTGGATGCTCGCCAGGCAGCTGGGCGTGGCCCCGGAGACGCGATGCTGGCCCGCGGTGGCGGCGTGGCCAAGGTGGGTTAGTTGCAGCGCCTCCTTGGGGCGGCCCAGGATGTACCGCCTGCAGCGCCATGTCATACAGCAGGAAGACAGTGAGGTCACTGCCCCGGGGGTCCCCGGCGGCGCGGGCGACGTCCAACCCGATCAGCCACAGCCGCCGGGCCGCGTCGTGCTGGTTCACGTCGAAGCTCATGTAGCCGGCCTGCTTCGTGAGGTCCGCGGTGGCGACCAGCAGTCGGGAACGCACCGGGGGGGTGGCCTGGGCGCCGAGCAGCGGGAGCACCGAGTGCACCTGCGCGACGGCGGCGGCCTGGGACAGCCCGCTGCCCTGGGCGAAATCTTGGCGCTGGAACTCGCCGGTGGCCTGCTCGATGGCCTCGACATCGGCTAGCCCGATGTGCCGGGTGCCGGTGGGCTCAGCCTGGGGCAGCAGCGCAATGAGCCGGTCGATGTCCAGCCCGGCCGCGCCCGCTCCGAGGGTCAAGGCCCCGACGTGCTGCACGAAGTCTCGGCGCTCCACCCAGCTCACCACCTTCGGTCCGTCAACCCCGGTCCCGTCGGGGGTCCGGCCCGGTTCGCTGGCAGGGGTCACACCAGGCCTGCCCCCGCCGCCGGGTCCGGCGCAGCGGCACCCCACACCGCGTACAGCAACCCCACCCACTGGTCATCACCTGCGGATCCCCCTTTAACGTCGTGGCGCTACAATCCGGCGCGGTCCCGAACACCCTCTCGGCCGGTGCCCCTTGCGCACCGTGGCATACCACGATCCGTCCCACCGCACCAGAGCGACCATGCCCTACTGATGCATACGCCGTACTTGGCGAGTTGGCCGCCCGTTTCGCCTGACCGCCTCGATCCGGGCACTCGTCGACTTGCTGTTCACTGCCGCCGCGTTGAGTTCGTGGAATGATGCGGTGAAGAGGTCGAGGTTCCGCTGATGGAGGGCCTGTTCGCAGTCCTGGCCGCCTTTCCACGTCTGCATGGTGACTTGTTGCCAGAATGTCTGGGCTTGGGGGTCGGGGACCCGGAAGTAGCCGGTGGCGATCCGCGACAGCCGGCTGAAGTCGGCGCAGATGGGACGGAACTGGCGGCGCAGGTAGGGCCAGCTGGTGTGCCCAGAATTCACGGCATCGTGCACAACCTTGACGTAGTGGTCCCAGTCTGTGGCGACATGCTGCATCAGCCAGTCGCCGCCATAGTCGCTCCAGGCATCCACCTGCATCGCCTTGGTCTCGGCGGACATCTGAGTGTCGGCGGTGGCCAGTACCTGTTGGGCGGTCTGTTGGACTCGTGCGGGGTCGAAGGGCGTCGCGTTCTTGTGCGCTTGGAAGTTCGCGTCTGTCGCGGCGACCGCCAGCGCCGCCGCGCACAGTACGCCAACGCAGAGTCGGCGGACGGCCAAGCCGGCGCGACTGGTGTCCGGGTGGGTCGGAGCCGACGGTGGCGGCCATGGCAGCCCTGTGCGACCGAGTACCGCCACGGCTGCGGCCACGGCGACGGCGACGATCGCGCTGAGCGCGAGGGTGGGAGCCAGCAAGAAGGGCAGCAGCGAGTGGAAGGTCAGCCATGGCGACACGGGGTGCCAGCCGCAGCTCGGCCATGCGTTCGGCGGCAGGAAACACCCGTCGAAGGACACGAGCACGGATGCCCCGACGAAACCGACGAGCGTCGCGGTCTCGGCCGCGATGAGCGCGATGACTAGTCGGTAGCGGCTGGTCAGGGCGTTGGCGGTGACGGCGGCTGCCATCGACGTGGCCACCACGGCAACCGTCACCCATGCCAGGTAGCGCATCGCGTTGTCGCCGGCTTGGTGCGAGGCTGGTGGCGGCCAGCTGTGCAGGTACGTTCGCACGCCCGCCACGACGGCCCAGCACAACACCCCGCCCAGCAGTCCCGGTAGCAGCACCCGTCGCAATGACGGCAACGGCTGCGCAACCGGTCCAGCCATGTTGCCACTGTCGCGTAGGGCGTCGCGGACCCACCGGGGCGCCGCCGTGGTCGGGCGGATCAGCCAGGCCAGCAGCGGCGCGACCCATAGGGCCGCGACGGCGACGAGGGCAAGAGGCAGGGCCAACACGTTAGACAGGATCGTGAGTGTCATCGCGAATGCGACGGTGATCGCGGATACCGCGGCGGGGTGGCCTGGTGACGAACCACCCAACGCCTGTCCGAGTAGTTGGTGCACCCCGGTGAGAGTGAACGGCCACCCGGCGGTGAGCACTGCGCCACCGCCGGTTTCCCACCAACCGAACCAGCACGACAGGGCCAGGCAAGCGCTGGTCAGGCCGAGTAGCATCGCCGGGCGGATCGTCCGCCCTCGCCACGTCCGCACCCACAGCAGGGCGCACTGCGTGACCCACCAGGTGAACACGGCGCCCGCGAGCACGACGAGCACGAGGGCCTCGGGATGCGCGGGTAGCCATTGACCGGTGGAGACCTGGTTGGTGACCAGCTCGGTGGCGGCCATCCCGGCGCCCAGCCACAGCCCGGCCCGCACCCCGGACGGTACGGGTCTGGCGGTGAGTGCGGCGCGGGCCACCGCTCGCCACATCGCGATCCCGGCCACCCCGGCGACCAGCGCGGCCGTCGCCAGCGCCGCGGCCTGCCGCGCCCACTCGCCGAGCAGACCGTACCCACTGAGGCCGTACTGCACGAATGAGTAGTTCAGGTCAACGTTGATCAGCGTTGCGGCGGCCCCGGTCAGGAACATCGGCAGCGCCTGGATGCCGAACAACGCGGCGGGGTCGCTGAGGGAGCCTCGGCGTAGATCCCATCGCGGGTGGGTGCGCCACAGCTCGACGAACGAGGCGAACGCGCCGCTGAGCGTGCTCCCAGCCGGCTGCGGTGTTTCGACGGCCCAGCCGTGGGGGTCCGCGCCCCAGCGCACCGCGGCCAGGTCGGCGTAGATCTCCCTGCTACGCAACACGTCCGCCCGCGCGAGATAGACCAGCGTGCCCATGACGACCGTGACCAACAGGCTGCGGATCCCGGATATCGATCCGGAGGACCAAAACGGTGACCCTACCCAACTGGAGAGCGTCCTGACGCTCAACACTAGGTAGGGCGGCAGCACCATGGCGAGGAACACCCGCCACACGGCGACGGTGAGGTAGGTGAGCGTGACGTCGCCGTTGCGGATGTGAGCGAGCTCGTGCAGCAGCACCGCTCGGAATCCGTCCGGATCGGTACGCCGTCGGGCGAGCAGACCGCCGTGCAGGCATACCGTCGGCCGGCGATTGCGGCCGAACACCACCGCCCCGGTCGAGGCCGTCGCTGGATCCACGACGAAACGTGGCGTATGGGCTAGGCCGGCGATCGCCGTCAGGTCCGCAAGCAGCAGGCGCAGGTCGCCATCGTGATCGATAGCATCAACGGGAATGACCCGGCCGCGCCGCGCCTTCCAGGCCGGCAGACTGAGAAACAGCACCACGCCGATGACCAACACCACGACCGGCCACACCATGGGCACCCACCACGGCGGCGGCGCGGCATAGCGGGCCACGCACGCTTCGTACGCGCCCATTTGGGATAATCGGGCGATCCCGATGGCCAGCCCGGTGCTGTGGTTGGGGTCTATCCCCGCGGCGAGCGAGCAGTCGGTGTCGTCGGAGTTCGACAGCCAGTAGGCGACTTGCAACATCATGAAGCCGCTGGTCACCAACACCAGGATCACCAGCAGCACGAAACGCACGGTGGTGCCCGCACCCATGGCCCGCTCATCAACCCGCAACGGAGGCGGGACCGTCGCCGTCACCGGTTATTCCCCAGCCGGCGTGGCGGTGCTAGCCGAGTTGCCAGGGTCGTCGGGTGGCCCTTGCGTACCGTTCCCTGATGTGACCCCCACCAGCCGGGCCACCACGGCGTCGGCGATCATCCTGGCCTGCTCTTCCCCGAGACCCCGCTGCACTCCGGTTTCCAGTACCAGCTGGTGTATGACGGGAAGCTGCTCACGGGTCGGGACGGGGATGACCACCGCCGCGGCTTTTCTGCGGAGAACCTTGCGCAGCACAGCTTTCATCCCCGTTGCCGCGCCATCCGCGGCGACGTCCCCGATCCAACGGGCTGCCTCGTCGACCGCCAGCCACACCACTGGCGTTACCAATGTCGCGACCTCGCCGAAACCGAAACCCAACGGCTCGCGTCGCTCGCGCCCGCGACGCAACCGCCGCACCACGACCGCGTCGTCGAACCTGGCCAGCCCGGCAACGAGGGGCAGTTCCTCCTTGGCAACCTCGACCACAACATCGCGTACCACATCGCGTACCCTGATCCCGTCGGTGAAATCGGTGTCCTCGCTTGGCGTGGGCGCTCCAGAATCCATGGCTCCCCCTGTGTTCGTCGCGTCCGTTGTGTCAAGCCTGTGGCAGGCCAGTGGCGAGGATGTTCCCACCTTGGCCGAGGTAAGCTGGCGACGGACCACCAAACGGTTATAGCGCCGCTGGGGTGCATCGGGCACCCGTCTCGCGACAACCCATCACCAGCGCATGCACAGCTCGTCTGTGGCCGGTGACAGCGCCTCCGCGACAGGCCGACCTCGACGGAGCCAGGTGCGACCGTATTTCGCGGCAAGGATACTTGAGTGACACCAAAGACCAGAACGGATCCGTACAGTACCGGGCCTTACGGCATGGACAACCTGACCGAGCGGGACAGGGTTCTGTTGCTGGAACAAGTCAAGGACCCGGATACGATCAGGATCTTGGAATCGCTTCCTATAAATGAGTCGTCGCGATGTCTTGAGATCGGTGCTGGTATGGGGTCGATCGCCTACTGGCTGGCCGCGAGGTGTTCCCGGGGGCACGTGGTAGCCGTTGATATCGACACACGGAACCTGGACCCGCAACGATCGGTAGGCACCAGCCCCTACCCGGCCATGAACCGTTACGCCGCTGCTGTTCATCAAGCCGCGCAACAGCGAGGTGCCGATATGCAGTTCCTGGCGGTTAGCGGCCTACTCTCGGCTAACTAACTGCGTGACTTCCTGGCCTTTGGTGTAATCCGTCCGGCGCCGCTCCGAGGTGGCTGCGCACCAGGTGTAGCCGGGTTGTCCGCCATGGCAATCCGTGCCAGGGTGCCAGCCTCTGGGCAAGCGGCGCAGGTCCGTCCCAACCTCTGTCCGCACTAGCCGGACTAGGGTGAGGTGCGGTCGGTATGGCCTTTGCTCCACCGGCAGATGGCTGTGGCCTGCGCCGAGTCGGCGAGCCTGCGCAGTCCGCCGCGATCGCCTCGCACGCCCGTCCACAACACCTGGTACCCGAACCGACCGCCGCCGAGGGCCAGCGACAGTGGCGGGGCAGCGCCACGGATAGCCGCACCGTCGAGCTGGCTGTAGCTTGCGGTTTCCGGCTTGACTTCACGGGTGTCACGCGGACATGCGCACGGTGGTTGGGGTCACGTCGATGTGGAACTCCAGACCGAGCCGTTGGGCGAGTCGCGCCAACGTGGGTAGCGTGGGCGTTTGATCACCGCTTTCCAGCCGCGCTACGTACGGCTGTGAGGCCCCGAGCATGGCGCCCAGTTCCGCCTGCGACAGTCCGTGCTCGACCCGGTAGCGGACCACGCGGCTCGCGACCTCGCGTGCCACGGCGGTGCGGTCCCATTCCGCCCGGACCGCAGGGTTGCTGAGCGCCTCAGCCTTCACTTCGTCTGCGCTGGTCAGAACAGTTATAACGGCCAGGGGTCGGGTCCGCCGGGGTGGTGATGGCGGGCGCGTCGACCAGCTGGTAGCCGTGCTCGCGGTAGACCTGCTCGTGTACAGCCTCAAACCGCAACGATCCCGGCGGACTTCCGGTGCTGACCACTAAGTCCCCGGGCTCGCCGGGGCGTGAACTCCGGCCGCTGAGCTGAGCGGTTCGCGCAGGGGGAAGTGGCAGGCGGCGAGGTGGTGGGGGCTGAAGGGGCGCAGTGGCGGTTCGACCTCGGCGCAGAGTTGCTGGGCGCGCGGGCAGCGGGTGCGGAAGCGGCAGCCGGAGGGGGGGTTGATCGCCGAGGGCAGCTCGCCGCGCACGGCGGGCCGCGCCGGGCTGGCGCCGTTGGTGATGGGGGTGGCGCGCCCGGCTGAGGTGAGATCGGGGACGGCGCGGAGCAGGGCCTCGGTGTAGGGGTGGGCGGGGTGGTCGGAGACGTCGGTGGCGGGACCGATCTCGACCAGCTTGCCGAGATACATCACGCCGATTCGGTCGGCCATGTACCGGACTACCGCCAGGTCGTGCGAGATGATCACGTAGCTGAGGCCGAGCCGTTCGCGCAGCTCGCGCATCAGGTTGAGGATCTGCGCCTGGATGGAGACGTCCAGCGCGGAGACCGGCTCGTCGGCGACGACCAGCTTCGGCTCCAGCGCCAGGGCGCGGGCCAGCCCGATGCGCTGGCGCTGGCCGCCGGAGAACTCGTGCGGATAGCTCTGGGCGGCGCTGGGTCTTAAGCCCACCTCGTCCAGTAGCTCGCTGACCCGCCGGTCCTGGTCGCGGCGCGAGCCGATCCGCTGGATGGCCAGCGGCTCGCGCAGGATCGCCCCGACCCGCATCCGCGGGTCGAGCGAGGCGTAGGGGTCCTGGAACATCAGCTGCAGGTCCCGGCGGATCCGGCGCAGCTCACCGGCGGGCATCGTGGTGATGTCGTGGCCGGCGAAGACGACGGCGCCCGAGGTGGGTTTCTCCAGCGCCACCAGCGCCCGGCCGAGCGTGCTCTTGCCGCAGCCGGACTCCCCGACCAGGCCGAACGTCTCCCCGGGAGCGAGAGTGAAGCTCACCCCGGCCACCGCGCTGACCGCGCCCACCCGGCGCTGGAGCAACCCGGCCGTGACTGGGTACTCCTTGACCAGGTCGCGGACCTCGACCAGCGGCACGGCCCGGGCATCAACGACGCGACGACCGTCTGATGCGTGCTCAGTGAGCTTGCGGGCGGACCCCGCAGCGTAGGTGACTGGGTGCCAGCAGGCGTGCTGGTGGCCGGGGGTGACGGTGACCAGTGGCGGATCGGCCGCCCGGCAGTCGCCCTGAGCCAAAAGGCAGCGGGGGTGAAACCGGCAGCCGCCCGGTGGGTCGGTGAGGTCCGGTGGCAGCCCGGGGATGCTGTAGAGGTCGGTGCCGGCGTCCTGGTCCCGGCGGGGTACGGCCGCCATCAGCGCCTCGGTGTAGCGGTGGCGCATCCGCCGCAACACCAGCCCGGTCGGGCCGGTCTCGACGATCCGGCCCGCGTACATCACCGCGACCTGGTCGGCGTAGCGGGAGATGACCGCGAGGTCGTGCGTGATCAGCAGGATCCCCATGCCCAGCCGGGCGCGCAGGCTCTCCAGCAGGTCGAGAATCTGCTCCTGGATGGTGGCGTCCAGCGCGGTGGTCGGCTCGTCGGCGATCAGCAGTTTCGGGTCGCTGGCCAGCGCCATCGCGATCATGACGCGCTGGCGCATCCCGCCGGAGAGCTGGTGCGGGTAGTTGTCCAACCGCTCGCGGGCCCGCGGCATGCCGACCAGCTCGAGTGTC
>JBOHFJ010000136.1:0-11975 GCA_050699655.1 Pseudonocardiaceae bacterium
CGGCTCGGCCGACGGCCGAGCCGACAAAATTCCCGCCGAGCAGCTCACGCAGACGCTGCCGGCCCGGTCCCCAGTGCCCGGCCTGCCAGGCCGGCAGCACGCGAACCAGGTCGCCCTCGCGCTCCAGCACGCCCACAGCGGCCAGCCCCCGCGCCCCGTCGCGGCGCACCACATGCAGCACCACGTGCACGGCGGCGGCGAGCTGGCTGTGCAACGCGTGTCGCGCCATGCCGCCCAGCGCGGCCAGCGCTTCCAGCCGGGCGGGCACCTCGGCGGGGGAGTTCGCGTGCAGGGTCCCCGCACCCCCCTGGTGGCCGGTGTTGAGCGCGGCGAGCAGCTCGCACACCTCCGCCCCCCGCACCTCCCCGACCACCAGGCGGTCCGGGCGCATCCGCAGCGCTTGGCGCACCAGGTCGCGCAGCGGCACCTCACCGGCGCCTTCGACGTTGGGTGCCCGGGTGGTCAACGAGACGACATGCGGGTGCCCCGGCGCCAGTTCGGGCGCTTCTTCCACGCACACGATCCGCTCGCCAGCGGGCACGCAGCCCAGCAACGCGGCGAGCAGTGTGGTCTTTCCGCTACCCGTGCCGCCGACGACCAGGAAGGCCAGCCGTGCGGCGACGATGGCCCGGAGCAGCTCGCCGGCCTCCGGTGACACGCTGCCCACCTCCTGCAGCGCGTCCAGCCCATGGGTGGTCGGCCGCAGGACCCGCAGCGAGATGCAGGTGCAGCCGGTGGCGATCGGCGGCAGCACCGCGTGCAGCCGGACGCCGCCGGGCAGTGGCGCGTCGACGTAGGGGCAGGCGTCGTCCAGGCGGCGCCCCGCGGCCAGCGCCAGCCGCTGGGCCAGCCGGCGCACCGCGTCGGTGTCGGCGAAGCGCACCTCGGTGCGCCGCAACACCCCGGCCCGCTCGACCCATACTTGGTCGGGCGCGTTGACCAGCACATCGGTGGTGTCCGGATCCGCCAGCAGCGGCTCCAGTGGGCCGGCCCCGACGAGCTCCTGCTGCAGCTCGCGCAGCGCCGAGAGCACCTGCAGATCGGCCAGCACACCGTCGGACTCGGCCCGCACCGCCGCCGCCACCGTGCCTGGGGTGACCGCGGCGCCGGTGGCGGCCAGCCGGTGGCGGACCCGGTCGACCAGCGCTCCGGAGAGCGCCGGTGCCGCGCCGGTGCCGGCCTGGTGCGCGGGCGTGCTCACGCCACCCTGCTTAGCGACCGGCCGGAACCGGCGAGGACCGCCAGCACCTGGCGGGCGGCGGTGGCCAGCGGCCCCCGGTGCCGGCCCGGCACCGCACCGCGCTCCAGCGCACCGGCCAACCCGGGTTGCGGGCGCATGGCGGCAAGCACGGGAAGATCTAGAGCGCGGCCGACGTCGCTGGGCGTGATCCCACCCGGTGCCGGTCCTCGCACCACCAACTGCAGCGCAACCCCGTGCCGCCGCACCCGCGCCACCACCGTCGCGGCCGCCGCGCAGGCCCGCACCTCCGCCGGCACGACCAGCACAGCCAGATCCGCGGTTTCCAACGCCGCGGTACCCGGTTCGCAGGGATGCCGGGGTACATCGCACACCACCGTCTCCCCGGCGCGGCGCCCGGCGCCGCACACCGTGCGCACCGCGACCCCGTCCGGTTCCGGCTCGTCTTGATCGCGGTCCAGCCGGCCGTAATCCGACCTGTCGTAGGACAAAACCGTCAGCTCGCCCTGGCCGCCCAGGCGCGGTGTGGGCAGTGCCGCGTGCAGTGCTGAGGCTGGCACCCGGCCGCCGCCCAGCGCGAGCCCGGACCAGCGCAGCCCGTCCATGTTCTCCGCACCCAGCGCGAGGTCCAGGCCGCCGCCCAGCGCGTCGCAGTCGACCAGCATGGCGCGGTGTCCCGCGTCGGCCACCGCCACCGCGACGGCGGTCGCGAACACCGACGCCCCGGCCCCACCGCGCCCGCCGAGCACCGCCAGCACTCGTCCCGGGTCGGCCGGGGACTCCACCGCATCGGCCAACGCGCCCACCAGCCAGGTTTCCGCGTCCGGCAACACGGCGACGTGCTGGGCACCCACCGCGACCGCGCACTGCCACGCGTTCGGGGCCGCGTCCGCGCAGACGATTACCACTCCGTCTCTGCGGGGCAGCCCGGCGCTGGCGCTGGCGGCGGCCGCGTCGACGTCCAGCAGGAGCAGCGAGGCGCGACTCCACTGTTCGCGAACCGTCCCAGGGTCGGTGACCCGGTGCGGATCGCACCCCGCCGCCGCCGCGAGCCGGGCGACTTCGTCGGCCAACCCCCCCGATTTCATGATCATCACTGGACGTCGGGTGATCGGGTGCCCGCTGGTGTGACCTGTTGTTGGGCTCATGTTGCCCCCGCGACTCCGGGCCCCGCGCTACCCGGGGCGTTCGGTGTCACTGTCAGTCAGCCGGGCTGGGCGAGCCAACGCCCATTGATCAACATGTGGACAAAGGGGATGCTGTGGATAACTGGGTGAAGCCAGGACGACCCCCGCCAACAACAGACGGGGGTCGCCAGAGAATGTCAGCCCAGGGGGGTCGGGCTGACACTCTTCCGGCTTTACCAACCGGACAAGCAAGCATACCCCCCGGCCCCACTCCAGGGCAGCTCCCGCTGGTCGTGGTCAGGGGTGTTGCCACTTATGCTGCGCGCCGTGAGCTCTTCTGGCCCAGGCCCCTCGGGTGTGGCGGCGTTCTTTGACCTGGACAAGACCATCATCGCGAAGTCCAGCGCGTTCGTGTTCTCCCGAGCGTTCTTCCAGGAAGGTTTGATCAACCGGCGGGCGGTGCTCAAGAGTACGTATGCCCAGTTCATGTACCTGCTTGCCGGCGCCGACGCCGAGCAGATGGAGCGGATGCGCGCGCACATCACCGCCCAGTGCGCCGGGTGGGACATCGCTCAGGTAACGGCGATCGTCGAGGAGACCTTGCACGATGTGGTGCACCCGCTGGTCTATGCCGAGGCAACCGAGTTGATCGCCGCGCACCGCGACCGAGGCGAGGATGTCGTCGTGGTGTCGGCGTCGGGCGCGGAGGTTGTGCAGCCGATCGCCAAGATGATCGGCGCGACACACGCTCTGGCCACCCGCATGGTGACCATTGATGGCCGGTACACCGGGGGGGTTGAGTTCTACTGCGCGGGCGAGAACAAAGCGCTCGCCGCGCGGCAGCTGGCCGAGGAGCAGGGTTATGACCTGCAACGCTGCCACGCCTACTCCGACTCGATCACGGATTTGCCGCTGCTGGAGGCGATTGGCCACCCGACCGCGGTGAACCCGGACCGGGGGCTGCGCCGGGAGGCGGTCCAGCGCGGCTGGCCGGTGCTCGCGTTCTCCAACCCGGTGTCGTTGCGGACCAGGATCCCGGCGCCCTCCGGTGCGCAGATCGCGGCGGCCGTCGGATTGGGGGCGGTGGCCGCGGCGGGTGTGGCCTGGTACGGCTTGCGGCGGCGGCAGCGGTGAGCTGATTCGGCTCAATGGGTTTTCGTTTACTGCCAATGGGTGGCGCACGCGGGTGGTTTGTGCGCTGAGTAGTCGCGGTGGTGTCCCTGATCGGGCCTCTTGCTGTGTCCCCGACCACGGAGTACACATGACTGCACGGACCTCTGACAGGCCAGGGGCGGTGCGGCAGAGAAGCACCGTCCACCCCGACCAGGGCTCCGGGTACGGACGCCGGGCACCCCACGCGCAGCACGCCGCGGGAGGCTTGTCGTCAAGGGTCTGCGTACCGAGTTCCCAGGGATGCGAGTCCTCAGGGATGCGGGCGCCGAGACACCACTGGTTACGACACGAGTTGCACGCTTGGTAACCCGGTGGTCCGTGCGGACCGCTGCGCTGCTGGAAGCTCAGACATGGGTTTCCAGCAGCGCGGCAGTCGTCAGCTACTCCCTGCCGTCGCGTCGGCGATCGCGATGGCTTCCCGGGCTCCCGCGCTCAGCGCGGCGCAGCAGTGCACGATCCACCGGCCAACCGCTTCCGCGCCGCCGCTGGCGAAGCCGGCAGCGGCGGCCCGGTACTCAAGCTCGCGGTGCAGGTGGGCGACCTCCGGTACGACCAGTGCCTTGGGATCCAGCCCGCTGGACACCACGGTGAGCCGGGCCGCTGCGCGGGCGACCACGCCGTTGCCTTGGGCGAACGGGGCCAGCGCCAGCAGCTCGCCGTGCACCACCGCGACGAGCACCGGCGCCGGGACTTGACTACCCTCGGTGACCAGCTGGGCCAGTCGCTCGAGCCGGGCGGTGAGCTCGAACCGCGAGTCCGGCCGTCCCAGCCGCGGTTCGGCTGACAGGTCCGCTGCGGCGAGCACGTGCAACCGGGCCAGGGCCTGCAACGGAGCCCGCCGCCAAGTGCTCAGCAGCCCGCCCAGGGACTGCGCCACCCGTAGCGCGCCGGCCAGCACCGGGTCGCGCACCGACCCGCCACTGGGCACCGTGGTGCTACCCCCGTCCAGCGCCGCCGACGCCCGGGCCGCGCGTACCGCCGCCTCAGCCGCGATGGCCGGCCAGCCTCGCCGGTTGGCCGGGTGCCGGTGCACCGCGCTCACCGCCTCGCGGACCCGCGTGACGGCTTCCCCGACGCCGGGCAGGTCCATCAGCGGAGCCAACGGATCTGCCGACACCCCGGCGACACTAGTCCGGCGCAACTCCGCGATTCGCTATGAGGCGGATGCTCGCGCCGTGACGTCGTCGAGTATCACGATCAAGTCGGCGAGTCGCTCCGAGGTGAACAGCAGGTCCGGCCCCCGGGGGGCGATGTCGGTGAACGGGGGTTCGTAGAGCTGGGCCGCAGTCATCATGCCGTGCCGAGTCAGCTGCGCGATGACCATGTTGATGAACTCGATCTGATTGGCGCAGAGCGTCTTGTCATTCAGGAAGCCGGACAGGGCCTCCATCGCGGCGGCCCGGTCCAGGCCGACCAGCGAACGGATGAACAAGCCGAGACCGTCGGCGTGCGCGACTGATCGGCTCAGCGTCTCGTCGTCGAGTTCTCCGCTCTGGCTGAGCATCCGTTCGAGCTCGGCGAGGTCGGCCTCGGTGAGCGGCGCGTTGCGCCGCAGCTTGTGCAGCGACAGGTGGTCTTCGTGCCGGATCAGGAAATCGCGGGCCTTGGCCCGAAAGCGCGTGAGGTCGATCTGACGGGAACCCTCGATCACGGCGATCTCGGCGGCGTCGCCCAGCTGATCCTCGAAGTCGGTGTAGAGGATCTTGCGGCGCTGCCTCACCAGCAACTTCACCAGGCTGCGCACCCGGACCCGAGCCTGCTCGAGCATGGGAAGCGTGAAGTCGCGCCACCAATCCGTGCTGGCGAGCGCGTCGAGGAACACTCGCTGTTCGTTGATGGCGGGAATGGCGGTCTGGTCGAGCAGGGCGTCCGCGATGGCGCGGACCTGGTGCGCGATGGCCTGCCACCCTGGCTCGGCGCCCAGCGTGCACAGCTGAGCGCGCAGGATGAGCAGGTCGAAGCGCTTAGCCTCCTCGTCGTCGTCCCGAACGGCGCTGGGCAGCCCGGACAGGTGCCGTGCGATGCCGCTGAGCTGCTCATCGTCCAGGGCGTCCCACGCTTGGCGCGCAGAGTAGGCCTGTACCCAGCGCCGGTGCGGTCGGACCACGAAGTTGTCCAGGTTCATCCCCGCCACCAGCCGGTGCAGCAGGTCGGCGGTGTCCCGGCGCAGCTCCCGCTCCGCCGCGGTGACCTGGTTCGTGGCGGTGCTCCCAGCGGGTAGGCGCCGGTCCAGCCCGGCGAGTACGGCAACCCGCGCGGTGAACAGCCGCTGGGCCAGCGGTACCGCCAGGGCACCATCCGAGGTCTCGGGGTTCTGGCTGAAGAACTCGAGGTTCTGGCAGAAATCGAAGATGAAGAACCGAGTCTTGTCCTGGCCGGGTCCGAAGAGGTCTGGGCACAACCGGGTGCCCCGGCCGAGCATCTGCCAGAACTTGGTCTTGGAGCGCACGATCTTGAAAAAGACGAGGTTGACCACCTCAGGCACGTCGATGCCGGTGTCCAGCATGTCCACCGAGATCGCGATGTGCGGCACCTTGTCCTTGACGGAGAAACTGTCGATCAGGTTCTGCGCTTCCTCAGCCTGGTAGGTGATGACCCGGGCGAAGCTACCGAGCCGTTCTGGGTAGTTGGCATTGAAACGCTCGGCGATGAAGTCGGCGTGTTGGTTGTTCTTGGCGAAGATAATTGTCTTGCCCAGCCGGTCGCCACCGGCTACTTTCTCGCCGCGGGTCATCAGCGTTTCGAGGACCTTGTCGACTGTGTCAGTGTTGAACAGCCACTTGTTCACCGCTTCCGGATCGACCTCATCCGGCCGCTCGCCGTCATCGTTCCAGTCCAGCGCGTCCCACTGGTCTTTCTCGTCGTCGCTGAGGTCGTCGTAGCGGATTCCCTCGCGCTGGAACCTCAACGGTACGGAGACCGCCCGGGGCGGCACCAGATATCCGTCAGCGATAGCCTCGTCGAGGGGGTAGGCGTCGGTGGGCACGCCATTCTCGATGTTGAACAGGCTATAGGTGTTCCGGTCGATCTCGTCGCGCGGTGTCGCGGTGAGCCCGACCAGCAGCGCGTCGAAGTAGTCGAAGATGGCGCGGTATTTCTGATAGATCGAGCGGTGCGCCTCGTCCACGATGACGAGGTCGAAATGACCGACGCCGAACCGGCGTTGCGGCCCGCCGGCCTGATTAATCAAGCCCATCATGGTCGGGTAGGTGGACACATACACCCGGCCGTCGACGTCCCGGTCGGTGACGAGATTCACCGGCGCCGAGTCGGGCAAGTGTCGCTTGAACGCGTTCACCGCCTGGGTCACCAACGCCAACCGGTCGGCCAGGAAAAGTACCCGCTTGGCCCAGTTGCAGCGCATCAACAGGTCCGCCAGCGCGATCACGGTACGGGTCTTGCCCGCGCCGGTGGCCATCACCACCAGTGCCCGGCGCTGATGGTCCCGCTCGAAGGTCTCGGCGATCCGGCGGATCGCCCGCTGCTGGTAATGGCGCTCGACGATGCCGGAATTGATTCGTGCCTCAGCCAGCGGGCGCCGGCTGCCGCGACGCTGGATAAACAGCCGCAACTTGTCTTTCTTGTGAAAGCCCTGCACTGGGCGCGGTGGGTACTGAGTGTCGTCCCAGAACCAATGCTCGTAGCCGTTGGTGTAATAGATCAACGGGCGCTGGCCGAACATGGTTTCCAGGCAGTCCGCGTACAGCTTGGCCTGCTGCTGACCCACCCGGGCATCGCGCGTTGCCTTTTTCGCTTCGACCACCGCGAGGGGCTTGCCATCATCACCCCACAGGACGTAGTCGACGCTGCCCTTCCCGCTCGGATTGGGCATCCCGGTGACCGGGAACTCACGGTCCTGTTTGGTGTCGAGCGCCCAGCCTGCTTCGGCGAGCAACAGATCGATGAATAGATCCCGGGTGTGGGCCTCGTCGTAGTCGTGCGTGTCGGGTCGCTTCTCGTTCGCCGCTTTGGCCGCGGCGATGGCCGCTCGCAGCTCGGTCAGCTCGGTGTCGAGATCGGACCTTTTCGCTCGTTCCGCCGCGAGTTGGGCGTCTTTGGCCGCGAGGTTCTCTTCCAGTCGCTTGAGCTCGGCTCGGGTCTGCACCGCGGGCGGGACGGCCTCGGGTTGCGGCAGGAGCGCCGGGTCGAACGCCGCTGGTGGCCGGCTCACCTCAGTGCGCGCGTAGCGGCGACCGAGCCAGAAGGTGACATGGAACAGCTCGCGCAGCACCGCGAGCGCATCCTGCCGGCTGATCGGGCGGCTGCCGTGCACGGCATTGTTGCCCTGCTTGCGGATGATGTCTGCCTTCGCCAGCACCGGGTGTCCGACGAGCTTGACGAACGTCGGCTCGTGCAGCATCTCTTTCAGGTCGTCCCTGTAAGGGCGGCGCAACGTGGGGTCCGCGTCGAACAACCACGTGACAAGATGCTCCAGGGTGCGGCGAGCGTAGAAACACGAGGTCCGCGGATCCAGCAACGTCAACCGCTCAGCGCGACTCGCCTCCCCGAACAGCCCAGGCCACTCAGCACGCAAGAACCCGAAGTTACCGCCACCCGCGCCACCCGCGGTCATCTCACAACTCCCCCCGAAACGCCCGGTGATGCAACGACGCAAACAGCGTATCCAACTCAGCGAGATGCGCCCGGTGGCTTGCCTTCAGTCGCTCAACACCCCCGACAAGATCAGCGAACTCTCGTTGAAGAGCGAGCGGTGGCAGCGCAAGGGGCATAGCCTTGATGATCCCCATGTTGAGGCCAGACATGATCGCACCCTTCGCGGTTCGGTTGAGGTACCGACGAGCAACCGGGTGAAGAAGAAAGTAGGCACGCATGAAGACGGGAAGGCATTTTGCTCGGTCGAGGGTGATGCAACAGAGATGCTTGGTGTTTATTGCTAGTGGAATATCGTCTGGCGCCACCGCGCATCGCCCACATGTTCCCATGATCGTGATAAGAACATCGCCTGGTCGAACCGTATACCGGTTGAGCTCCCGATGCTTGGCTTCCGTCACAAATCGACGATCTTCCCATCGGAAATCGTTGGTGACAACATTATCGATTCCGAGCACCGCAACCCCGTTGTCGACGAACTCGCCGTGTAGGAGCTGGCTCCCGAACGGTCCTGTCCGGATCGAGCCCTGATCGGTACGAGCGACGCGTTCGACAGTCGTCATGGTCCAGTTATCGGAGCGTGACCCGGAGAACATTTCAAGGAAGATAGACCGGGTGAGCTCATCAAGTCGAATGATCGCCTCGCGGCGCGTGGCTCGCAGCGCTTTGGTCTGCCCCAGGATTTCCGCGATTAAACGCTGCTTCGCCAGTGGAGGCAGGGGAATTTTCAACGCAAGCAGCGCATCGCGTCCGACCGTCGCTTGATTCACCCACTGGCGGCACATGCTACGGAAGACTTGTTTATGGAACTGCAGTTGTAGCCATCGAGCCAGAAATCTACTGTCGAGCCGCATTTCGTCCGGTCGAATTCGGACGAAATGATTGCTGAACACAGCCGGCTCACCGCAATCTTCAAAGACCGCCGTTTTGCCGACAAGTTCAGGACTGTTTGTTGCGTTGAAAAGCACGTCGCCTGGTCGGAGTTGGAATTTTTCCCAATTTCGCACTGATTTAGGAATTCGGCGCATCTTTGATAGATCCAGGGTTCCATCTTTGGTGATATTGTTCATTCGGATCTGAAAAACGCCAGCTTCGGCCTGTTCACCGCAAGCGAATCCAACCTTCGCATCAGTGACCAGGTTCCCGAGTGCATCGGTGTGCCAGCGCATCTAAAGCATCCCTCGAAGCTCGGCGAGACCGTCGTGGATCTCTTTCTCCAGGTGGTCGAGGTCGTCGATGATGGCTTGAGGGGATCGGTGGGAGATTTCCTCGTGTTCGACTTCCTTGTAGCGGTTGAGGCTGAGGTCGTAGCCCTGCTCGGCGATCTCGGCCTTGGGGACGCAGAAGCTCTGGGCGGTGCGGGAGCGTTGCCGTTCGTCGGTGGCGCGCTGTTTCCAGCGGGTTACCACGTCGGGCAGGTTGTTTTTGGCGTGCTCGTCGGCGGTCAACGACATGACTGGGCATGGGCCGAGTTTGTCCTCGGCGAGCAGCGGGGCGCGCTTGTCGTCCAGGCTCCAGCCGTCGGCGGTGACGTCGTAGAACCAGACGCGGTCGGTGCCGCCGGAGTTGGTCTTGGTGAACAGCAGGATCGCGGTGGACACCCCCGCGTACGGCTTGAACGCCCCGCTGGGCAGCTTCACCACGGCATCGAGCCTGTGGTCCTCGACCAGCATGCGGCGCAGTTCCTTGTGCGCCTTGCTGGAGCCGAACAGCACCCCATCGGGCACGATCACCGCAGCCCGGCCGCCGGGTCTGAGCAGGCGCAGGAACAACGCGACGAACAGCAGTTCGGTCTTTTTGGTCTTGACGATCCGCTGTAGGTCCTTGGCGGTGTTCTCGTAGTCCAGGCTGCCGGCGAAGGGTGGGTTCGCCAGGATCAGCGAGTACTGCTCGGCCTCGTCGGCCGCGCTCTGGGCGAGTGAGTCCCGGTAGCGGATGTCCGGGTTCTCGACACCGTGCAGCAGCATGTTCATGCTGCCGATGCGCAACATGGTGCTGTCGAAGTCGAAGCCGTGGAACATCCGGTGATGGAAGTGATCGCGGTGCTCTGGGCTGTGCATCAGCCCGGTGTTCTGCTCCCGCAGGTACTCACCCGCCGTCACCAGGAAGCCGCAGGTGCCGCTGGCTGGGTCGCAGATCACGTCGTCGACCCGGGGGGCGGTCAGCTCCACCATCAGCCGGATGATGTGGCGCGGCGTGCGGAACTGGCCGTTCTGCCCGGCGCTGGCGATCTTGCCGAGCATGTACTCGTAGACGTCGCCCTTGGTGTCGCGGTCGTCCATGGGGATGTCGGCGAGCAGGTCCACTACCTTGGCCAGCAGCGCGGGGGTGGGGATGGTGAAGCGCGCGTCGCGCATGTGGTGGGCGTAGGTGGAGCCGTCACCACCCAGCGTGCGCAGGAACGGGAACACATGCTCGCTGACCACGGTGAACATCTCGGCGGGCGCGAAATCGGTGAACCGTGACCAGCGCAGGTCGTCGTAGGCACGACCGCGGTCGTCGCTGCCCTCGGGGAAGATGCGCCGTTCCATCGACCGGCGCGTTCGGGTGGCCAAGTGCTCCGCTAGCGTGTGCTGATCGTCCAACCGGCGCAAGAACAGCAGGTAGGTGAGCTGCTCGATGACCTCCACGGGGTTCGCGATGCCGCCGGACCAGAAGGCGTCCCAGATACGGTCGATCTTGTTCTTGAGATCACCAGTGATCACGTGCTGTTCGCGTCCTTCCGACGAGCGGGCATGGCCGCTGTGGTGGGTGTCGGAAAGGGTAGATGTTACGTTACGACACAGATTTGGCCCTCGCGGTTCACTCTCGGTTCAGCCTGGACCTGAGCCGCCGCGGTGGTCGAGCCAGAGCATCAGCTGGTTGGTGATCGCGGTGATGGTGACGCTGGTGGCGGTGCCGATGAGCTGGCCGAAGCGTTCCAGGGACACCGCCCGGACGGCTTCGCACATGGCCCAGCTCGGCCGGTTCAACTCGCCATCGTCGGTGACCGCGATGTGGTGTGGGAACCCGCGCTCACGGGTCGTCAACGGGACGACGATGGCTTGCCGGATCGGGAGGGCGTTGAACCGGTCGATGGACACCACCACGCAGGGGCGGGTGCCGCGCTGCTCGTTGGCCACCGTGGGGTCCAGTTTCACTGACCAGACCTGTCCCCGCGCGACACTCACTGGTTGTACTCCGGCCACTCCTGGGAAGCAGCGGTGTCGGGGATAGCGGTGCTGAGCTGCCAGTCGTCCAGCTCACCCAGATATTCGGCCCACCCATCCGGGTCCTCGTGTCGCATCCGCTGGTAGGCGGCCTCGATATCGGACCAGCGCTGCTCGGTCTCCAGCCGTTCGGCGACGTCAGACAGCAGGGCGCTCATCGTCGTGCCGCGGGTCCGAGCGAGGTGCGCCAGCCGATCTCGGGTCGCGCTGTCGACCTTGATCGTGGTGGTAGACATACCAGCCAGTATACCGATCGGGGATACTATTGAGGGTGCCGGGCTGTCCGTGTTCAGGTCCGTCAGGTGGACGGCGTGACTGGACGCTTGTTGTTCTCCTAGCGTCCAGTGGAAAGCCGTTCGTAGCGCCTAGGCCACGTCGGTGCGCATCACATGCCTTCTTCCTGCTGTCTCGCCCGACGCCGCGATCTCACGGCTGGTGGCCAAGCCCGCCTACGCAAGGGCTGATCACGATTTGTGTGCCTTCGGCGACACATAATGTCGTCTCACGCACACAAACCGTGATCTTCAGTGTGAAGCGCCTGCACCCGCAAGTGTCGTTGCGGTGGTGGGGTCAGTAGAGGAGGGTGGTGAGGAAGGCTTGCCAGGTGGTGGGGGGGAGGGACAGGGCGGGGCCGGTGCGGTTCTTGGAGTCGCGGAC
>JBOHFJ010000137.1:0-11968 GCA_050699655.1 Pseudonocardiaceae bacterium
GGGTGCCGACCTGGTCGGCATGTCCACCGTGCTGGAGGCCATCGCCGCGCGCGCCGAGGGCGCCGAGGTGCTGGGAATCTCGCTGGTCACCAACCTCGCCGCGGGCATCGCGGCGGCCCCGCTGGATCACCAGGAGATACTCGCCAGCGCCAGCGGCGCCGCGGCGCGGATGGGCGGGCTGCTGCGGGAGCTGCTCAGCCGGGCGTAAGCAGCGCGCTCAGGAACCGGAGCACCGGCGTTTCGACGGCCACCGGGTCGTCGATCATCGGCCAATGCCCGCTGTCGGCGAGCACGACGACCTCGGCGCGGGGGAAGGTTTCCCGTTGCTGGTGCGCGTAGCGCACCGGCAGGTACGGATCACGGGCCCCCCACACGACCAGCGCCGGGCGCTCCAGCGAGCGCAACCGGTCGTGCAAGGGCGCCGCTGAGGCGGTGTCGGTGGCGCGGTAAAGGCGCAGCACCGCGCGCTGGACATCGGGGTTCTTGTAGTCGCGATAGATGCGCTGGAGCATCTCCAGCGGCAGCCCGCGGGGGTTGCCGTGGCGCAGCAGCAGCCGCAACGCCGGGAAGGTGCCCATCCGCATAAAGGCCTCACCCAGCACCGGGGTGCGCCAGATACGGGCCAGGTAGTGCCAGCGATAGCCGCGCAGCACACCGCAGTTGACCAGCGTCACGCTGGCGAACCGGTCGGGGTGCTCGGCCGCCCAGGTCAGGCCCCAGGGGCCGCCGAAGTCGTGCAACACCAGGTGGGCGCGGTGAATGCCGAGCTGATCGAGGATTCCGTCGAGGTGACGAGCGTAACCGTCCACGGTGTAGTCGAAGCGATCCGGCTTGTCCGCGTCCCCGTAGCCGGGCATGTCGGGCGCGATCGCGCGGGCGAACGCGCCGGTGCGGGCCAGCAGGCGTCGCCAGTCCAGCGCCGGGCCCGGATTGCCGTGCACGAACACGACCGCTTCCCGCGCGCCGGCCGGCCCGGCGTGCAGGTAGGGACTCCGGACTCCGGCGACGGTCACCGCCGCCTCGCTGACCGGGACGAGCCGTTGCGCTCCGGTGGGGGTCATGGTGGACGCTCCTTAAACGTGGCCGCACCGAAACTACCTGAGCCGAGGGTTACGCTGCGCGGATGGCTGCGGACATCGTGCCGATCGAACTCGCTGTGACCGCTGGTGACCTGGTGACGCTGTGGGCACCCCCCTGGCGTGCGGACGGCGAGGACTGGGAAGCGTTCCTCGGCGACGAGGCGAATCTCTTCGCCTTCGCTGACGTGGCGGCGCTGGTCGGTTTCGTGCGCACCGCACGGGAGCACGACCTCATCGGCCACCCGGCCTGGGCACTGGTGCCGCGCTTGCCCGCGCCGGATCTGCGCCCCACCGAATCCCACCGTTACGACCTGGTGGGAGTGCCCGAGCTAGTCACGCAGGCGCCGGACACCTGGGTGATCAGTGAGCTCGCCGACGTAGTGTCGATCCTGCGCTCCCTGGCCGAGGTCTGCGACCTGGAGCAGGTGCGCGAGGTTCTCGACTCCACCCCCGGGTTCAGCATGCTCGACGGCGGCACGCTGGCCTTCGGCGGCCGGGAAGGCGCTCGGCACTGGGACGCGCTGTGCACCGTGATCGCGCGGCGGTGGGACGAGGTGCTCGACACCATCGACGGAGTCCTGCGCGAGCCCGACGTCGACGCGGCGGCACTGGACGCGGCGGCGGCCGAACTAGCCGAAGCTCCACCCGCGGCCGGGGAGCAGCCCGCCGCCGAGGAGCGCGAAACGGATCCCGCGCTGACGTTCTGGTCGGAGGTCGGCATCGACCCGATCCGGATCCTCAGCGAGCTGGGCGAGCACTACACGCTGCGCTGCTACCTCGACAACGAACCGGTCTTCCTCGGCCGCAACGGGCGCATCGATGTCTTCGGCTCGCCGCGCGCGCTGGCCCGCCACCTCGCCGATAACCCCGAGGGCCACGACCTTGACACGGTGTCCACCTGGCCGCTGGTGGCCAAGCGAGCGCGGGAGCGCGAGCTGGAGGTAGCACTCGCCGAGGGCAACAGCTACCTGCTCGGCGGCCTGGCCGATGACCTCGCCGGAGGCCCCAAGACAGTGGATCCCGGCCAGCTCGAGCTGGCCGTGGAACTGATCACCGACGCCGATCGGTGGGCTGGATCGGATGACGCCGACAAGGCCCTGGCCAGTTCCGAACCACTCGGCTGGCTGGTCTCCTTCCTGCTGCGCCCGGACCCGACCAGGCTGGCGCCCAGCCCACCGTTTGCCGCCGAAGTGGCCGCTTGGCGGGTCTTGGTCGGCGCTTTCGAGGACCGCCTGCACGTGCGCTAATAGCGTCGCCCTCAACGCTCGCGACCCGTGGCGCCGAAGTAGTCCCCGCCTTTGCGCTGCGCGTCGTCGGTGCCCCACGCGCGGTCGCGCGGCGCCGGCACCAGCCGGGGGATGTGTTTGCGGCAGTGCACGTAGGCCTCCTCGACCTCCACCAGCACCCAGAGCTCGGCCCGGCGACCCGGCGCGTCGGCGACGGGCAGCTCCGGGTGGGCGGCGCGCAGGTCGCCATCCGCCAGGATCAAGGCCCGCCCGTTGACGTGCAGCCCGATCAAGTCCCGGACGAAATCAATCATCAGTAAGCCGACGTGCGGGTTCTCGCTGATGTTGCCCAAACTGGCTAGCACACCGTTGCCCCGGTACTCCGGGTAGGCCAGGTGCCCCTCGTCCAGCACCAGCACGAAACCCGCGGGCCCGGCCCGCAGAGTTGCGTCGCACTCACCCCGGGAGTCGGCGGTCGACACGAACATCATCTCCATCCGACCCACGAACTCGACCATCGTGGGCAGCAACCGGTGGCACACCTGGTCGCGATAGAAGCGCCCGGCGCGCTCGGTGCTGCCATGCGCGCTCTGCAGCAGGTGCTCACCCCACGAACCCGGCAGGCGCATCGTCACGCTGGGCTCCGAGTCAGACATCACTGTGGCCTCCCTGGCGCCGGAGTTAGCGCGTTATTAACGTCGATCGCCGCGATGAGAGCGTTACCGGAAAAATATGCTTTTTGTCTGTTATTTTCGGACCGTTTGCCCTCCGTGTTCGCCCGATACCCAGCCAGCTAACCTCGCCCGGTGCGCATGCTCCGGTTCCGAGCGGTTGTCGTACTGGTCGCTGTACTGATCGCCGCTCTCAGTACGATGACTCCGCTCGGCACCCCGCCCGCCGCCCTGGCCGCCACCGCGCAGCTGGACTGCACGCGGCAGATCACCCCGCCCCCACCGGTCGACACCTCGGAGGCCCCAGCGCCGGGCACCCTGGCTCCCCCGCCGCTGGCGGTCCCGGACCCGCCAGTGGGTGGGCCCAGGATGGGCGAGTGCGGGCTGGTGCTGCCCGCTGGCGCGACCGCCCCACCGGCGGGGGTCGACGCGATGTCCTGGCTGATCGCCGATGCCGACTCCGGTGAGGTGCTCGCCGCCAAGGATCCCCATGCGCGCAACCGCCCGGCCTCGACGCTCAAGCTGTTCACCGCCCTGCTGGCCGCCGACCAGCTTGCCCCCGACCGGGTCGTGGTCGGCACCCAGGCCGACGCCGACCAGGACGGCAGCCGGGTGGGCATCGGCCCGGGCGGTCACTACACCGTCCGGCAGCTGCTCACCAGCTTGTTCCTGGTCTCCGGCAACGACTCCGCGCACGCCCTGGCCGTAGCACTCGGCGGGGTGACGCCGACCGTCGCGCAGATGAATCAGCTGGCAGCCAAGCTGGGTGCGCTCGACACCCGGGCCGCCACCCCGTCCGGATTGGACGGGCCGGGCATGAGCTCCTCGGCCTACGACCTGGCGTTGGCGTTTCGCCAAGCGCTCAGCCGCCCGCTGCTGGCCGAGCTGCTGGGCACCCGACAGGCGGAGTTCCCCGGCTACGGCAACCGGCCCGGGTTCGTGGTCAGCAATGACAACAAGCTGCTCAGAACCTACCCGGGCGCCCTGGGCGGCAAGACCGGCTTCACCGACGACGCCCGGCACACCCAACTCGACGCCGCGCAGCGCGGCGGGCGGCGCCTGATGGTGGTGCTGATGCGCGGCGAGCAGCGGCCGGTGTCGATGTCGGAGCAAGCGGCCCGGCTGCTGGACTACGGGTTCACGCTGCCCCCCGGCAACCCAGTCGGTCAGCTGGTGGACGAGGCCGCGCCTCCCGAGCCGCCTGCGGCGGCGGTGAGCGAGCCTGAGCTGACCCCCGGGGCCCGCCCGGCGCCACTGGGTGTGGTCACGCAGGTCGCCGCCCAGAACTCGGCCAGCCGATCCCACGAAGCCGGCGTGGCGCTGTGGATCGGTCTGGCGGTCACCGTGCTCGCCGCCCTCGCCATCCAAGTGGCCCGCCAGCGCCACCGCTAAGCCACCACAGCAGGTCCTGCGCAGCACTCGCGGCACCCCGCTTGCCGCCGTCAGAGTCTAACACCATAATAGAACACATGTTCGAAAAACGCTTGCGCCCCTCGTCTCCACTAGGTTCTCAACGCGAGCCGTATCCTGCCTCCATGACTCTGTCAGCGCGTGATGTAGCCGCTACCCTCCGTGACCGGCTGCCCGGGCTGCCGACGAAGAAGCTGCACAAACTCCTCTACTACTGCCAGGGCCACCACCTGGCAGCCTTCGATGAGCCGCTGTTCAGCGAGGCAATCTCCGCCTGGGACATGGGTCCTGTCGTGGGAAACCTGTGGTACGCGGAGAAGCGGGGCGACGCCCCGCAGGGTCATCGCGAGATGGATGAGGCCCAGCTGAACACTGTCGGCTACGTGCTCAGCCGCTACGGAGCGCTGACCGGACAAGACCTTGAAAATCTCACTCACAGCGAAGAGCCCTGGCGGCTGGCCAACAGCGGACGTCGGCCCGGCGAGAGCATCCACATCAAACCCGAATGGATCAAGCAATATTTCAGGACCAGTGGCAGTACCGACGACGAAGAAAATGAGGTGTTGCTCGACTCGACATCTGTCACACAGTGGCTGCGGGGCGCCGAGAAGCGACGTGCAGATCCCGTTCGCTCCGACAGCCGCGAGGAACTCACGACCAGGCTCGACGAGCTCCAGGCGAGGCTAGCCTCTCGTGCCTAGCCCGCCTAGCGGAGTACGACCCTGGACGTTGGAAAACTTCGTTGAGCGTTTTGACGCCTGGACGGAGCTTGAGTCCCCCACAGATGATCTGCGTTTTCTCGTGATGACCTGGATCATGACGCGCGAGGATGACCCCTACCAAGGGGTCCATCGAGAGGCTGGCGTCCCGAATCTGTGGTTCGGCTCTGTCCCGAATTCGCACGACGGGTCCGGGAACGTTGTCGTCTGCTCATATTGGATCAAGGAGTCCAGCCGCACGGTGTGCTGTGACAATTTTGGCACGCTGAGTTTGCCGCTCTGAGCACCCCAACCACAGTTTCATCATCATCGCTCTAACCCACTCGGGGCGCGGAGCTACGAGCGCAGCGATGCGATGTCCACGACGAAGCGATAGCGCACGTCGCTGGCGAGGACGCGCTCGTAGGCCTCGTTGATCTGGTCGGCCCGGATGACCTCGATCTCCGCACCGAAACCGTGTTCCGCGCAGAAATCCAGCATGTCCTGGGTATGCGGTATGCCGCCGACCATGGACCCCGCCAGGCTCTTGCGTCCGACGATCAGCGAGAACATGTTCACCGTGCTCGGGTGACCGGGCGCACCGAGGTTCACCAACGTGCCGTCCGTCGTCACCATTCCCAGATGGGCGTCCAGGTCGATGGTGGCCGAGACGGTGTTGAGGATCAGCTCGAAGGTGCCGGCAAGCTCGGTGAAGGTCGCGGGGTCAGTTGTGGCATGGACATGGTCCGCGCCCAGCCGCAGCGCGTCCGCCTTCTTGCGAAGCGTCTGGCTCAGGACGGTCACCTCGGCGCCCAGCGCGTGCGCGATCTTGACGGCGACGTGCCCGAGGCCACCCATGCCGATGATCGCGACCTTCGTCCCAGGACCCACCTTCCAGTGCGCCAGTGGCGAGTACGTGGTGATGCCCGCACACAGCAGTGGCGCGGCGACGTCGAGGCCCAGGCCCTCGGGGATGGCCAGCACGTAGTTCTCGTCCACGACGATGTGCGTGCTGTAACCGCCGTAGGTCGGCGAGCCATCCTTCTTGTCGTGGTCGTTGTAGGTCTGCGTCGCGCCCACCCGGCAGTACTGCACCTCGCCGACCCGGCACTGGTCACACACGCGGCAGGAGTCGACGAAGCAGCCGACACCCACCCGGTCACCGACCCGGTACTTCCGCACCCCGAGGCCCGCCTCGGTGACGACCCCCGTGATCTCGTGCCCGGGCACCATGGGGAAGGTGCCCCGCGACCACTCGTCACGAACCTGGTGGATGTCGGAGTGACAGATACCCGTATACGCGATCTCGATGAGGACGTCGTGCTCGCGCAGGCTCCGGCGCTCGATCGTGGTGCGCTCCAGCGGGGCCCTCGCGGCGGGAACGGCATACGCGGTAACAACACGCCTAGCGACACACGCTGCCATTTCGGTGATCTCCCTGCTTATCCGTGCCAGTTCGAGGAACACCTAGACAAGGCACGTTACACACCCGCTAGGCTGACCCGCCGCGCCAGCTACCGAGAGGTGATCGCCCGTGGGTCTTCTCGACCCTGCGTTCTTCGACGAGGACGCGGTGCGTGCCGCGCTGGCCGACCGAGACATCGGCCGGCTTTTCTGCCTGCTGCGCCGCGTGGGGGTGAGCCAGCGCCGGATCGCGGAGCTGACCGGCCAATCCCAGTCCGAGGTCAGCGAGATCCTGCACGGCCGCCAAGTGCTCAACGTGCGGGTGCTTGAGCGCATCGCCGACGGTTTTGGCGTGTCCCGGAAGCGGCTGGGCGTGAGCTACTGTAAAGACACCCCACCCGCCTCGAAGGAGGTGAACAAGGCCACGAAACGCCGCGTCCTGATCACCGCCGCCATGGCGACCGCCCTGCGGCAAGGAACACAGGCACTCAGTGCGCCCGCCCCGCTGGCCCTGCCCACCGACCAGCCGCTACCCACCCACCTCGGCATGTCCGACGTGCACTCCCTGCGAGCGGTCACCCACCGACTGCGCGACGTCGCCCGGTACTACGGCGGGCAAGCCGGCCCATTCAGCGCCACCGCGAACTACTACACCCAGTGGATGCGGATACCCGCAACCGAGGAAGTCAAAGCGGCGCTGGCCGCCGCGCTCGCCGAACTGCACACCGAAGCCGGGTGGTGCCGCTACGACTCCGGACTCGACAGCAGCGACCACTTCACCCACGCCCTCTGGTTCGCCGACCACGCCAGGGACACCTACGCAGTCGCCAACACCGCCTGGAACGCCGGATTGACGCTGGTCCGCAGCGGACACCCCAACGACGCGCTCAAACTCTTCCAACTCGGATCACTCTGCCTCAGCGGGACCCCCACCACCGGCGACTCCGCGCGCGACAACCCCCGGATAGCGGCCCTCACCGTGAAGCTCAACCGGCAGTCCGCCACCGCCTACGCCGTCATGAAAGGCTCCGATGAGGCCGACCGGTGCCTCGCCGAGGCGCACGACGGGTGGGAGCCCCCAGATGCCTTCGAGCGCGGCGAAGCCGATATTGCGACAGCATGGAGTCAGCTCGACCTGGGCCGGATCGACGCCGCCGAGCAGTTCGCCGCCAGCGCGGTGCACAGCTACGGCCAGGGCCACCGCATGGCCCGCACCATGGCCCAACTCCTCCTCGCCGAAATACACATCCGAGCCGGCGAACCCCAGGGCTTGGTCCTAGCCCACCACGCCATCAAAGAGGTAAGCACCCTGCGCTCCGTCGCCGCCCGCCAAGAACGCCTGATCCCCCTGGCCACCGTCCTGGCCACCCACCCCAACACCGACGCCCGAGAACTCGCCCGGGCCGCCCGCGAGATCGCCACCACCCCGATTTAACCTCAACGGCGCGTGGGTGGCCCCCGCACCGTAATAGGCTGAGCGGAGTGACGGTAGCTGAGGATCTCGGGTACTTCGGGCCGGACAGCGTGACCTGGCGGGTACTGATGGACCCAGCCGCGGGCATCGGCGGCATCCGGGCGCTGTTCTTGCAAGCGCTGCACCCACGGGCCATGGCCGGGGTGCACGAGCACTCGGACTTCAGCGGCGATTTCTGGCCGAGGCTGCAGCGCACCGCGCAGTACGTGACCACGGTGGGCTTCGGCACCCGCGCCCAGGCCGACACGGCGGCCGCGCGGGTCCGCGCGGTGCACCGGGGAGTCCACGGAGTCGACCCAGTGACCGGTGGGCGATACGCCGCGACCGATCCGGATCTGCTGCGCTGGGTGCACGTCGCGGAGGTGTCCTCGTTTCTCGACGCGGTCGGCCGCGGTGGGCTGGCGCTGAGCGGCGTGGAAGCAGATCGGTTCCTGCTCGAGCAGGTGCGCGCCGCCGAGTTGGTGGAGCTTGCCGACGTACCCACCGACCGGGCCGCACTGGCCAGGTACTTCGCGCAGGTGCGCCCCGAGCTGTGCGCGTCCGCGGTGGCGCGGCGGGCGGCGCTGCGGCTGGCGGCACCTCCGCTGTCGCTCCGGACTGAGCTGACCACCCCGGCCCGGCCAGCCTGGACCGTGGTGGCCGGGCTGGCCTTCGCCTTGCTGCCCCGCTGGGCGCGCCGTCTCTACGGCTTGCCTGGCCTGCCCAGCACTGACCTGGCCGCCACCGTGGCATTGCGGGGTCTGCGCGCCGCCGCACTGCGGCTGCCCGACCGCTGGCGCTACGGGCCTACCGTGCGCCAGGCGCTGGAGCGGGCGCGGGCAGCGTCGTAAGGGGCCAGGGGGTCGTAAGGGGCAGGGTCGTGAGCGGGCGGCTCAGGCCCACCAGCCGAACCAGAGCACAATGCCTGTCAGCGCCAGCACCAACCACGACGCCAGCGCCCCGCCGTTTCCTTGGGACCGCTGCGCCGCCAGCTGCAGGACAACGGCGGCCAACGCCGCGACACCATGGCCGGCGACGGCGACCATGCCCGGGCCGGGACGGCCCGATGTGCTGGCCAACCACTGCGCCACGCACACCACGATCGCGAGCGCGACCAAGCCCCCAGCCAGCACCCCGGACAGCCCGCGCGGGGCACGCACGCCATCCGATCGCCGCCGCCCCCCGGCCCGCTCGACCTCGGCGATCATGCTGCGGCAATCATGGAGCGAGCAGGGCCCATGGCTGGAGCTCCGGGGCGCTGGCCCGCCCCTCGGGGCAGTGTCGCCGGAAGTCACACCATGAGCAGGCCCGGCCGGGCGCGGGCGGAAAAAGCGTGTCCGGGTCCGCGCCTATCGTCAGCGTGTCGGTGGCCAGCGCGATCTCCGCGGCGGCCTCCTCGGCGCGCTCCAAGTGCCGGCCCAGGGACTGCTCAGTGTGCTCCCAACCGGCGACGGTGCCGGTGGGCAGGTGGTGCAGCTCCACCCGCCGGCACGCCCGGCGCAGCGTGCGCCGGGCCGCGAAGGCATAAAGCGCCAGCGCCTGAGAACCGCGCGCGTCATCCTCGGTGAGCTCGTGGCGACCGGTCTTGTAGTCCACCACGACCAGCTCGCCGTCCCGCTCGTCGATGCGGTCCACTCGCCCCTCCGCGACGATCCGCTGGGTCGGCGCGGAAACCCAGCGCTCCACCCCCACCGGATCGAGCTGGGGATCCAGCTCGTCGACGTAACACGCCACCCAGTCGCGCGCGCGAGCGCGGTAGTCAGCGGCCTGCGCGTCGTCCGCGAAACCCTCCCCGGACCAGTGCGCCGTCACCAGGGCGGCCGCGGTGTCCGCGTGGCGCCGCTCGGGGGCCACATCGAACAACGCCCGCAACGCGGTATGAACCACCGCGCCCAGTGTGCTGTGTGCCCAGGCCCCACCCCGGGCGGGCGCGGGACGATCCAGGTAGGCCATCCGGTAGCGCCGACGACAGCTGGTCCACGTGCTGAGCTTGGCGGGAGTCAGCCGCACCAGCGGGCGGGGCAGACCGCCGAGGTCCAGCTCTCCCTGCGCGCGCCGTGCCACCGCGCTACCGTACTCGCTCACTCGCGCCGGGCACCGGCGGTGAGCTAATACACCTCGTCGGTGTCAGACCGCCGCGCGAACGGCCAGCCCTTGCGGCGAGCGCCGCGCCGCGGCGGCTGCAGCATGTGGGAACGAGGCTGCTTCTTGTCGCCGAAAATCAGCTCAGAGATCGCCTCGAAGACCTCCTCCGGCCGGGGCACATAACGGATCGACTTGAGCTCCGGGTGCTGCCCGGCCGAGTCCACCCGCAGCGTGCCGTAGCCGAGCAGCTGCCCGACCAAGGGCCGCTCGAAGGTCATGTCGGTCACCTTCGTGATCGGTATCATGGTGTTCTTCGTCTGGATGAGGCCGCAGGTGAGCATGAAGCGTTTGTCGGTGACGGTGATGATCTCGACCCACCACTCCAGCACGTTCCAGCCGAAGTACAGCACCGCGCCGACCGCCGCGTACCAGAGCAGCGACTGCACCAGCCACAGGCCCGAGCTCACCCGGCTGACCAGGGCAGAGAGCACCAAGGAAACGATCACGACCGCGACGGTCTTCAGCATGGGCTTGAGCAGCACCGCCCAGTGTCGCCGCACCCGGATCACTCGTCGCTCCAAGGCGGGGTTGAGCAGGATGTTGGAATGTCGACCAATCATGTCCGCGCCGCGCCTTCATCGTCGATGGCCAGTTGGGGGCCAGTTGGGAGCCAGGGGTGTGCCGCACCTGAGCTGGCGGGTGTGTCCCGACACTCGCGAGAGTACTACCGTCGGTGCTGATGAGCGCGCAACCCGAGCGGAGAATCCGGTGCGTCGGGGCGGTGCTGTTCGACGACGCTGGCAGGCTGCTGCTGATCCGGCGGGCAAACGAGCCGGGGCGGGGGCGCTGGTCAGTGCCGGGTGGCCGGGTCGAGGCCGGTGAGACCGATCATCAAGCGGTGCTCCGCGAGGTGGCCGAGGAAACCGGGCTGGCGGTGGAGATCACGCGTTCGCTGGGTGCTGTGCAACGCCACGCACCAGATGGGGCGGTGCTCGACATCCATGACTACCGCTGCCGGGTGACCGGCGGGACGCTGCGCGCCGGCGACGACGCGGGCGACGCCCGCTGGTGCGACGCGCCGACGCTGGCCAGCTTGCCGCTGGTCAGCGGCCTCATCGAAGCCCTGAGCCACTGGCGCTGCCTACCCCGCTGAGGCCGTACCCGGGCCCATCGCCAGCTTGGCCAGCAGGTCGCGGGCCTGCTCGGCGTGCCGCGGCTGGCACAGCACGTCGTAACGCCCGGCCACCAGTTGGCTCGCCGAGGCGAAGTCCCGGCGACCGCGGGTCGAGGCGTAGCCGGCCGCGGCGAACACCGTCCCGAACACCGCGCCGGTGGCCACTCCCACCAGGATCGGGATCACACCGGTCCCGGCCTGGGTGGCGAACAGGCTGAGCAGTACCCCGACGAACAGGCCGAACCAGGCACCTGACGCCGCCCCCTGGACGATGACCCGACCCCAGGTCAACCGGCGCAGCACCCGCTCAACCAGCATGAGGTCCACCCCGACGATCGTGACCTCGGCGACCGGGAATTGGCTGTCGGCGAGGTGGTCCACGGCGCGCTGCGCCTCGGCGTAGGTGGCGTAGGAGCCGATCGGCCAGCCGGTGGGTGGGGTGGGCAGGCCAGGAGTCTGACCCGGGCCGCTAAAGGGACTGGTCATGGCTGCATTACTCCCCTCTATCAACCTCGGGCAGCGTACTCTCGCAGCAGCCCCTTGCTGATGATCGTCTTCTGGATCTCGCTGGTGCCCTCGCCGATGAGCAGGAACGGCGCTTCGCGCATCAGCCGCTCGATCTCGTACTCCTTGGAGTAACCGTATCCGCCGTGGATGCGGAACGCGTCCTCGGTGACTTCCTTGCAGTATTCACTGGCCAGCAGCTTCGCCATCCCGGTCTGCACGTCGTTGCGCTCGCCGGAATCCTTGAGCCGAGCGGCGTTGACC
>JBOHFJ010000138.1:0-11844 GCA_050699655.1 Pseudonocardiaceae bacterium
GGACGACACGAGGTGTCGTCCCTGGCACACAAACAACGATCATCCCCCGCACCGACCCCACTACCACGCCCAACAGGTTCCACACACGAGCACCACATGACTCGATCACACAGACTTCGGCGGCCCTAGCCGTCTAATCCGGATCTAGGGGGCGGGGACGGTCAGAGACCGAGCTCGGTTGTGAGTTCACTCCAGGGCACGCTGCCTGGTCGGGGGCGCCCGGTGCGCTGGATCTCAGTGGCAGTGACCAGCATTTGCCGGTGGCCATCGGGGTCCTGCTCGGTCATCAACGCCATCCGTCGCCACATGCGCAGCACATGGCGCAGCTAGTCCAGGCGCAGCGTCCGCCGGGCCGCCGTGAAGCGCGGCGTCGAAGGCGGTGTCGAACTCGCCCACCTGTTCCGGCAGCAGCGCCGCCCGGATCGCCTCCGGAGACCGGAACCTTGCCGCAGCTATTGCGTCCCCCACCCACTCCGGCGACGGCTCCAGCCCGCCGACAGCCGAATCCTCCGCCGACGCACAGTGCGACTCGGGGAGGTGTGCGGCGGCGGGCATGTGGGACACGCAACTCCGAGCAGGCTGGGATGGTCAGCAGGCTGGCCAACGGGTTGCGGTGTCGCGACGAGTTCAGATGTCTCGTTCGTCGCCGATCAGGTGGTGTTTCAGCAGGATGATCTGGATTTCCTCAACGGTGCGGTCACGGAGAAGCCCACTCCGCTCGTAAGTCTTGACCCTTTCCAACGCGTCGCGAAGCGGGTCGTGGGAGGTTTGCGACGGCTCCGGCGAGCTGATGCTCTCACGGCTGGTCCGCCATCCAAGACCGGCGCGAGATCGGATTTCATCCCTGGCCGCAAGCAGCCTGTCGATGACAGAGTCGATTTCATCCTTCGATCCCGAATGAAGGTCCAAGCAATTCTTTGACTTGAGCCCGATGGGAAGCGGTGGAATTTCTCCGTATACCGCCAAGCGGATCGGTATCACGGCATGGAACCCGGCGTGGCTCTCTTCCAGAGCGAGCAGCATCTCCTCCATCTGAAAGTGTGCGGCGGGCGTGTGCCGCGAGATGAGAGCCAACGTCACCCAGGTGTCTCTTATCGCCTCCGCCAAGCGAGTCGGCCAATCCTCGCCGAGCAGCTCCGACCGAGGCGCGAAGAAGACTCGCTCCACAGACTACAAGGTGTCCCACAACATCTCCGCATATGCAACATCGGGTCCCGCGTAGGAGATGAAGAAGCCGAACTGCTTGGAATCGCGAATCACGTCTTCCACCGTGCGGGCGGAGCTTGATCTCTGCGCAACTCGTCAAGCAGCGCCTTGCCATGGCGTGGGAGACGGTGGTCCGCTACGAGCGCTTCCAGTAGTTCGCGGGACTGGCGGCTCCGCTCATCACCATGATCGTCGAACTTGGCGGTCAAGTGAAGCGCGATGGCAAGGTCGACAACAGCGTTGACCTGTCCTGGCATGCGTTGATGAACGATGAGCGCCAGCTCGAGGTGCCGTTCCAGCGCGACGGCCGCGTCCCCAGCACGGCCGAGCTGGGTGAAACAGCGGCCCAGTTTGTTGTAGGAGACGGAGAGGTCGCGTTGGTAGTCGGCGCGTCCGGGTTCGGCGCGGGCACGCTGGGTGAAGGCGTCCACGAGGCGGCGGTAGCGTTGCACGGCCTCTTCGGTGAACCCGAAGCGCGACCAGGGATGCGCCTTCGTGATCGACGAATAGGTGGTAGTCGTGGTGCTGCGGGGGCAACGCGGCGAGCACCTGAGCGGTGAACGACAACCGGCGCAGGTTCGAGTCCTGGGCCAGGAAGTCGGCGACCCTGGTGGCCACCTTGGTGGCACGGTCCCAGTCTTGGGCGTCGAGGAAGTTCTGGGTCGCCTCAATCCACTCCGTGACATCGCGGGATGCACTAGCGATGCGCCGTTGGCGCAGCTCACCGGCCCGGCGGCAGCGGTTGCGGTAGTCATCGGGGGTTTCGTGTTCCCGCAGGCCCTCGGCGGTCCAGCGATGCACCCACAGTCCTTCGTCGGTATGCACCACCAGAGAGAGATCCGCGAGCCGCTGCGCGGCGTGGGTGACGGTGATGTCATCGAGCCTGGTGTGGTCGAGCGCCGCCGTGAGGTCCGCCACCTGCACCGGGAGGCTGGACACTGCGGTTTGCAGGAGCACCTGCCGTTCGGCGTTGTCGAGCGCGGCGAGCAGCACGTCGAGGCAGATGTCCCGGGCACCGAGCTGAACAGCCATCGACACCTGCTCGGGCAGCTCCCGGGGCTGTGTCACCTCGACCCCGTGAGCGTCGGCCAACTCGGAGAATCTGCCGCAGACCTGATCAGTGCCCACGCCAAGCCGGAGCAGGGCGTCGAGGAACTCCAGCACTCGGGGATGCCCGCCCACCAGCCGGTGCACCAGGGCGGCGTCCTCACCGGTCAGCGTGCGCAGCCCGGGCAGGCGCAGGAACAGCCGGCGGGTCTCACTCGGTGACAGCGGCCCGATGCCGAGGTGACGCAGCTGCTCCCGCATGCCGGGCAGCGGGTGGCGACACGTCACAAGCAACCTGCCCGTTGTACAAGACTCGGCGAGATGCTTGATCACCTTGGAAGTTCCCGGGTCGGCGAAGGCGGCGGCGCCGGCGGTGAGGTTGTCCTCGAAGTTGTCCAGCACCAGCAGCACTGGATGCTGCCGCAGCGCCCGCTCGAGAAACCGCAGCCGGGTACGATCATCCGGTGGCATGCTGGCCAGCTGATCGCGCAACTCCCGCGCCCACTAATGTCTCGCGGTGGGCAAGTCGGCCAGCAAAGCGGTGCAGACGTTTTCCAGACTCCACGCCCCGGTGGTCACCGAGCACACCCAGCCCCTGTTCGGCCAACCGCGCCACTACCCGTCCGGCGACGCTGCTCTTGCCCACCCCGCCGATCCCGGTGAGCGCCACACTCCGGCGGTCCTCGCGCAGCGTGCGCAACGTCTCGCGAAGCTCCACCCGGCGGCCGATCAGCTCGCCCACACCGAGCGCGGGCACGGGGCCGGTGGCCAGGTGCACGGGCGGCCGGCGCAAGGGCACCAGGTCGAGGTCGCTGTCGATGAGCGGCCCGTCGTCGGTGGCCGTCAGCGTCGCCGTCACCCACTCCGAGCTCGGACGCTCAGCCACCGCGCCAGCCCGCTGGGTCGCCAACACCTGCCGCGCCCGGGCCAGCGCCACCCCTGCCCGCGGAAAGGCCGGAACCGAGAGCTGGTGGTAGAACGCCGCCGCCAGCTCGGTGGCGTACTCGTCCGTCACGGGTCCCTGCATGGCGATCACCCGAGGCAGCCCCAGCCGGTGCAGCGCCAGCGCCAGCCCTTCGGCGTTGCCAGCACCGCGGCACGCGGACAGGAACACCAGCGGGACGACCCGCCCGGTGGCCCGCAGGGCGTCCGCGAGATCGGCCGCGCGGGTGGGGACCGGCGCGCCGTCCTCGTCTTCCAGCTCGATCCCGGTCTCGTCACCGTGGCCCGACAGGTGCAGTACATAGTAGTCGTCCTCGGTCAGCGCCGCGGCGATCGTGCCGGCATTGGCCACCTCCAGGATGCGCACCTCGGTGCGCCCGTCACGCACCGCGGAGTCCACCGCGTCGAGGATCTTCCCCATCTCGGCCTCAATGTCCAGCCGGGACTGCGGGGTCTTGTGCTCATCCGGTGCCCCGACCGCCACCAGGATCTTCAGCGGCCCCGGCGCGGGCGGCACCTGATTCGGGCGCTCGCCGAGCACGCAGCGGCGCATCCGGACCCCGGGCAGCAACACCGGGGTGCGACCCCGCGGGGTCACCACCGCCTCAAACGGCTAGTGACACCAGTGCCGGCGAGGCTTCGATGTGCACATCGGCGACCGTGACGGCGTCAAGCCCGGCGAGCAGCTCCTCCACTGCCCGGCCGACCGCACCGGGCAGCAGCACCGAGCCCACCTGCTGGCGCAGCCCGGTGAACGCCGCCGGACCCGGACTGCCGAGGCTCAGGCCAGCCGTGCAGCCATCAATGCCCTGATCCATCCTCGCCACGATGTCGTCCCCGGGCGTGATCTCCCAGCGGTCGTACCAGGCATCGACCCCGTCCCGGCGCAGCCGCGCGGCGAACTCCTCGATCACCGCGCGATCAGTCGACCGGTAGCTCAGGAAGACCTTGGTGTGCCGGGTCACTCGCTCCACGGAGCGACTCTAGATGGCTTTCCCCGGGGATGTGGGGTCCGGCGGCGGCGTTCCGGCCGCCCGCCCCGGATCGGTCACGCGCTGTGTGTCACGTGAACAGGTCGCTGATCTGCTTCCAGGTGCCCTTGCAACTCGGGCAAATAAGCCCCATCCTGGTGGGCCATCCGTTTGCCTTCTCGAACGATTCTCGGCAGTGCGAACAGCGGGCTTTCCCGCCAAAAATACGCTCCCGCAACGTGAGAGCTTTTGCTTCAGCCATTGCCGTCACCCCTTGCCCATGAAGGCACGCGCCAGCTCAGTCAGCCACACGAGTCGCGGCAACCACTCCGACCGTCGCGGCGAGCCCCTTCCGAAGGATTTCACAAAACCAGTAGGAACTGTACTTATCCGTTCGTGTCCGGAACATCGCTCGCCTGGGTGATTTTTGCGATTTTGCTCGCGAACCCAAAAAATTCTCGACGCAAAAATCAGACTCGTCGTTAACGACAGCGAACACCAGGCTGCGCGCGCAGATTCGCGTGCGCATGCGGATGCGGATACGGGTGCGGCGAAACATGTCATCCGTGGAATGCGAGGTGTTCATGGACCAGCCGGACGCGGCCATGGACCCTCCGCCCACCGGCGGGGTCGTGGGACCACTTCCGCAGCAACAGCACACTCCCACCGGCGCCGGGTGCCCCCTTGGGCACCAGCGCGACGTCAGCGGCCTCGGCCAGGCTCGGGTTCTCAGTGCCGTCAATGAACCCCGTCAAGTCCCGATCATGGTGATACGGCCAGCTCGCCACCTCCCCCGCCACCGAAGCGAGCGAGCCCAGAGTGGCGATCATGTCACGAGCCAGGTCGAACACCACGTCATAGGCGCTGCCCGATACCCACAACAGCACGTCATGCTGTGTGGCGGGCATCCCGAAGCCATCCTCGCCGACCACCGGAGTGCCGAAACCGATCAGCTCGCTCGGGGTGTCCTCAGATGCCACCGCCCGCCACAGCTCGGGGGAGAACCCGGCGACCAGATTGACACCCCCGATCGTTGTTCTCGGCTCCCGCAGCGCGGCCACCCGCTCGACCACGGCACGCGGATCGGCGTGCGCGTCAAGCTCGAGATAGGCGTGCGAAGCGGTGCCCAGGGCGAGATTCCGTGCTGAGGGTTCGGCATGAGCTCCGCCTCCTGTCCGGGCTCGCGGGTAGCGGCCCGGACCCGCACCCGGTCGCCCTCGACCCGGACGTCCCAGGCGGGTTGATCGCAGGCCGCTGGCCCGCGCACGACCCGCCCGTCGCAGAGCCGGAAGACACTGCCGTGCAGGGGCAACTCACGGTACCGTCGTGTCGGACCAGTCCGGCGGGCGATCTGCACCCGGTCATGCAGGATCGCCATCATCAGCGCCCGGTTGTAACGCAGTACCGGGCATTGCCCGGTGGCGAAGGAGTTCGATGGAGTGACCCTTGGCTTCGAAGCCCACGCAGTCCACGCTGGCGTCGACCTCGGGAACCCCGAGAATCCGCTCGATCTGGTCCGGCAGCGGCCACGCCGAGGGGTCGACGGTCTCGCAACCGAAGCCGCGGGCATGCGCGAGCCGCTCGGCGTTGAGGTCCCCGACGATCACCACCGCGGCGCCGAGCAGGAACGCCGACGTCGCCGCGGCCAGTCCGACCGGGCCCGCGCCAGCGATGTCGACCGTCGATCCAGGTGCCCACCCCCGCAGTGACGCAGCCGTGATACCCGGTGGGGAAGATGTCGGTGAGCATGGTCAGATCCAGGATCTTCTCCAGCGCCTGGTCACGGTCCGGGAAACGCAGCGCGGTCAAGTCCGCATAGGGCACCATCACGTACTCGGCCTGACCACCCGGCCAACCACCCATGTCAACCTAACCGTAGGCCCCACCCTGACACTCGGGGTTGACGTTGAGGCAGATCCCGGTGTTGCCCTCGTGGCAGTTGCGGCACCGTCCACAGGAGACGTTGAACGACATAGTGGCTCCTCCTTGGTTGACCTCAGCGCTGGAGGACCGCTTCGGCGTCAAGGTCGATCGTGACCGTCCGGGCGACCATCACCCCGCCGATCTCCAGCACTTGGTTCCTCATGGTGGGCGGCGAAACAGTTGACGTCTTGGTCCTGGCGGGGCTAGACGCGTTCGGGCTGTCCGTACTCCCAGGCCAGGTAGTCGTTCTGCGCTGCTGGATTTCACGGGTCAAGATGTCGAGGCCGGTACGCCCTCATACAGGCAGCCACGCTCGATGGCGTTTCTCTTGAACGCTTTGGCGGACCGCTCAATCTGCTTTCCTGATTGATGACGGAAGTCGATGTAAACGTGGTGGTCCGGGGCGCCCGCGACTTGGGAGTCGTCCACAGCGCGACAACCCGCCTCGTTCACCGCGCTGACCGACACACCCCACGTGCCGGCCGAGGCGAAGCCTTCGGCGAGGTGCGCCTCGCAGGCGTCTTTCGCTGACATCGCCTCACGGCGGGTTGACAGACATCCGGCGTCCTTCATGGTCGGGCGAAACGCCTGACCTGATGGTTGACCCCGGTCCAGGAACTTCGGGTGGATCTGGCGTCGGAGAATCTCCACCCCGTCGGTCAAGACGGATTCATTCGCACCTAGCTCACGGAAAAGCTGTTCTGATTCCATCGACTAGGCCCCCACCAGCAGGACTCGCACGTCTTTGAAATCATCGAAGGATAGCTGACGTTCTGTCTCGCTACCGGTGGCCAGATCGATTTCGTCGTACAGCACAGCGCGGTCCGGTCGGAAGTCGAGGCTGAACTCGGTTGAGGAGCGCCGCCACTCCAAGCGCACGCCGCCTTCTACGGTCGGGTAGATGTACACCTCGGAAAGAACTTTGCCATGAAGATCCCTCAGGAGATACCGCACGTGGGCAATGACGTCCCGAGAGATCGACTCCCCCTCACCATCCAACCAGCCCCCAGGGAGATCGGCAAGAGCGGTCAGGCGTTCAAAGACGCGCGCCGAGATCACGCTGATCGACAATGCGCGGTCATCGACCTCGGAGAACTCCGGGTCCGCGCCGGCCTTGCCGAGGAGGGCACTTTGATTTCGAGGAACTCCCCGGCGCGCAGTGTGCGTCCGAACCTGGAGAAGTCAGCCAGGGCGTTACCAGGGAAGTCAACGGGCAGGCGCCCCGAGGCCGCCGCGCCGATAATCGCCCTCTGCACCAGGTCCCTGGACTCCACAAAGACCTCGTCGAATTCTGGAGGCGCCGCATCGGGGTTGACGCGCTCAAGAACGGGGACGGCGCTTCCCTTGTCGACGCGTTCAAGACGGAGCTGGAACGACTCGGCGAAACCCCGTGGTACTCGCTGACGCCCCGGGTAGCGGCGTAGGAACAATTCACGCGCGACGGTGACAATCAATTCCTGGTACGCCGCCAATTCGGGGAGAACACCGACGAGCATGCCAGGCTGCTCAAACCGGCCCACGGTCGTGTCGAGACTGGTGCGCCCGGGTCGGCGAGGAGATCGACATCATACGCAGGCCGTCGGGAATATCGGGGTGGCCGCCGTAGTTGAGCCATAGTGACTCAATCTTCTCGCATGGGGTGTGACAACCTTGACTGAGACTGTGAAGCTGCCGGTTCTGCCGCTCGACGACGTGGTGGTGCTGCCGGGAATGGTGCTTCCGCTGCGGCTGGCCGACGCCGAGGTCCGGGCGGCCATCGATGCCGCTCGCGCCGCGATCGATCCGGAATCGGGCGGCCAGGCGGGGGTACTGCTGGTGCCCCGGCTGGAAGGCAAGTACGCCTCGGTCGGCGCGTGGGGCGTGGTCGAGCAGGTCGGCCGGCTGCCCGGGGGCGAGCAAGCCGTCGTGGTGCGGGGAACGTCCCGGGTCCGGATCGGGACCGGGACGACGGGCCCGGGTGCCGCGTTGTGGGTGGAGGCCACTGTCCTGGATGAGGTGGTGGCTGATGGCCGGGCACAGGAGCTGGCCAGGGAATATCGGGGCCTTGTGATCACGATCTTGCAGCGCCGCGGCGCCTGGCAGGTGATCGACTCGATGCGGCAGGTCGAGGAGCCGGGCGCGCTGGCCGACCTCGCCGGGTATGCCTCCTACCTGAGCAAGGAGCAGAAGCTCTGGCTGTTGGAGACCCCGGCTGTGGTCCAGCGGCTGGAGCGGCTCATCGGCTGGACTTCCGAGCAGATCGCCGAGCTCGACATCGCGGAGACGATCAACAAGGACGTCAAGGAGGGCATGGAGCGCCAGCAGCGGGAGTTCCTGCTGCGCCAGCAGCTCACCGCGATCCGCAAGGAGCTGGCCGAGCTGGACGGAAAGCCCGCCTCCGAAGAGGAGGACTACCGGGCACGGGTGGCGGCCGCGGACCTGCCGGAGCACGTGCGCAAGGCGGCACTGACCGAGGCCGACAAGTTGGAGCGGACCAGCGAGGGCTCACCTGAGATCGGCTGGATCCGCACCTGGCTGGACACCGTGCTGACAATGCCGTGGAACTCCCGCACCGAGGACAGTTTCGACATCGGGGGCGCTCGTGAGGTGCTCGACGCCGACCACTTCGGGCTAGCTGAGGTCAAGGACCGCATCATCGAGTACCTGGCCGTGCGGCGCAGGCGGGCCGACCGAAACCTGGGAGTCGTGGGGGGCCGGCGCAGCGGGGCGGTGCTTGCGCTGGTGGGGCCACCTGGGGTCGGCAAGACCTCGCTCGGTGAGTCGGTGGCCAGGGCGATGGGCCGCAAGTTCGTCCGGGTGTCCCTCGGTGGTGTGCGCGACGAGGCGGAGGTCAGGGGTCACCGCCGGACCTATGTCGGGGCGCTGCCGGGTCGGATCGTGCGGGCCATCTCCGAGGCGGGCACGATGAACCCGGTGGTGTTGTTGGACGAGGTGGACAAGGTCGGCTCGGATTTCCGGGGTGACCCGACCGCGGCGCTGCTCGAAGTGCTCGATCCGGCGCAGAACCACACGTTCCGCGACCACTACCTCGAAGTTGAGCTGGACCTGTCCGACGTGATGTTCCTGGCGACAGCGAACGTAATCGACTCGATCCCCGCGCCGCTGCTCGACCGGATGGAACTGGTCACGCTCGACGGGTACACCGAGGACGAGAAGGTCGCGATCGCCCGCGAGCACCTGCTGCCTCGCCAGCTTGACCGGGCCGGCCTGAGCCCGGAGGAGGTGCGGGTCGCCGACGCCGTGCTCCGTCGGCTCGCTGCCGAGTACACCCACGAGGCCGGGGTGCGGCAGCTGGAACGCGCGATCGCCCGGATCCTGCGCAAGGTGACCACCCGGCTGGCGCTGAACCAGCACGACATTCCGGTCCGCATCGAACCCGAGGACCTACGGGAGTACCTCGGCCGGCCCAAGCACACTCCGGAGTCGGCGGAGCGCACGGCCGTCCCCGGTGTGGCGACCGGGCTCGCGGTCACCGGCGCCGGCGGCGACGTGCTGTTCGTGGAGGCCTCGCTGGCCGACAAGCAGACCGGATCAACGAATGTCACGCTCACCGGACAACTCGGTGACGTGATGAAGGAATCCGCTCAGATCGCGCTGTCCTACCTTCGCGCGCACGGGGCCGAGTTGCGGTTGCCGGTCGGTGAGCTGGCCGAGCGGGGCGTGCACATACACGTGCCAGCCGGGGCCGTGCCCAAGGACGGACCCAGCGCGGGAATCACCATGACCACCGCGCTGGCCTCGCTGCTGTCCGGACAACCAGTGCGCGCCAACGTGGCGATGACCGGTGAGGTGTCGCTGACCGGGCGGGTGCTGCCGATCGGCGGCGTGAAGCAGAAACTGCTCGCCGCGCACCGAGCCGGGATCAGCACCGTGCTGCTGCCCCGGCGCAACGAGCCCGACCTGGACGACGTGCCGGAGTCGGTGCGCCGGGAGCTCACCGTGCACCTGGTCGGCGATGTCCGCGAGGTGCTTGACCTTGCCTTGGAATCGGCCCTCGAATCGGCGACCACCGCCGCCTGACAATCACTAACCGCTCGGGGGCACGACGGCGAGGACATCGACGGTCGCCTCGCCGTCTGGTGTGGGATAGGTGACCGTGTCGCCGGCCTGCCGGTCGGCCAGCGCCAGACCGAGCGGGCTGTCCACGGTGAACACCCGTGCCCCCTCAGCCTCGGAAGCCTCGTCCGCGACCAACACGGCCCGCAACGTCTCGACCACCCCGCCAGCGAAGCGCAGCGTGACCACAGTCCCGTCCACCAGAGCGCCGGGGCGCTCATCCGCCCCGGCGCGGGCGAGCAGATCGACGATCTCGCCGATGCGCTCGTCCAGCTGGGCGAGGTCATCGGCTTGTTCCAATGCCACCGCCTGGTCCGCCCGATCCCCCACCGGATCGTCATCGCCCAGGTCGGCAGCCAACTCCCGACGCCGCGCACGCAGCAACTCCAGCTCCTTCTCAAGCCGCTGCCGCCCGTCGGCACTCAGCCCAGCTGCTCGTGAAGCCATCTACGCGGGGAGCTTCGTCGCGAGCACATCGACCTTCTCGATCTTGGGTGGACCGGCGAACAGGTCAGGAGCCTGCGCCATCAGAGCTTCGGCCACCCGCCCAGACAGGTGCGCATCGCGGCCCGAGTCGTCGAGGAAGACGTCGAAGATCCCGTAGGTGGAGCCGCTGAGCCGGATGGCGAACCAGGCGATGGTGCCCGGCTCCTGATTCACCAGGGCGAGACCGCCGCCCAGAAAGGCCTCGACCTCGGCCTCCTTGCCTGGTTTCGCGTCCATCGTCACGAGCAGCCCAACGGTCGGCAGGTCCGCCATGGCCTATCACTCCTCTTTCATGGGTGGATCGGGTTCCTTGCGGTGGTGCTGGGTGCTCAGCCGCTGGCGACGGCGCGCGAACTCTTGGCGAACTCCTCGACGATCGCGGCGCAGCACGCGGGCAGGTCGTCGGGGGTACGGCTGGACACCAGATTGCGGTCGATGACGACCTCTTGGTCCAGCACGGTACCACCGGCATTCCGGATGTCGGTCCGCACGCTAGGCCAGGCGGTCAGCGTGCGTTGATGACCTGGTACCCCGGCGGGCTCAGCACGCCGAGACGGCGGCCTCGGCTACCGCCTAGTCCTGCTCACCATAACCGCCAACGCCAGTCCAGCGAGGACACGCCCCACCGCGGCGGCCCGCTCACCGGGCGCCTCGTTTGCGGTGGGTGTCGCACGCTGGGCAGATCTGGGCGGGGTCGGGTGGCTCGCCGCGCAGGGCCGTCGTGCCGCGCAGGAACTCGGGCGGGCGGAAGCGAATGCCGCAGGTGGCGGCCCGCGCCGGTGGGCGAAACCACGCTGTTCAGAGTGCGGGGCGCTGCTGCGCCGAGGCCGCGAGGCGGGCCAGCGATGCGATCCGTGCCAGCGCACGGGCCCCCGCATCGTCCTGCCGAAAGGTTTCTATGATCAGGTGCGCCACGAGGCGCCGCATTGTATTCCCGGCTGAGCTGGGAGGAACTGGAGGAATGTTCCTGGGCCTGATGGCTTACCTTGATCCGAAAGGTGATAAGGGACGGTAGCATGCCAGAAAACCGGCGGTCTGAGTCCAGGCGGACGGATCGGCGCGCCGGGGGGCCCGCGTGATATGGCGAAATTGCGCCGCGAGGCGCTCTGTCGTATTCCCGATATAGTCGGGAGGAACTCGGAGGGACGTTCTTGGATCGAATGGCTTACCTCAGCCCGAAAGGGTCATGAGGGAAAAGAGCATGCCAGGAAAG
>JBOHFJ010000139.1:0-11841 GCA_050699655.1 Pseudonocardiaceae bacterium
GCCGTGCACTTCCGCACGGCCACAGCTCACTTTCGGCGATCAAGATGGGTGAATCGAATCCTGGCGCAAGCCCCGAAATTAATGATCTTGAAGCAGCGGTGCAGTGGCCACACCGCGTACCAGGCACGACCACCCGGGAGACAAGGGGAACGCAATGCGGCCACATCAGCCAGGGACATGGACGTGGACCTACCGGATGACGTGATCGCCGAGGTCGAGCGCAGGCCGGACGTCCGGCTGGACCGTTCAGAGGTCAAGACTGGGGCGTGGATGGAGTCGGCCGGGCACCGCACCGGCCGGGGCACCTGGTACGCGTCAGCTCCCGGTCACCGTCCCGGATCCAGCCCCAGTCATGTCGGCACGGAGGCCGCCTCGGTCATCTCAGGCGTCCCCAAACCCGCTTGGTTCCAGACCGCTACCTGGACAGACGTCCATTGTGGCCGGGTCTGGCGAGCCGAGGAGATGGAGTTGATCACCGAGGCCGGGGACACCTACCTGCAGGCTCCCGGCGGGCTGACCCAGCTGCTGGGAATGAGCGCCTCCTGGTGTCGCTGTGCGGAACCGCTCCTTGTCGGTTCGTCAGCCACATACCTGAGCTCATGCAAGAATGAACTCAACTCGGCCGCATTGCTCACCGCTAGGGCGCCGCTTTCCAGGAGCCCGACGTTTCCTGGTGACATGCCCGGGAACTGAAGGGCAATCACCGGGCGGTCAAGCTGAAGTGCTCGCTGTCCCGCGGAGAGGGTGCCGCCCCGCTCTCCCGCCTCGACAACCGCTAAGGCAAGACTCAGTCCGATGATGACCGAGTTCCGGGCCATCGCCCCTCCGGCATTCCAGGTCTGGGCGGGCGAGAATTGCGACACCACCAGGGTTCGGCTCGCATCCCAGTCGCTCGCGATCTCCTGTTTGACCCTGAAGTGATTGATCCCTTCGGGGAGTACAATGATCGTCGTACCGCCAGCCTCAAGCGCGGCGACGTGGGCGGCCATGTCGACGCCTCGGGCATAACCTGACACAGTTAGCAGGCCTTGGCCAGCGGCGACACTACCGCAGATGGTGGCGGCTTGAAGCCCTTCATTACTTGCTCTCCGCGACCCGCACATTCCCACGCTGGGAGCCGATAGCAAGGAGAGCTGACCTGAGCAGAACAGGACCGGGGGTGCGTTGGGGATTTGATCGAGCAATCTTGGATACTCGCTTGTTTCTCGCAGCACCGCAGTCACATCCCGAGACAGAAGGTCTTCCGCGACGGTCCGCAACTGCTGCCGGCTGGAGCTGTCGAGCCGCTCCAGGTGCTCGTCAAGAGCCGCTACTCCATGACGGCGGAGCTGATTGTTGATCTTACTCGAGGAGCCGTAGCGGGTCACGGCGATAGCAAGTTCGAGTTTGGCCAGGTGATCCATGCTAGGGCCAGCTCTCGCGCTACTGGGTTGAGACACGCTACCTCGCAGCCTGCGCGTGAGCGGCCCGTCCACTCGCGTCATCGAACTCATGTTCGATATGATGGCCCACCTGCGTGTGGGACGCAAGGGAAGGGCGCTCAAGGGTACGGCGTGTCGGCTTGTGGACGATCCACGGGGTGGCTGGTATGAGCGGTACCCCACGGTTGAGTAGGAAACGATCATGTCGATCCCGGCCACACCGCCTCCCTTCAGGAGCGACCGCAGGGCGAACCGCCTCGAGTCCTGGACGACAACCAACGACAGCAGCGCGGGGCACTTCCTGTGGCTCCGAACCGCCGATGCGGTCGTTGCGCAGCTACTCACACTCGCTCCCGACTACTCGCCACGCCAGCTTCCGCTGAATCTCCGCGCGACCTGGACACATGTTTTTTGGTCACCTGGTGCGCTTCGGTCGGATGTCGCTGAGCTGCTCGTTGTTCTCGCTGCTACTCTAACCTTGTCCTGTCCCGCGACTCTAGATTTTGCTCTTGCTCTGGACTGGTACAAGCAGCCGGTGGACGGAATTCCCGCTACTGATTGGAAGAACACGGAAACCGGAGAATTGGTTTATCTTGGAAAGCATAAATATAAGACCGACGGCGACCGGCAGGCGGAGTTTGGTCGGCTCCTCATGCGGAAAGTGTCAGCTGTCATCCAGGGGCACCCGCTGCTCAGGAGGGCGAATGTCGTCCTGGATGTTCCTGGGCACGACACCGAGAGGGTCGCCTTTGGCTCACGCATGGCGGCCACGGTTGGGCGTGATTTTACGATACCGAGAGTTTGGGTCAAGGCGAGAGACAAGTTCCGTCCGCAAGCCAAGAGTCTGGACCGGTCACAGCGCGCGGAGGTTCTCGCGGGCCAGTTCAGTATAGCTCACGACTTGCGGGGTCAAAATGCGCTAGTCATCGACGACGTCTTCCATTCTGGTGCCAGCATGGGTGAGACCGCTCGTGCTGCCCGTGCCGCGGGAGCGAACCGGGTGCTTGGGATCTGTGCCGTCCGCACCCGTCGCCGCTGACTATGCGAACTCCCAATGCTCGTCCTCGGGCCGGGGTATCCCTCGGATTCTCGTGCGAGAAAGAATTCGCTGGGTCTCGTCCGCGGCGCTGCCGAGGATCTCGGCGTCCGCCTGCAAGCCGTTGGCGAGCAGCATCCTCAGCTGGGTGGCGAGGTGGGTTATAGCCGGAGGTGCGACCACATCGGCGGCGGTGTGGTCGAGGGTTTCCGCGGCGTTGGACAGGACGGTAGCCCAGTCTTCAGTGAGAATCTGGTGTGTGCGGAACGTCTCAAGCACGTCGCGTACGTCTACGAGCGGCGCTGCTACCTCGACCGTGTCGCTCACAGTGGTCACCTGCCTGGGGTGCGGTTTATGGGGCACTTCTACGTACTAACGATCGTCTATCTACGAGGAACCTAGTGTTTTTATGCAGGGGAGGTTCTGTAGACACGCCGGGCAGCTCGGTCAGCCGCGGGCTACGGCTCGCTCGATCAGTTCGGCGAACACCTCACCCAACCGCGCGCCGTCCGCTTCGATCGCCATCGGGAGCAGGGACGTCTCGGTGAGCCCCGGGGTGACATTGACCTCAAGAAAGTGGGCCACTCCGTCGGGGGTGAGGATCGCGTCGGTCCGGGACACGTCGCGCAACCCGAGCAACCGGTGCGCGCTCAGCGCGAGGCCAGCCGCCGCGGCGGCCGCTGCGGCGGACAGCCGGGCCGGGGTGTGGAAGGTGGTGAGCCCGGCGATGTACCGAGCGGCGTAGTCGTACCAGCCGGACGTGGCGTTGATCTCTACCGCCGGCAGCGCCCGGGGCCCGTCCGGCCCGTCCAGCACGGTGACCGCGACCTCGACGCCCTCGACGAGTCGCTCGGCCAGCACCGCGTCCCCGTAAGCCAGGCAACCCACGACCGCACCCGGTAGCTCTGCGATCTCGCGCACCACGTGCACACCCAGCGCCGAGCCGCCCTGGGGCGGTTTGAGGATCAGCGGCAGGCCGAGCCGGGCGACCAGCGCGTCGAGCACATCCCGCGCCCCGAGGTCGCGGAAGGTGGCGTGCGGCAGCGTGATCCAATCCGGGGTACTCAGCCCGGCCCGGGCCAGCTCGTCCTTGGCGGTGGGCTTGTCCCAGGCCCGGCGGCAGGCCCGGGGATCGGCACCCACATAGGGCATTCGCACCATGTCCAACACCGATTGCACGGCGCCGTTCTCGCCCGATCCGCCGTGCAGCGCCACCACGACAGCGTCCGGTGGGCTGACGGTGAGCCGGCTGACCAGCCTGGCGTCGATGTCCCATTCCTCGACGTGCAGCCCGGTTTCCCGCAGCGCGTTGGACAGCCGGCGCCCGGAGCGCAGCGACACATCCCGCTCATGCGAGAGCCCACCGGCCAGCACAGCCACGGTGCGATCGGTCATCAGGCGGTGTCCGGGGACGGCGACTGCGAACCGGACATCGTGCGTGGCGCGACGCTGCCGAACGTGCGCCGCAACTCGAGCTCGTGCTCTAGCACTGTGGTGAGCCGGCGCACCCCCTCGGTGATCCGCTCCGGTGTCGGGTAGCAGAACGACAGCCGCATCAGCCGGTCCCCGGGGGAGTTGTCCCGGTCGGCGTAGAAGGCGGTGCCGGGAACGTAGGCGACTCGCGCGGTCACCGCCCGAGGCAGCATCGCCTTGGTGTCCAAGCCTTCGGGCACGGTGAGCCAGACGTAGAACCCACCCGCGGGATGGGTCCACCGGCAGCCCGGAGGCATGTGCGCCGCCAGTGCGGTCAGCATGGCGTCGCGGCGTTCCCGGTAGGCCTCTCGATAGCTCTTGATCTGCCCTTTCCAGTCATGGTGCGCCAGGTAGCGGGCCACCACGAACTGGGTGAACGCGGGGGGGCACAGCGTCGCCGACTCCGCCGCCAACACCAGTTTCTCCCGTACCGCGTGCGGAGCCAGCGCCCAGCCGACTCGCAGGCCGGGCGCGAAGGTCTTGGAGAACGAGCCCAAGTACACCACGTTGTCCGGGTCCGTGGCCCGCATCGCCGGTGAGATCTGGCCGTCGAAGCCCAGCAAGCCGTACGGGTTGTCCTCCACGATCAGTACCCGGTGCTCGGCGCACAACCGGAGCACCTCGGCGCGGCGCGCCACAGCCAGTGTGACGCCGGCCGGATTGTGAAAATTCGGGATGGTGTACAGGAACTTGGGAGCGCGGCCTTGGGCGCGCAGCGCGCGCAGCGCGGCGTCCAGCTCGGCGGGCACCAGCCCCTCGTCGTCCATCGGCACCTGCACGACCCGCGCCTGGTAGGAAGCGAAGGTGCCCAGCGCCCCGACATAGGAGGGAGCCTCGGCGAGCACCACGTCCCCCGGGTCGCAGAAGATCCGGGTGACCATGTCCAGGGCCATCTGCGAACCGACGGTCACCGTGACGTCGTCGGGGTGCGCCCGGATTCCCTCCAGCGCCATCACCTCGCAGATCCGCTCGCGAAGCTCCGGGGTGCCTTGCGCCGAGCCGTACTGCAGCGCCGCCATCCCATCGGTCAGGACCATCTCGGCGAGCTCGCCGGCCAGCTGGTCCAGCGGCAGCGCGGGCAGGTAGGGCATGCCACCCGCCAGTGAGACGACCTCGGGGCGGCTAGCCACCGCGAACAGTGCCCGGATCTCGGATGCGGTCATGCCCGCGGCGCGCTGCGCGTAGCGACCCAGGTGCGGATCGAGGTCGCGTTGAGTGGCGGGCTGGTGGGGGGTCGCGCTAGGAGTCACAGCGGCTCCTTACTGCGGTGGGGGTCCCCTGGCAGTGTAGAGGTCAGTCGCGGAGTGACCCGCCGCCTTCACTCCCGGTGGCCTTCGGCATATGCTGCGCGAGGCGCTTGCGGAGTTCAGGGAGGCCCGGTGTCACGTCGAGTGGTCGGTGTCACATTGGACAACCTCGATCTGTTGCCGAAGAAGTGCCGGCAGTGCGTGTTCTGGGAGCTCGCCCCGCATGTCCGGGAGCAGGCTGAGGAGTTCGGCCAGACTGAACTCGAGAAGGAGTCCTGGGTCTCCAACGTGTTGTTGGAGTGGGGCTCCTGCGGGCGGATCGTGATGTCCGGGGATGTGCCGGCTGGTTACGTGCTGTACGCCCCGCCCGCTATGGTGCCGAGGGCGTCCGCGTTTCCCACCTCGCCGGTCAGCGCCGATGCCGTGCTGCTCACCGCGTTGAAGGTGCTGCCGGAGTTCGGTGACGGCGGGCTCGGCCGGATGTTGGTGCAGGCGGTCGCCAAGGACCTCATCCGGCGCGGCGTGAAGGCCATTGAGGCCTTCGGCGACGCTCGGCCCGACCAGGAGTCCAGCTGCGTGGTCCCGGCCGAGTTCCTGCAGCAGGTCGGGTTCAAGACGGTGCACGCCCACCCGCGCTGGCCCCGGTTACGCCTGGAACTGCGCACCGCGCTGACCTGGAAGGAAGACGTCGAAGCGGCGTTGGAGCGGCTGCTGGGATCGGTGACGATCCACACCGTCGAGCCGAGCCTGCGGCCGGCTTAGTCCTGCGGTACGGCACCCAAGATCCAGGGAGCGAATATCACCACCCAGCCGTCTGGATCTTCGAATGCGGTCGCTCCGCGGTCGGACCAGTACGGGTTTTCCGGTTTTATCGAGATGTATCCATGGGCCTGGACGCGAACTGAGGCTGTAACCACCGCATCGGCGTCTCGAAAGTAGAGCACTACCTGATTCTCCGGTGATGGCTCCGGAATCCTGGCGTCGTTGATCCGCTGCGTGAGCTCAAGATGGACGGTGTTTCCGGGCAGCCCGAATATCACGCCATCGTACCCGGAGTGGTCGTAGAATTCCGCGAGGACCCGGAGGCCCAGCACGTCACGGTAGAAGTGCAGGCACTCGACCAACCGTGCCGTTGGTCGGGCGAACCTCACCGCCCCCACGGGCAGATGCTCGGGCCAGTAATGCTTCATCACGGTGCTCTGTCTGAGAAAAAGTCGGACCCACGGGCTAGTGTGGTGGGTAGTGTACAGACAATCAAACTAGCGACCAGGAACCAGCCCGCGAGCACCAGCCAGCCGAGCCGGTCGAGGTTCACCATGGCGGTGATCAGGCTGGGGCCCACGATCGTCACCACGGTGAACCCAAGACTGAGGAATGCCAAGTAGCTGCCACGTTGATGATCCGGGGCGAGCCGTACAGTGTAGCCCCAGCTACCAGCGCTCTGCCAGAGCTCCCCGACGGTCAACATTCCCACAAGTATGAGGAAACACCCGCCAGCCAGCGGTGCGGACAGATTCTGGACCAGTGGGACAGACATGCACACCAGGGCAAGCAGTACGCCGCTGGCCACCAGCATCCTGCGACTGGTGATCAGTTGTTCCGAACCTCGGCTGAATCGCACCTGAAACAACACCGACATGATCGTGTTAACGGTGAGCAGCAGGGCAGCCAGCCACCGCGGCGCCTGTGTGTGCTGAACCAGCCACAGCGGAAAGCCGATGGCGAGCACCAACGCGTGTAGGGTGAGCATCCCGTTCGCGATGGTCAGCATCATGAACCTGCGGTCGCGGACGACCCCCCACGCCCGGTGCTTTTTCTTGCGCCCCCCCGGTTTGTTCGGGACTCGACTGACCACAATCGCTGCCAGCGCAAAGGCAATCACCGACATCAGCAGCACCACCCGGTAGGCGTCGCGTGTACCAAGAGCCACAGCGAACGCGGCGGGCGCCGCGCCAAGCGCGAACCCCGCGTTGCGCAGCGAGCGCGCCACCGCCAACGCCTCGACACCGGACACATGTGCGTCGACCACATCGAGCACGAGCGCCTGGGTCAGTGGGCCAGTGACCCGGCTGACCACCCCGGCGGCGACGACCGCCGCGAGCGCAGTCACGAGGCTATCGGCGAGCAGCAGTCCCGCGAAGGCCAGCGAGCGGTACAAAAACAATGCCACCAGCACACGCCGCGAACCCCACCGGTCTCCCATTGCGCCGATCGGCACCAGCCCGGCCAGCGAGGCGATACCGGCCAGCGACAAGGTAAGCCCCACTGCCGTATTGCCCAGTCCGATGCTTTGGGTGAGATACAGCGCGGCCATGGCCAGGTACACTCCGAGGCCAACTGCGTCCACAAAGGTGGCGAGATACATCCGACGCACCACACCGCCGGCGAGGAACGGTCGCAGCGCCGCACGGGCTCGCCCGCCGAGCCCAGTGTTCACCGGCGTTCCCACCGGATCATCTTGGCCTCGTCTCATGCCGAGAGTGCCGGGCGGATTGCCTTCGTGAAGACGAGCAGCTGCTCGGCCATCTCGTCACACCGGCTGAGCGGTGCGGCGGCGAGAAGAGTGGTTGGCGTCTCATCGAAGTCAGCGGCAGTCGTCGCGACCTGCGTCGGGATGCACCAACCACCAAGAGCCTTCACCACGGTCCGCAGGTGCTCGCAGGCGATGCTGGCGCCGCGTGCTCCCCCCGCGTTGGCTACCAGACCAACAGCTTTGTCTTGAAAAGCGTCGCCCGGTAACAGATCCAGGGCGCTCTTCAGTATCCCGGAGTACCCGGCGTGCTGTACTGGTGTGGCAAGCACCACGGCATCGGCCCGCAGCACAGCGGCAATAAACTCACGCGCTGTTGGGTGAGGGTGCGCATCCGCGCTCCAGTAGCTCTGCGGTTCAGTGTGTGGCAGGCCAAGCTCAGCAAGGTTCACCATGTCGATATCAAACCCGCGTTGCGCGAGACAATCTGCTAATTTGTGCGCTGCAATTCCGGTACGGGACATAGGCGCGGGGCTGCCGACCAAACAGATCGCTTTCATCTGTCGTCAGCCCCCGTCGTTGTCATAGCATACCCTGCTGTTGGCCTCGACGAACCTCAGGCGTTTCCGGACCTGTGCTTCATCTTTTCCGCCAACCGCGTAGGTAACCAACCCTGTACCAGAAAAACCTGAAGGTGTCACCTGCTGTCCCGCTTCCGCCTCGATCCGGCGGGCGATCAACCAGTCCTGTCGTACCGCCTCGTCGTCGACGGCAATCAGCCGTCCTTTTCGGCCGTACCACAGGAACCAACCCGCGGCCGGATGAGTGCGCGGGTAGTCCGCGGTGGGCCGTTCGTCCAGGGCAAGCCGCACCATGGCCTCGTACAGGTTGACGCCGGTAATCGCCCGCACCGCGGGTACGACCCCACCGCCGCCATTTCGTGCGGCCACCTCATTGAACACGAACGATCCGTCGGCGAGGTGAAACAGCTCCAAGTGCAGCACGCTATTGTGCACGCTGAACACGTCGACGACGCGCCGGGTAAACTCAGTGGCGGCGTCCGCCAGGCCCTGGTCTCCAACGGTGACAGATATCAACGGTCTACCGTGCACATGCGACAGCGTGCTCGTCAGATATCGGGACACGACGCAGGTGCGTAGTTCACCATGATACACGGCGGCGTCGATGTGGAGCATCTCGCCGTCCACGTACTCCTCAGCTGCATAATCGACTAGTTCTCGGTCGTCCAGCGCCGCGAGGTCCGCGGGCGAGTTCACCACGTGAATCCCGGTTGATCCGCTGCCGAAACGTGGTTTGAGCACGATCCGCCCATGCTTGTCCAACAACCTGCGCGCTTCGTCCGCCCGGTTAACCGCCAGCCAGTCGGCAACCGGGAGTCCACTCGCGGCTGCGGTTTCCTTCATCACGGACTTGTCGCGGAATGGCAGGACCGCGGCGAGGGCTGGACCTGGGATGCCCAGCCGCTCCCGCAGCCGTGCTCCCGGCAGGAGTAGTTGCTCGGTGAAGACGAGTAACCGATCGAAGCCGACATCCCGGTGCAGCACCTCGCAGAGGCCATCGCGAAGTGCGGTGTTCCAGAGATCGACGCCGAGTACCTCCGCGCATTCCCAGGGCCGGGCTTGGCTGACCAGGTCGGGGCGGGTGACCAGGGTGACCCGGTACCGAGCTGGGTCGAGAACGGGGCCGCCGTCGGGCGTTCGGTAGCGGTCATAGCCCACTCGGTCCAGCACAAGCACATGCTCGCGGTCAGCGGGCTTGAGGACGACCCCGAGCGCTTGCTCCACCGAGGTGACGTTGCGCAGGCAGTCCGCCGCGTCCTGACCGGTGACCAGCAGCGTGGCGACGTGTGAGAAGCGGTGCGGATCGATCACTGTGCCCTGCGCGTAGCGCAACCGGATATATCGCAGACAGTCGAAGCGTTCCCGCAAGACGGCTGGTTCACTGAAATGGACAACCCGCATAGGCCGGGCGGGTCCGGGAACAGAGCGAAAGCAAACCGCTCGCTTCACGTGCACCGCCGGATCCACGGGCAGACCGGCCGCGATTCGCAGGATGGAGGCGACGATATCGTGATCCGTCGCGGCCTTGAACATATGCCCCATGGGTCCGCCGAGCCGGGCGTTGACTTCGATGCAGCGCGGACCGTCAGGGGTAATTTTGATCTCGGTGTGCACCGCGCCTTCGCGAAGCCCAACGACATTGATGATCTTCGTTGCGTGCCGCTTCACCTCCTCCTGCAGGGCCGTCGGCAATACCGACGGCAGCAGATGCCCCTCCTCAACATAGCCGTGGCGCAGTGCGAGCTTGTCGACAACGGCGAGGTGATGCACCAAACCACCTTGCAACAGACTCTCGACGCTGCAGTAGTCGGCACGGTTCTTGGCAACCAACGAAGAGTCGCCGGTCAGCAGCTCCTCCAGCAGGTACAGATCCTCCCTGATCAGGAAAGGGGAATGGGCTGCCGCCGCCGCTGCACGCTCGTAGGCTGAAACGAGCTCGGCCATTGAGGAAACCTTGCTCACCTGCATGCTTCCCGCCCCGTAGGCGGGTTTGAAAACAGCGGGAAATCCCACTGCCTCGGCCGCGATGGCGAGGTCGTCGCGGCAGCGGATGGCCTGAAATCGTAGTGGAAGTGCGCCGCTGTCTCGCATCACCGTTCGCTGCAGCAACTTGTTCTGGGCGGTGCGCACCGCCTGGGGTGGGTTGCCGGGGAGCCCGAGTTCGTCGGCGAGCTCGGCGTGCGGCTGGATGAGCAGCTCCGAGTAGGTGGTGATGCCGTCGAGGGGGTCGGCGGCGTGGATCGCGCGAACCGCGTGGTACAGGTCAGCCAAAGTCGTGCAGTCACTCCAGGTACCGGCGAAGTCCGACCTCCACGCCGCCATGGTCTTGGACGTGTCGACCGCCGCCCAGGCATGGAGGTAGACGATGCTGAGTCGGTGGGTTACCGTCCTGGCGGAGTCAAGGACGTAATCCAACGAGATCCCGCCGACGCCGGCAAGAATTAACACGTGTGGCTCGGCGTTTGTTGTGCTCATGCGTGAACTCCTTTCGTGAATGTGGGCGGCGAGACAGCTGGTTCGACGTCGATCACGATTTCTCGCAGCAGCGCGTCAGCGCAGGCGATCGCGCTGGCCTGACTGTCGGCTACGACAACAACGAAACCCAGCCGATCTCGATTGGTGCGCGGGAGCCGCACCGCGTCGCCTGGGTGACGGTCGAGGACGAGCGCGGCGACCCCGGGGTTGTTCTCCAGCACTGAAACGTTCAGCTTCCGCAGGAGCCCGTTAGCTGGCGCGATCACGGCACGGATACAGGCGACCCGCCGCGCTCGCGGGCGGTCGACCGGGCGGCCCAGAGACAGCTCGATGAGATCGAGATAAATGCTGCGGTCAAGGACCAGGCTCATCATTTCCGGGATGTAGCCGCCGACGAGCCGGCCATTGATCTCGATGATCAACGGTCCGCGCGGACCGAGGACGATCTCTGTGTGTGAGATCGACCGCCGCAGTTCCACGGCGCGCAGCGCGGCCTTGCACACCTCGAAAACCGCCGCTTGCTCGGCGAGTTCGGCAGGGAAACATCCACCAAGCTCCACCGCCCACGGTGGCTCGGAAAGGATTCGGTTAGTGCAGCCATAAAGCTCATGTCGGCCATCGGTGGTGAGCACCTCGCAGCTCACCACCGGGCCGGGTACATACTCCTCGACCAGGATCGTGCGCCGGCTCGTGACCGAGCGACCATAGCTCTCGTACTCGACGATCGTACGGGCCATCTCGGCCAACTCCGCCGGGCCGGCCGCGATGCCGACGTTGATCGATCCGGATCCGTCGACCGGCTTGGCCACCACCGGATAGCCGATCTCATTCGCGACGGCCAGAGCCTGTGCCACGCTGCTTGCGTGACCGAACCTCGGCTGTGGCACTCCCGCCTGCGCCAATCGTTGGCGCACCTGGTACTTGTCCCGCAGCAGTGCCGCGGCTGCCGGATCCTCTCCGGGCACGCCGAGCCGCGTCGCGGCCTCGGTCACGGCGCGCAGATGCGGCTCGCTGAGGGTGAGAACGGCGTCGGCCGTAGCGTCAAGTGCCCGTATCGCCGCCACAAGCTGCTCCGCGTCCGTCGTGACGACCCCGGTGACCACGGAACGCGCCAGCGCGAGTGAGGTCTGTGCCACGC
>JBOHFJ010000140.1:0-11839 GCA_050699655.1 Pseudonocardiaceae bacterium
CGCCCACCCGCAGCTGCGGGTGGGCTCGGCTGGGGGGAACCTGGCGGCGGTGCCGCTGGATGCGGTGACGCTGACCCGACCCACCTGGCGGTCCTCCGGTACCGAAGTGTGGACGGTGATCAACGGTCGTACGGTGGTGGGTGTGGCGGTCTCCGGCGCCGGGTCGCCGGTGTCCTACCCAGTCGACGCCACTGAGCTGACCCAGCTGGGCCCCATCTCGCAGTTGCGATTGTCCCGGGACGGGGTGCGGGTGGCCGCGGTGATCAACGGCCGGCTGGTGGTGGCCGCGGTGGTGACCGAGTCGGGTGTGGTGAGCCTGCGCCATCCGCAGGTCTTGCGCGAAGGCGATCTGCCGCCCATCGCGAGTGTGGACTGGGCTCGTCCGGAGCTTCTTGTGGTGGCCTCCGCCGGGCCGTCCGCGCAGGTGTTCTCGGTGTCGGTGGATGGGCTGACGCTTCGGCAGCTACCCAGCACCAACCTGACCGGCCCGCTGACCGACATCGTGGCCGCACCCGGCCGTGACGTGCTGGTGGCGGACGCCACCGGGTTGTGGGCCTACTCGGACACCCAAGAGGTGTGGGAACCCCTGCTCGGCGGGGTCGGCCCCGGCGCGGTACCTCTGTACCCCGGCTGACCGGCCCGCGCAAGCGGGATGTCCCGGCGCTGGGGATAGTCGGGGCGGTTGTGCGCAATCGTGCCGCCGCGGGCTGTTCCGCGGGGTAGTGCTGGGCGGGCCGAGGCAAGCTGGTGAGGTGCTGCGACCATTGCTGGACCTGTTGCTGCCCGTCGAGTGCGGCGGTTGCCGGGTGCCCGGCCCGCTGCTGTGCGCGAGCTGCGAGGGGCTGCTGGGAGCGCCGGTCCAGGTGTCCGCGCTGTGTTACGAAGCTGGCCCGCCGGTGTACGCACTGGGGCTTTACCAGGGCCGGTTGCGGGCCGCGCTGCTGGCCTACAAGGAGCGGGGCCGCCGTGACCTCGCCGGGCCGCTGGGCGGCGCGCTCGCCCGCGGGTTGCTTCGGCTGCCCCTACACCCCGAGTCCGGGGGTGCTGGGGTGTGGTTGGTGCCGGTGCCGTCTCGGCGGTCAGCGGCGGCTGCGCGCGGCGGGCAGCACGTCGAGCTGCTGGCGCGCCGGGCGGCCGCCGCGTTGGCCGGGATGGGTGTCGCCGCCGCGGTCGCCCCGGCGTTGCGGGTGTCCTTCGGGGTGCGCGACTCGGTCGGTTTGGCGGCTGCGGCTCGGCAAGCCAATCTGGCCGGGCGGGTGCTGCCGCGACGAGCCGGCCGCCCGCCCGCCGGTACGCCCGTCGTGCTCGTCGATGACGTGGTGACCACCGGGGCGACCGCTGCGGCGTGCACCGCGACGCTGCTCCGGATGGGTGTCGAGATACCGGCAATCGTGGTGCTCGCCGCCGCCGGTTCTCACGCGCTGTTGTCGCCATCGGTCGGTGATGCCAACCACAGCGTTGACCCTGCGACACGGGAGCTCAAACTCTGGCGGGAGCACCCGGGGCGGACTAACGTCCGGGCATCAGCATCGCCGAGAGTTCGGTGAGGAGGCGAGAACGCCATGGTCCTGACGCTGGCGGTCGAGTGATCATTGCGGGTGTGCCCCCAACTGCGCACCATCCCAGAAACGATCACCGCAGTGCCCCCGGCGTCTTGAGAAGTCCCTGTTGGACAACACAAGGAGGTCGCCCTGTGAACATTGTCGTGAAAGGTCGTAACGTCGAGGTACCCGATCACTACAGGGTGCATGTCACCGAGAAGCTCGCTCATGTCGAACGGTATGACAGCAAAGCCGTCCAGTACGACGTGGAGTTGTTCCACGAACCCAATCCCCGGCAGTCCAAGAGTTGCCAACGCGTGGAGATCACCGGTCGGTGTCGCGGGCAGGTAGTCCGCGCGGAGGCGCGTGGTTCGGATTTCTACGCCGCTTTGGATGTGGCGGTGAGCAAACTGGACAACCGGCTGCGCCGGGTCGCGGACCGGCACAAGGTGCACTACGGACGCCGCCAGCCCACCTCTGTCGCCGAGGCCACCGCGCCGCTGGCGGCCACCCTGACCCCGGACACCTCTCCTGAGGTCGAGAGCAACGGCCGTCGCCCCCGGACGGGCCTGCTCGAGGTGCCCGACCCGGAATTTGACTACGAATTGCCCACCCAGCGAGGGGGCTCGCCTGATGTTCAGAGGGATACCCTGGGAGATGTCACAGGGCCGGGTCGCATTGTCCGGCGCAAGCGGCACAGCGCCAGGCCCATGACCGTCGACGAGGCGCTTTATGAAATGGAACTCGTCGGCCACGATTTCTACCTGTTCGCCGACGCCGCCTCCGGACTGCCCAGCGTGGTGTACCGCAGGCACGGATTCGACTACGGCGTGATCCAGCTGTTCTGAGACGCCGCGTCACAACATGATCGCCGTCTGCGTGCCCACCACGACATCGGCTGTCGTTCCTGGCACCCAGACGGCGATCATGGCGTTGATGGGCCGCACTGACCTGCGCCGATAACACCCCTGCCGGGGCTGGCATACGATGGCGCGCAGACTGGCGGCGCAGGCGTGCCGCGCGGCACGCCCCAGGCCGCCCGTCGCCGCCCCGCGCCCCTAAACACGTAGTGCCCCGACACGAGTGCCCCGATACGAGTGAGGTCTCCCACGGTGGTCCTGTCCCGACTGCTCCGCGCTGGCGAGCACAAGACCGTGCGCCGGTTGCGCGCCATCGCCGATCACATCAACGGCTTGGAGGACGGCGTCGCCGGTCGCTCCGACGCCGAGCTGCGCGCCAAGACTGACGAGTTCCGCCAGCGCCACGGTCGGGGCGAGTCGCTCGATGAGCTGCTGCCCGAAGCGTTCGCGGCGGTCCGTGAGGCCGCCAGGCGGACCTTGGGGCAGCGGCACTTCGACGTGCAGCTGATGGGCGGCGCCGCGATGCACCTGGGCAACATCGCCGAGATGCGCACCGGTGAAGGCAAGACGCTGACCTGCGTGCTGCCCGCCTACCTCAACGCGATCGCCGGCAAGGGCGTGCATGTCGTCACGGTCAACGACTACCTCGCCAAATTCCACGCGGAGTGGATGGGCCGGGTGCACCGGTTCCTCGGCCTGAACGTCGGGGTGATCCTGTCCCAGATGATCCCGGATGAGCGGCGCGCCGCCTACCACGCTGACATCACCTACGGCACGAACAACGAGTTCGGCTTCGACTACCTGCGCGACAACATGGCCTGGAGTCTCGACGACTGCGTCCAGCGCGGGCACAGCTACGGCCTCGTCGATGAGGTCGACTCCATCCTCATCGACGAGGCGCGCACCCCATTGATCATCTCCGGGCCCGCAGACCAGTCCTCCCGCTGGTATGGCGAGTTCGCTCGGCTCGCCCCGATGCTCCAACGGGACGTGCACTACGAGGTGGATGACCGCAAGCGCACCGTGGGTGTCTCCGAGGAGGGTGTCGCGTTCGTCGAGGACCAGCTGGGCATCGAGAACCTCTACGAGGCGGCCAACACGCCGCTGGTTGGCTATCTCAACAACGCGCTCAAGGTCAAGGAGCTGTTCACCAAGGACAAGGACTACATCGTCCGCGACGGCGAGGTGCTCATCGTCGACGAGTTCACCGGCCGGGTGCTGCACGGCCGGCGCTACAACGAGGGCATGCACCAGGCCATCGAGGCCAAAGAGCGGGTGGAGATCAAGGCCGAGAACCAGACCTTGGCGACGATCACGCTGCAGAACTACTTCCGGCTCTACGACAAGCTCTCCGGGATGACCGGTACCGCGCAGACCGAGGCCGCCGAGCTGCTCCAGATCTACCAGCTGGGGGTGGTGTCGATTCCCACCAACAAGCCGATGGTCCGCCAGGACCATGGTGACCTGGTCTATAAGACCGAGGAGGCCAAGTTCGCCGCTGTGGTGCACGACATCGCGCAGCGGCATGCCAAGGGCCAGCCGGTGCTGGTCGGGACGGCGAGCGTGGAGCGTTCCGAGCACCTGTCCACGGCGTTGGTGAGCGCCGGCGTCCCACATTCGGTGCTCAACGCCAAGCAGCACGAGAAAGAAGCGATGATCGTCGCCGAGGCCGGCCGCAAGGGCGCGGTCACCGTGTCCACCAACATGGCCGGTCGCGGCACCGACATCGTGCTGGGCGGCAACCCGGAGTTCCGCGCCGACGCCGCGCTGCGGGCCCGCGGGCTGGACCCGGTGGAGACGCCGGAGGAGTACGAGGCCGCCTGGGCGAGCGCGGTGGATGAGGCCCGCGCCGAGGTGCAAGCCGAGGCCAGGGAGGTCGTCGCCGCCGGGGGGTTGTATGTGCTGGGCACCGAGCGGCACGAGTCGCGGCGCATCGACAACCAGTTGCGCGGCCGCTCCGGGCGCCAAGGTGACCCTGGTGAGTCCCGGTTCTACTTGTCTTTGCGCGATGAGCTGATGGTGCGGTTCAACGGTCCGCTGGTCGAGTCCATCATGACCCGGCTGCGGATGGAGGACGACATCCCGATTGAGGCCAAGATGGTCAGCCGGGCGATCCAGTCCGCCCAGACCCAGGTCGAGCAGCAGAACTTCGAGATCCGCAAGAACGTCCTGAAATACGACGAGGTCATGGATTTGCAGCGAAAGGTGATCTACGCCGAGCGCCGCCGGGTGCTCGAGGGCGAGGATCTTCGCGAGCAGATCGCGCACATGATGTCCGATGTGCTCACCGCCTACGTCAACGGCGCCACCGAGAACGGGTACGCCGAGGACTGGGACCTTGATCAACTGTGGTCGGCGCTCAAGGCGCTGTATCCCGTCGGCATCAAGTACGAGTCCATCGCCGACGACACCAGTGACCTGACCCGAGAGATGTTGTTGGCGGCCGTGCTGGACGACGCGCGGGCCTCCTACGCCCGCCGCGAGGCGGAGCTCGAGCAGATGGCCGGCCCGGGGGCGATGCGGGAGCTCGAACGCCGCGTGGTGCTCTCGGTGCTGGACCGCAAGTGGCGCGAGCACCTCTACGAGATGGACTACCTGAAGGAGGGCATCGGGCTACGCGCGATGGCCCAGCGTGACCCACTGGTGGAGTACAAGCGCGAGGGCTTCGAGATGTTCGGCGCGCTGCTCGAGGCGCTCAAAGAGGAGTCCGTCGGGTTCCTGTTCTCCGTGCAGGTCCAGGTCAACGAGCCGGAAGTGGCGCCGGAGATTGTGGAGGTCCCGGTACCGGCCGTGCCTATTCCCACACCCGTCCTGGGCACGGGGGTCGGTCTGAGTGGTGTGGCCGAACCCGCACCCCGGCCGCTGGTGTACACCGGGCCGGCTGAGGACGGCGGTACTGCGGTGCGGGGTCGCCCCGCCAGCAACGGCACTGGGGAGCCCTCCGCCGGGGAGCCCTCTCGCAACGCTCCCTGCTCGTGCGGCTCGGGCAAGAAGTACAAGCGCTGCCACGGCGCCCCCCCCATCGCCCGCTCCTGACCCATCCAAGATCGATGTGAGGACTGACTCCCACCATGCTCGACAAGCGCTTCATCCGGGAGCACCCGGATGCGGTCAAGAATGCCGTCCGCGTCAAGGGCGTGGACCTGGATGTCGATGAACTGCTGGAGCTCGATGAGACGACCCGCAAGCTCCAGCATGAGGTGGATCAGGGCCAGGCCAGGAAGAAGGCGTTCTCCCGAGACTTCGCGAAAGCGGATGAGGCGCGCCGCGCGGAGCTCCGGGCGGAGAGCGCGGAGCTTGACGAGCAACTCAAGCAGTTGCGCGACGCGCTCACCGAGGCCAGCGCCCGGCTGAACGATCTGTTGCTGATCACTCCCAACATCCCGTGGGATGGATCCCCCATCGGTCCCGACGAATCCGCCAACGTCACCATCACCACGTGGGGGCAACCGCCGGAATTCGACTTCTCGCCGCTGGACCACGTGGAGCTGGCGGAGAAACGCGGCTGGGCGGAGTTTGCCCGCGCGCGGAAGGTGGCCGGCGAACGCGCCTACGCGCTGACCGGTGATCTGCTCATGCTGGAGCGCGCCGTGCACTCTTACGCCCTGGATTTGCTCACCTCTCAGGATTTCACGCCGATCTCAGTACCGGCGCTGGTGAAGGAAGCGCCCCTGGTCGGCAGCGGCATGTTCCCCAAAGGCCGCGAAGAGACGTATGAGCTCCCAGCTGACGACGCGTTCCTGGCTGGTACGGCCGAGGTCGCCCTGGTGGGCCTGCACTCCGATGAGATCCTCGACAAGAAGCGGCTGCCGATCCGCTATGCGGGCATTTCCCCGTGCTTCCGGCGCGAGATCGGCAGCGCCAGCCGCGACGTGCGTGGCCTGCTGCGGGTGCACCAGTTCGAGAAGGTTGAGCAGTTCGTGATCTGCGAGGCTGACGCGGCTGAGTCAGCGCGCTGGCACGCGGAATTGCTGGCCTCCGCGCAGCGGATACTCCAGGATCTTGGGCTCCATTACGAGGTCGTCGAGTGCGCTACCGGCGACATGGGCCTCGGCAAGTTCCGGATGAATGACATCAACACCTGGTTTCCCTCACTCGGCCTCCTGCGGGAGACGCACAGCTGCTCGACCCTGCACGACTGGCAAGCCCGGCGCGCGAACCTGCGCTACCGCGACTCGGACAGCAAGATTCACTTCGCGCACACCCTGAACAACACGGCGGTGGCCACGCCCCGGCTGCTCGCCGCCCTCATCGAGAACCACCAGACCAAAGACCACCAGGTCCGCATCCCCCCCGTCCTGCGCCCCTACCTCAAAAACCGCGACACTCTCTGACCCCCGCCGCCCCCCTCCCTACCCGGGCGCGGTGTACTAAGCCTCCCGAACTCAACAGGAGCGCTCTTCTGGCTGGCCTAGGCAGCTCTCCTGTTGAGTTCGGGAAAGGCAAGGCTCATTAGGCGGGCGGTGATGTGGGGGCGTGGTTGAAGACGCGCAGCGACGCCGCCTCGTCATAACGTGTACTCATTGAGCTTAGCCCGTAGCTGCCGCAAGGCCCGCGCCCGAGTTGGTCCGATCCCGCCCTGCGGGATTCCGGTGACGTGGGCAACCTCAGCGTAGGAAGGAGCATTGGCGGTGAACAGCATCCATATCAGGTTCTGCAAGCGAGGTGACAACTCGGCGACGAGCTTCCGCAAGGTCCGAGCGGTATCAGCGTCGATGGCGCGCTTCTCGGGATCCGCTGAGGGATCGGCGACAGTATCGGGCGGCAAGTTAATGAGGTCGTCAATGGCGTCTTGGACGGGCTTGGCCTGACGCAGGATACGGAGGCATTCGCGACGGGCAGTGGTTGCCAGCCACCCACCCAGTCGCTCGGGAAAATGAATTCGGTAGGCGTTTTCGGCGAGTCGCAGCCAGGTCGTCTGCACTGCGTCTTGCGCGTCGGCTTCCTGCAGCCCATACGACCGTACTGTCGTGGACACGAGTTGTCCGTATTGGCTGAAGATTTCGTCCCAGGAAGTCGCATCCCCGGCGCCGATCCGCAGCAGTAGGTCTGTCGCGCTGTCCGTGGTCTCAGCAGAGGACCGTAAGGGAAGTTCAGTATCTGACCGGGTCGATACAGCGAGAGACGATACTGAGTCGAGGGCGTTGGCTTCCTGTAGTCGAAACGACCGTACTGTCGTGGACACGAGTTTTCCGCGTTGGCCGAAGATTTCGTCCCAGGCGGCTGCATCCCAGGCGGCTGCATCCTCGTCGCCGATGCGCAGCACTAGGTCTGCCGCGCTGTCGGTGGTCTCGGCAGAGGCATGTAAGGGCAGTTCAGCGTCGGCCTGGGTCGATCCAGCGAGAGCCGATTTGAGGCCGGCTTCCAGGTCGAGGAAGCTGGTGATGTGGCTGCTCATTGCGGTGTAGTCGACGATGTCAATCGCTTCGCTGAGTCCGCCGCGCAGGTCGAGGGTGCCGGCGAGGGATTTGACAAGCGAGGCGTAGTTACTGCGCTCGACTTCCTTGGGTCCCATACCCGGGGTCTGGTCCTCAGTCACTCCTGCTCACCGCCCGCCGCGCGCAGCTGACGCAACGTTGCTCTAGCGTTGCGGAGTGTAGAACGCACCGTGGCCGGCTTCATGCCCAGCGCTGCGGCGATCTCCGCTGGTGTCGCGCCGTCATAGGTCCAGGCTAGAACCTCGCGCTGTTTGCCGCTACCGAGTTGCGCCAGCCAGTACAGGAACTCGTGGTCCGCCTCGAAGTACGCCACGTCGATGCCAGCCGCGACAAGCGGTGATCCTGCCAGCTCGGGATCAGCAACCGGCGCTTCTCGTCGCCGCTTGGCCAGATCGCAGGACTTCCTGTGCGCGACGCGCCGACACCAGGCATAAGGGTGCTCGAGGGTGGCCCAGACCGGAGGTAGAGCGTCGATCAAGGTCTCTTGCACGCAGTCCGCAGCGTCGATCACCGAGACGCCCCGGCAGACGAGGAACGCGACCAACCGCGGGACGTTCTCCATGTAGAACTTGGAGAACTCCACAACCTCGGCCGACTGATCGCTCACCGCATGCCCCGATCATTGCCGGTCGAGCAGGCTGTGGAACAACGCCAACGCACTACCGGCGCCGCTACCACCAACCAGCGCCGCTGTGGCAATCCCCCCACTGGAGATGTAGCCCAGGATCCCGGCGACCAAGCCGACCACGACGGCGATCAGAAGCACCAGGGCGGCACGGACGCTCAGTAGCGGACCAGGTGGCGGCGCAGCCATCGTAACCCCTTCTCCACGGAGACAACCTCAAGAATCTCTTGCCTCCCAGTCCGGATCGGGGGGTCGAACGTGCAGTCCGCCAGCTAAGATCTTTTTGACCATCACTCTAGGTCACATGGACTACCGAGTGTTATCCGGGTGGCGGTGCGATGTGGGTGAAGGCGGAAGGGCCGGTGAAGTCGGTGGGTAGGGCGTCCATGAGGAGTTCGTCGCAGTGCTGGCCGTGCCAGTAACCGGCTAGGCGGAGTCGTCCCGCTAGTTGGAAGCCTGCGTGCTGGTATGCGCGGATCGCGGCGGTGTTGGGTTCCAGGACTTTCAGCCAGACTTGGGCGAGTGCGGTGAGGTGGAAGGCGTAGTCGAGGGTGAGGTGGGTGGCTTCGGTGGCCAGGCCTTGGCCGCGGGCTTCGGGGGCCAGCAGGATGAGGAATTCGGCGGTGCGAACTTGGTGGTCGACCGTCAGGTTGGTCAGCCCGCAGGGTGCGGCCTCGTTCTTGAGGTTGTGGACGGTGAACCGGACCTGGTTCAGTGATCCGCGTGCCTGGTGTCCGTAGCCTTCGCGGCGGGTTTCCAGGGATTCGGGGACTTGGCGTCCGTAGCCGTTGACGGCCATGGGGTCGTTCTCCCAGCGCCAGTACTCCTCGATGAGTTCGGCGCGGGTTGGCCCGAGCGCGACCCGCTCTCCGCGTAGCCACAGCGTCGGTTCAGCGGTCATTGGGTCTCCTCACTGCGTCGTCCCGGTCTGGTGGGATGCGCATGATGGGGGTAAACAGCTCGGTGGAGGCCGGTTCATCCACTGGCTTGCCGTTGGCTTCGATCCAGGCGTGCAGCCGCAGTGGGTCGGCGGCCACGCCATGGCACCAGGATGCCCGGTAACCGGCCAGAGCGAGGGTGAGCATCGCTGCGGCGGACTCTTCCAGGCAAGCGATGCGCGCGGGAAACAATCGCGCTGCGTGCTGGACGCCGTGCAGCGCGGACAGCGCTTGCTCGCTGCTGGCTGGTCTGCCGTGACGAGTGGCGAAGCGTAGCAAGGCGAGAACGCGCGTGAAGCGGCTTCCTGACCGTCCGGCTTCGCGTGCGGTGAGTGTGGCCAGCAGAGCGAATGTTCCGAGCATCCGCCATCTTCGCGATGTTGGTGGCAATTGGGGCAGGCATGCCGCCCGTTCGACGGTGCCCCAGCTCGGGGCGGAGACACCCACGGGAAATGGGGGCCAGGGCCGCGCTGTGGGGACCTCGGCCAGCAGCCCTCGGCGCATCATCTCATCCAGAATGGTGATGGCCAGGATCGTTGTGTCAGCATCTCCCGTGGTGGCAAGTGCACGCCAGAGGTCACGGGCTTGCTCGCACAGGGTGTAGTGGCCTCCAGCGAGGTAGTTCACGACGACGATCACGGGCCCCAGATCGACCGCACGGACGCAGTCTGGTGGTGCTACTGGTCTCATGTCGTGACCTCTGCGTGCTCGCTGGTCCATCTGATCGGCTGGGTACGTTCCACGGCTCGCAGCCACGCTTCGCAGGCGAGTGTTGTCTCCAGGAAACCGAAATGGGTGGGCAGGCCGGCCGCTGCCTGGCTGATTGCGCGCCGCAGTGTCGCGGTGTCGATCAGTCCTCGTGTGGCCAGTTCCCCATCGGTCAGGGCAAGGATGTGGTTGAGGTGGGTGCGCAGCCCGCGGTGGTGATCGGCTAATACTCCCTTGGTCACGCGGGCGGCCAGGGTCTGCGGAAGGACTTCTCCCAGTGCGGCGACCAGCAACGGCTTGTACTTCCGCGCGGAGCCCCGCTCCCACGCGGGGACGGCGAGCGCGGCACCGATGACCTGCCCGTCGCAGTACGGGTTGTGCAGGTCAATGCCGTAGGTGTGGGCGATCTGGGCGTCGGCGCGCGCTGTCCGGCCCACCGCTTGGATCTCGGTCAGAACCTGGAGGTCGGCGGCTGACAACCCGAGCCCGACTGAGGCCGACTGACTGCGGGTCGGCGGACGTGCCGGGACACTCAGCCACGTGGGTGGGTCCGGCGCCAGCGGACGAATGGCGCGGGCGAGCAGCAGCCAGGGGCTGACCCGCAGCAGCCGGGCCCAGGCGTGAGCGTGTGCGGTCAATCGGAGGAAGCAGCCCGACCCGGCCAGATCGGTGAGGTAGGCCGGCGAGGCCCACAGCAGGGTGTCGCCGCCGTCCCCGGTGAGGTGGCACTCCGAGCCGAGATCGGCGAGCAGTCGCAGCTGCGCGGCGAACATCGCCAGTGTGATGGTGGATGGCGCGGGCTCATCAGTCGCCAGGAGCGCGGCGGTGTCCGCGTAGGGGAGATGCCGCTCGTCCAAGGGCAGCAGCCGGTGCGTGATCGTCGCGGATCCCGCGACCACGGCGCGGGCATAGTCCAGGTCTCCGCCGTGGTCGACTCCGGCGGGGTGCATGGTGATCGCGGTGACCGGGGCGTGCCGCCTGGCGAGCAAGCACAGTGAGGTCGAGTCCAGCCCGCCCGAGCAGTCCGCGGTCACCACCCGCGCCAGCGCCACCCGTGCGGTGACCGCGCCAACCAGCGCCGTTCGCAGATCCCGTGCGGCTTGTGTCCATGATGATCTTCGAGGTGTCCACGCCGGCTGGAGCTGTGGTTCCCGGCCCGGTTGCAGGGTGAGTCGGTGCCCACCCTCCACCAGGCTCACCCCGGTGAACGCCGACCAGCCCGACATGGGTGTCGCCGCCGGTGCGGCCAGATGGGTCGCAAGCCAGTTTTCATTGATCTGGGTTCCGGTGAGCGCGGCCAAGGCCCGGGAGCTGGAGCCCCACACCGTCGCGCCGCCGTGCGGCGCCGTGTAGATCGGGCAGGCTCCGCCCACATCGGTCCACACCGATACGGTGCCTGTCGGTGTGTCGGTCCGGGCGAGCACGACCGTGTAGCAGCCCGGCCAGATCAGGGCCGGCTCGGCGGGTGTCTCGGTCAGGAGTGCCTGGATTTGTGCGGGGCTCGCGCCGCACGGCCCGAGAACCGCTACCGCACGCCCGCAGCCGTACGCGGTCCGGACTTCATGGACTGGCCAGTCGCCGACGAGCCAGAGCGGGAATCGTCCCCGCCACAGCAAGCGAGCTCCCGCTGGAACGACGGTGAGGCCGCCGGTGTGACCGCCGAACCATCTCATTCGGATATACCTCGTCTCTGGATACCAGGGGTTGCGGCGCGTCGCGAGAGGTATTC
>JBOHFJ010000141.1:0-11822 GCA_050699655.1 Pseudonocardiaceae bacterium
GTGCGTGGGTGAGGGATTGGAGATCCGCGAGGCCGGTGGGCAACTGGCGCACAGCACAGGCCAACTGCGCGGCGCCCTGAAAGGCCTGTCCGCCGAGCAGGTCCGGACCATCGTGGTGGCCTACGAACCGATCTGGGCGATCGGTACCGGGCGGGTCGCCACCCCGGCCGATGCTCAGGAGGTCTGCGGCGCGCTGCGGGAGTCACTGGCGGCCAAGTACGGTGCCGAGGTCGCCGACGATGTCCGAGTGCTCTATGGTGGGTCGGTCAAATCGAGTAATGTGGCCGATCTGATCGCCGAGCCCGACATCGACGGTGCCCTGGTAGGCGGTGCTAGCTTGGATGCCGACGAGTTCGCGAAGCTCTGTGCGTTGGCTGCGGGCGGCCCCCTACCGTGAAACGGCTTGGGGACGGAGTAATCTTGCTAGGCAATCGTCGTCCGACGAGGATGTGATGAAGCTCTTCCTGCAGATCCTGCTCCTGGTCACCAGCATCGCGCTGATTCTGCTGATCCTGCTGCACCGAAGCCGCGGTGGAGGGCTGTCCAGTTTATTCGGCGGTGGTGTTCAATCGAGCCTGTCCGGCTCCAGCGTCGTGGAGAAGAATCTGGACCGGTTGACATTGTTCGTCAGCTCGGTGTGGGTGATCTCCATAGTGGGGATCGGACTTTTGATCAAGATCGGCTGACCCGATCCGGGTGGCATCCCGGGCGGTTCCACGAGGTGAGGGCGATCAATGGCTAGTGGCAATGCGATCCGCGGCACGCGGGTCGGCGCGGGTCCCATGGGCGAGTCCGAGCGGGGTGAGACCGCCGCCCGTCGTCGAGTTTCGTACTGGTGTTCGAACGGGCATGAGTCGCGGCCTTCGTTTGCGGCTGAGGCTGAGGAACCTGAGGTGTGGGACTGCCCCAGGTGTGGCTTTCCGGCTGGCCGTGACGAGCGGGAGCCACCCAACGCGCCGCGTAATGAGCCCTACAAGACGCACCTTGCCTACGTCAAGGAGCGCCGCTCGGACGCCGACGGCGAGGCCATCCTGGCGGAGGCGCTGGCCAGGCTGAAGGAATCCCGTGAGCCCTGAGTGACCGTTACCAGGTGACTGGTTGGTGCAGGGCGTCATCGGTGGGCTCGCTGGATCGTGCTACTTCGTCACTTTTTTCTGCCCGGCGCCTGTCATGCCTTGCGCTCCACATGAGAGCACTGACCCCTATCAGCAGGCAGACCAATCCGATGATGAGCAGGATGACCGCGAACGTCATCGTCTGAATGATGCTGTCCATGTGGTTGGCCTCTCGTGAGCGTGGGGTGGGAACGGCAACGCCGTGCAACACGGCTCGTCTCTCGACAGCCCTCGGCGTGCGCCGTAGCGACTGTGCCCCGACAGCTCATCAAGGATGCACCTCCGGTCGCCATGGTGGAGATGACTCGCACTATTCGTAGCTATTATAACCCGATTGGGTAGACTTTTATAGTCTTATGGGTGACATCCTTGTTAACTTGTCGCGATGGGTAGTCTTTTCTGGGGCTCGGAGCGGCTCACCCTGGCCGGCGAGCGGCTCCCTGACGTGGTGATCGCGCCCTGCGGTGGCGGCTCGAACCCGTCATCGGTCTGGCCGGCACCGAGCCGCGGGTGAGCACGAAACCACCCATGGTTAGCCTGGTGTCCATGTCCAAGCTCTCCCTGCGCGCGGCCTTCACTCTCGGGCTGCAATCGACGCTCGCGGCTCAGCAGGTTTTCACCGATCGAGTGACCGAGATCGCGGCGTTTGACGCTTCCCTGGACTCGCTTCAGCGGTCCCTCTCGGCCGCCGAGTTGTCGCCGGTGATAGACAGAAGCGTACCGCGCGCCAACGTTCTGGTGTATTACGGCGTGGGCGGGATAGGCAAGACGACTCTCTCCCAAGAAATCGAAAACCGATTTATCGATCATGGTCAAGGCTTGGCGGAGATGCGCGCGGCCATTCGATTTGACTTCGCCGACACCGCGGCATTCGATATTGAGTCGTATGTACTGCGGCTGCGCGCCGGTCTTGGGCATCTAGCGAGCAGTTGGCCGGCGTTCGACATAGCGTTTGGTCTCTACTGGGAGCGTGCCCATCCAGGGGAGCCGCTGAATGAGTTCATCAATCGAGATTCGGTCTTGCGGCGAGTCGCTCGCTCCGTCGGGCTCTCGGAACAGATATCCTCGACGCTCGGTGAGCTGGCTGGCGCGGCGCTTCCCAGTGTCGCCAAAGCGGCTCAAGCCGTGGGCGGCCTACTATACGGTCAGGCCAAGAAAGCTGTAGCGCGGCACCGAATCTTGAGCCAATGTGATATTCTCGGTGATCTCCTTGATGCCGACGCTGATTTCGAGACGCTATCGTACCTCCCTTATCTTCTGGCCTGGGAGCTGGACCGCTCGCGGCCGTCGCGGGTCAGGGCGATGGTGCTGTTGGACACTTTTGAGGAAGTGACGTCGCGGAACACTAGAGATCTGGAGCGCTGGCTCCAGCGTTCGGCTTTCTTGATGCCGAATGTCTTGTTCGTGATTACCGGGCGAAACCGGGTGGACTGGGCGGACCTCGTTCGGGCCGATGAGCTCGATTTTGTCGGAGCGCAGCGTTGGCCCAACTTGGCAGCGGGCCATCTCGGCGATGAACCGCGTCAGCATCTCATTGGTTACCTCTCTCCGGGTGACGCGGACGGCTATCTCGCGGCCGCGCTGACCCGACAAGGCCAGCCGGAGATTTCTGAGGGAATCCGCCAGCGGATTGTGGCGGCAAGCGCCGGCCTGCCGCTGTACCTTGACCTGGCGGTCACCATATACCTGGATATTCTCGCTCGAGGTGAGGTGCCGACTGAGAACAACTTCGGGCAGCCGCTGCCAGCGGTGGCCGCGCAGATACTTCGTGACCTCGAGCCGGGTGAGCGCGATCTGTTGCGTGCGGCGGCCCTGCTTGAAGATTTCGACCTCGAAGCGCTCAGGGCCGCCTGTCCGGGAGTCCCTGATGCCGCGGTCCGGCGATTCAAGGACCGACCGTTCCTTGAATTCGACCCGAACCGGACATGGCGTTACTCGCTGCACGCGATTCTCCGTGATGCGATTCGCCATGCCGACACTGATGAGGACGGGTCGGGCCTGCGCGATTCTTGGTCCATGCGGGAGCGCGCTGACGCTGCGGCCCGAGTCATGGTGTACCTCCAGATGACGGCGACCTCGGCGGCGACATCTGGAGACCGCAGCACTCAGGTGGCCGCGGTGCGGCAGGCGATTGCGCTGTGTCATCTCACCGGCCAGTTTGTCGACTGGCTGGTCGATGGGGTGCAGCGGCTTCTCGCCTCGGGAGGATGGGGCTTGCTCGCCGATCTGCCGAGTGCGGGTGACGGCGTGGTCTCCGCGCTCCTCATCGGTGTTCAGGGTGCCAGGCAACGACGATCCGGTCGCCTGGATGACGCTGTTGCGCTGATGAGCGCCGCACTTGATCGGCCAAACCTGCCGGGGAAGTTGCATCGCTTCCTGCTCTTGCATCGGGCGCACGCGCTTCGTGTCGCTGGACGATACGCCGACGCCGAGTTGGACTACCGAGAGCTGTGGGAGACTCCTGGTGACTTCCACTCAGATGCCGGGTATTGGCTTGCTGACTACGCGTTCCTGCAGGGCCGGTTCGAAGAGGCGTTGTCTGAATTAGATCAGCTGCCGCGAGAGGTGACCGAGCTGCGGGACGAAATATTGAGGCTGCGTGGTCATGTGTATCGCGTAAATGGATTATTCGATCGCGCGGAGGCGAGCTATCGGGAGGCTCTTGACCTGGCGCGTGAGACCGCCAATATCGCCGCCGAGGGGAAAGCGCTCACTGACCTCGTGCAGACGTTGGCCTGGTGCCGGCCGTCGGCTGCTCTCGACCTCAAGGAGCGTGCCCTGGAAATCAACGAGGCCCTGCGCAACCTGGTGGAGATCGTGAAGCTTCGCGCGGCGACGGCGGTGGCCTTGACAAGCGTAGGTGATCTCGACGAAGCCCACGCTGAGATCGAGCGCGGCCTGACTATGACAGGCGAGTGTGGGTATCCCGGCGGGTTGGTGTGGTGCTGGGTGGCTCGCGCCTTCACCGAGATCGCACGCTGTGGCCCGGAAGGCGGCCGCGAAGCGGCCGAGCGGGTGTCGGCGATCGTTGGCGAGCTGGGCGGAAACCGCTTCTGGAGCGAGATTGTGGGCTGGTGGGCTGGTGTCGGGGGCAGCGATCATGACGGCGACACGCGATGGATCGAGGGACCGGTCGCTGCCAGGGCGCGCTGGCTGGCTGTGTGCCCCCCCACGCGCCATGAAGTCTGAGTCTGGGCAGGTTTCAATCGTCATGCCAGCGGCTTCGCGTGAGATCGTCGTTATCGGGCTTGGAGCGATAGCCCGGACACATCTCGCGGTGCTGGAGTTGATACCCAAAGTTGATGTTGTTGGCGGCGTGGACCCCGGGGGGGGGTATCCGTAGCGACATTTCGGGGGCGCGGGATTCCCGTCTACCGAACAGTTCAGGACGTAGCTGCCCATCATCATCCCGATGTGGTTGTCGTCGCCACGCCAACGCCGACTCATGCCGCGGTCTGCGGCCAAGTCGCGGAGACCTTCCCAGCCGCACGCCTTTTGGTCGAGAAACCGGCGGCCGCCACCCTGGCCGATGCGCGACGCGTGCTTGGCGAGATCGGCCGACAGCAGGCTGTCGAGGTGGCGTATCACATGTCTTTCTCTCCTGAAGTGAGCTGGGCGGTGGAGGTCGCGCGAGCCAGTGCGGGAATTCTTGGCCCACCTGTGGCGATCGAGTCTGCATTCGCTGATCCGTACCAGGACGAACCGGAATCCGCGCGGTCGCGATTCTGCAACAGTTGGATCGACTCCGGGATCAATGCGCTCAGCGTGGTGAGCCGCTTCGCCGAGCCACGTGAGCGTATCTCGCTGCGCCAGCTGAGCGAAGACCCCGAGTCAGTGTTCGAAGCGCGGGTGACCTGTGTGAAAGACGCTGATGTGGTCGAAGCGCTGTTCTTGACGAGTTGGGCTGTCGCGGATGCCGCCAAGACCACCCGGATCAGGTACGCATCCGGTGCCGAATTGGTGATGGATCACACGGCCGTTGCGGGGTACCTGGTGCAGGACGGCGCGATAGGCGCCGTCTTCGGTAGCGACCGCAACGTTCCGCGGCGCGAGAGGCACTATCGCTCCTTGTATCAGTGGTGGCTCGTGCGGGGTAAGCCGATTATTTCCACTGAGCTCAGCCTGCGACTCCATGATTTGTTGCTTCGCCCGTGCGACGACGCGTGAGAATTTGTTATATCGTGTATTTCCACACGATGAGCGCGTATGCGTTGAACCAGCTTCCCGCGAGCGTGTAGGCGGCAGTGGTAGCGACGACTGTGGCGCCAATGCTGTATGCCACAACCGGCCAGCTCAGCCTGCCTCGCACGGCCAGCAGCGCCAGTACGAGATATCCGAGCACCACGGCGACCGTGATCACGAGCATCGCGTCGTCGGAGTGCGCCAAGATGGCGCCGCTGTCGTGTACGGTCTGTCTGCCAAGATCGTAGGAATATCCCCAACCCTCGTGTTGCAGGTACAACCAGCCGTCGGGGCGGCCAGTCCGCGCCGCCACGAAAGCCAGGTAACCAGCAATCCCGAGTGGTGTCGTCGGCAAAGCGATCCAAACCCGAGCCGTCGCGTATTCGTGAGGATGCGTCTGGCCGCGGCGGCACACACGACGATCACACCGGTTGGCCGAATCAGTCCGGCAAGGATGCACAGGCCCGCCGCCAGGATCCATCGATCGGTGAGCGGGCCGACCAAAGTCCAGACGGCCAGGGCGCAGAAAAGAGCTTCAGTGTACGGCATCGACAACACGATTGACAATGGTGCCGACAAAAGCCAGTGCCGTTGTTGGCGTGTAATGACCGAATGAATCAAAATGATCCGATGTGACTCCCGAGTAACCGTTTTTCGCGATGGAGAGCAGCCGCGCGGCGTCCCCCGACGTGAGCACGTCGAGCGGACTTCGAGAATTCACTCGAGCCATCACGAAGACGATCAACAGTCCCACGCTTCTCGCGCTCAGATAAACAAGGGCTGGCGGCAGAGCGGCAAGAAACGCGGGAATGCTCGGCACGCGGTGCGGCATCAGCGGGTGAGGAGCTCTGGGGGGAGCTTCGCGGCGGCGGCCCGGTCCAGCAGCCACAGCGTGCGGCGGAGACCGGTCGCGCCCGCGGCGGGCAACTGCACCTCGCCCGCGCCGCGCAGCGCCATCAGCACCGCCGCAGCCTTCGCCAGCCCCGAGACGATCAACCACACCTCGGCGGCACACCGGATCGCGGGCAGGGTCAGGGTGATCCGGGTGGGTGGCGGCTTCGGGCTGCCCCGCACCCCGGTCACCGCGCGCTCGGTCTCATAGCTCGCGGGGGAGCCGGGGAACACCGAGGCGACGTGGCCCTCCTCGCCGATACCCAGACAGCAGATGTCAAACGACGGCGCCGGGCCGCGGTCCTCCGAGCGGCGCCGACTGTGCAGCAGATCCTCGTAGGCCCGCGCGGCGGCGTCCAGGTCGTCCCCCCAGGGGCCATCCGAGGCCCCCATCGGGTTGACCCGGGAGGGGTCCACATCGACGTTGTCCAGCAGCGCCTCGCGGGCCTGGGTCTCGTTGCGCTCCGGATGGCCCCTGGGCAAGAAGCGCTCGTCGCCCCAGTAGATGTCCAGCCTCCGCCAGTCCACCGCCGAGACCGCCTGGGTGCTCGCCAGCTCACGGAGCACCGCGATCCCGATTCCTCCCCCGGTCAGCACCAGTGATGCGGACCCGCACGCGGTCTGGATATCCACGATCCGGGTCACCAGTCGAGCGGCCGCGGCGGCGGCGAGCACCTCCGCCGTGGCGTACACCACCACATCGGGACGGCTCACGGGTTGCCCCGAGTCTCGCCAGACCGGTTACCCTTTGCCGCACCAGCGCGACGGCCCTCCACCTCGGTCACCGCCTGCAGCGCGGCCTGATAAATCACGTCAGGATCTAGCCTGCGCAGCTCCTCGGTGAGACACTCGCGCACGGGTCGCCGTCTCAACGGCACCCGGCGGTCCGGTTGGCCCGGCTGGCGCAGGGTGCCCACCTTCCCGTCCGGTCGGACCAACTCCACCGGGCCGCAGCGGCGTTCCAGGACCGCCGAGCTGATCCCGCCACCGGGCGGGCCGGTGTGGCGCCGGACCGGGACGTGCAGGCGGGAGCGCAGCCAGCCGGCGAGCAGGTCGGCGGACGGGTTGTCCGCGGCGCCGGTCACGCTGACCGCCTCGACGTCCTCATACGGCGGCAGATCCAGGGCCGCGGCCAGCAGCGCGCGCCAGGGGGTGAGCCGGGACCACGCCAGGTCGGTGTCCCCGCCGGTGTACGCGCTGCGGCGGCTCTCGAGTGCCTTGATCGGCTGGGGGACCGCGGCGGCGTCCGTGATCCGGCGCTGCGCCAGTTTCCCGATAGGGTCGTGCGCGGGGATAGCGGGGGCCACCCCCGGCCACCACGCGACGACCGGGCAGTCCGGCAGCAGCAGCGGCACCACCACGCTGTCCCCGTGGTCGGCCAGCGGGCCGTACAGGCGCAGCACGAGAACCTCCGAAGCGCCGGCGTCGCCACCGACGCGGATCTGGGCGTCCAGCCGAGTCCCGGCCCGCTTGAGGCCCCGGGCCACCACGAGCACCCGGCAAGGATGCTCCTTGCTGGCCTCGTTGGCGGCCTCGATCGACTGTTCCACCTGCGCGGAGTCATCGGTGATGATCACGAGCGTGAGCACCCGGCCCAGCGCCACCGCACCACCGCGCTCCCGGATGTCGATCAGCGCGTGGTTCACCGCCGACGTGGTCGTGGAAGGCAGATCGACGATCACGGCCGCCTCCAGGTCCGTCCAGTTTTGGCGATCATCCGGTCAGCGGTCAGTGGCCCCCAGGTGCCCGCGGCATACGGCTCGGGCCCGTCCTGCTCCGCCCAGTGTTCGAGCACTGGGTCCAGGATCTCCCAGGACAGCTCCACCTCGGCGTTGACCGGGAACAGCGACGGCTCCCCGAGCAGCACGTCCAGCAGAAGTCGCTCGTAGGCCTCCGGCGAGGACTCGGTGAACGCCGTGCCATAACGGAAGTCCATCGTGACGTCGCGGACCTCCATTGCGGTGCCGGGCACCTTGGAGCCGAACCGGATGGTGACGCCCTCGTCCGGCTGAATCCGGATGACCAGGGCGTTTTGCCCCAACTCTTCGGTCATGGTTTCCGAGAAGGGCAGGTGCGGGGCCCGCTTGAAGATCACCGCGATCTCGGTGACCCGCCGACCCAGGCGCTTGCCGGTGCGGAGGAAAAAGGGCACCCCAGCCCAGCGCCGGGTGTTCACCCGCAGCGTGATCGCGGCGAAGGTCTCGGTGGTGGAGCCCGGGTGGAAGCCGGATTCCTCGAGCACCCCGACGACTTTGGTGCCGCCCTGCCAGCCGGCCGTATACTGGCCGCGTGCGGTGGTCTCGTCCAGCGGCCCAGCGAGCGTGGTCGCGGAGAGCACCTTGATCTTCTCGCCGCGCAGCGATTTGGGGGAGAACGACAGCGGTTCCTCCATCGCGGTGAGGGCCAGCAGTTGGAGCAGGTGGTTCTGGATCACGTCCCGGGCCGCCCCGATGCCGTCGTAGTAACCTGCCCGACCGGCCAGCCCGATGTCTTCGGCCATGGTGATCTGCACGTGGTCCACGTAGTGGCTGTTCCAGATCGGCTCGTAGAGCTGGTTGGCGAAGCGCAGCGCGAGAATGTTCTGAACGGTCTCCTTGCCGAGGTAGTGGTCGATGCGGAACACCGACCGCTCGGTGAAGACGTCGCTGACAATGCCATTGAGTTCCCGGGCGCTGCGCAGGTCGTGCCCGAACGGTTTCTCGATCACCACTCGGCGCCACTGGTCACCTTTGTGCTCCGCCAGGCCGGTGCGGGCCAGCTGCTTGAGCACCACGGGGAACATCGCGGGTGGGATGGACAGGTAGAAGGCGTGGTTGCCGCCGGTGCCCCGTTCCTGATCGAGCTCCGCGACCACGGAGGTAAGATCGTCGAAGGCGGCGTCGTCGTCGAAGCTGCCCGGCACGAAGCGGATGCCCTCAGCCAGCCGAGCCCAGACCTCCTCCCGGAACGGGGTGCGGGCATGCTCTCGAACCGCGTCGTGGACCAGCTCGGCGAAGTTCTCGTTCTCCCAATCCCGGCGGGCGAACCCGACCAACGCGAAACCGGGCGGCAGCAGGCCGCGGCTCGCCAGGTCGTAGATCGCCGGCATCAGTTTCTTGCGGGACAGGTCCCCGGTCACGCCGAAGATGATGACGCCACACGGGCCGGCGATCCGGGGAAGTCGCTTGTCCCGGTCGTCCAACAGCGGATTTACCCACCCATCCGGTGACCTACCTGGTGCGCTCATGCTTGCTCCCACAGCGCGTGCACCAGAGCGACCAGCCCGGCCGGCCGGTCGCGCAGGTGCAGCCGCAGCACGGGACGGCCGTGCGCGGCGAGCACGTCAGCGTCCCCTAGCGCTTGGGCCCGCTGCAGCTCGCCGAGAGTGAATCCCGCTCCCGGCACTGGGATGTCCGCCTCGAGGGCACCGGTCAGCTGCAGGAACGCCCCGTTTTGGTGGCCGCCCTTGTGGTACTGACCGGTGGAGTGCAGGAAGCGCGGGCCCCATCCGAAGGTGGTCTGCAGCTGAGTGCGGCGGGCCAGCTCGGTGCGGAGCACCGCGGCCGAGGCGTCGGCGACGCGGTCCAGATACGCCTGCACCGCGAGATAGCCCCGCTGCGGAGTGGCCGAGACCAGCGCCCGCAACGCGCCGCCCAGCGTGGTGACGCCGGTCGGCAGCCAGTCGCCGACGGGGTGCACCTCGACGGCACCGTCGACGAACGCGGGCGTGGGCCCGGCGGCACCGTCGACGAACGCGGGCGTGGGCCCGGCGGCACCCGTGAGCTGGGAGCGGGCGGCGGCCTTCGCGGCCTCCACGTCCGGCTGGTCGAACGGGTTGATCCCCAACAGTCGGCCGACCAGCGCGATCGCGTGCTCCCAGAGCAGCATCTGCCCACCCAGCGTGCCGGTGACGGCTACTATGGCCGCCGCCCCAGCCGGGCCGATCGCGACTGGGGTCGCGTCCGGGCCGGCGTCGGCGAAGCCCGGCGCGGCGGGGTTGCCCACCACGACCGGCAGCAGGCCGGTGCCGTCTTTGCCGGTGGACTCAGCGATGAGCTGCTCGGCCCAGTCAGAGAAGCCGAGGATTCCCGAACCGGTGTCGGCGAGCACGACCTTCTCGGCACCGGCGCCGTGCGCGGCGGCCAACGCGGCGGCCAGCCGCAGTGCGGGGTTCGCCGGGTCGTCGGTGGCCAGCGAGGGGGCTTGCCGGGCCGCGTCGGCCAGCAGGCCCGCGATATCCGCCCCGGCCAGACCGGCCGGGACCAGACCGAAGGCGGTGAGCGCCGAGTAGCGCCCGCCCACGTTCGGATCGGCTGTGATCACTGCCCGGTAGCCTTCCTCCTCCGCGATCCGCTGCAGTGGGGAACCCGGGTCGGTCACCACCACCAGGTGCGCCGCCGGGTCCAGCCCGGCCGCGGCGAACGCGGCGGCGAATATCCGCCGGTGGCTGTCGGTCTCCACCGTGGAGCCTGACTTGGACGACACCACCAGCACCGTGCGCTCTAGGTCCCCGGCCAGCGCGTCGGCCACCTGGCCGGGATCGGTGGTGTCCAGCACGGTCAGCGATACCTTGGCGGTGGCGCAGATCACCTCCGGTGCCAGCGACGAGCCACCCATCCCGGCCAGCACCACCCGATCGATGCCGGCGCGGCGCAGGTCAGCACGCAAGGTCTCGATGGTGGCCAGCAACGGTCGGGAGGTCTCCGGCAGCGCCACCCAGGCCAGCCGCCGAGCGGCCTCCGGCTGAGCCGTTGGCCCCCACAGCGTCGGATCCTGGCTGGCCAGCGCAGAGGCCACCCGCTCGGTGACGAGCTTGTCCACCCATGCCTGAGCCGCACCCGCCAGGGCGGGGGCCATATCAACATGTGATAGTTCAACCTGTGACAGATCACCCTGTGACATCGGCGGTCAGCCTTCCGAACTCGGTGCCGCTTTGCTGAGCTGTCCGGCCACCGTCTTGCCGAGCTCGGCCCAGGACGCGTCGAACTTCTCTACACCCTCGCGCTCGAGCACGCTGAACACATCATCAAGGTCGATTCCCACCTCGGCCAGCGCATCAATGGTGCGCTGGGCCTGCTCGGCGGCGCCCGACACCAGGGCAGCGGGCACCTCACCGTGGTCGGCCAGGGCGAGCAGGGTGTTCTCCGGCATGGTGTTCACCACTCCCGGCGCGATCAACTCGGTGACGTACTTGGTGTCCGGGTAAGCCGGGTTCTTCACCCCGGTGGACGCCCATAGCGGCCGTTGCGGGCGTGCCCCGGCCGCCGCCAGCTGACCCCACCGGGGCGTCGCGAACTCCCGCTGGTAAGCCGCGTACGCCAACCGGGCGTTGGCCACCGCGGCTTGGCCGCGCAACGCCAGAGCCGCCGCGGTGCCGATCGCCTCCAGTCGCTGGTCCACCTCGGTGTCCATCCGGGATACGAAGAACGACGCGACGGAGGCGATCCCGGCCAGGTCGTGCCCGTTGGCCCGGGCTCGTTCCAAGCCGGCGAAGAACGCCGCCACCACTTCTCGGTAGCGCGCCACCGAGAAGACCAAGGTGACGTTGACGCTGATCCCGTCGGCCAGGGTGCCCGCAATAGCTGGCAGCCCCTCCACCGTCGCCGGAATTTTGATCATCAGGTTCGGTCGGTCGACCATTTTCCACAGCTGCCC
>JBOHFJ010000142.1:0-11804 GCA_050699655.1 Pseudonocardiaceae bacterium
ATTTGGGGTTCGTCAACGCCCATTCCCGCCGTACGGCAGTGAAACTGGACCCCGTGAAACGGCAAGAGTTCCTCCACGACGCCACCGCCTTGGGTGTGGGCGCCCTCGCCGGCCTGGAACCGCTAGCGACGCTCCTGGAAGCCCTGGGAGACAGCGAGCCCACCCCGATCCCCGCGCGGATCGGCGCCACCGAGATCGAACAGACCCGCGCCGCCACGCAGGCGTTCGAGTCGTGGAGCGGCGCCTACGGTGGCGGGGTGGTCCGGGAGGCCGCCATGGGTCAATTGCGCTGGTCAGCAGGCCTGCTGAAGGCCACCTGCCCGGACCGGCTGCGCCCCGAGCTGCACTCAGCGGTCGGGTACCTCGCCAAGATCGTCGGAAACATGGCCGTGGACTCCAACGCCATGAGGAGGGCCGCCGGGTGTACCGGTTCGCGGTGGCCTGCGCCGAGAAGGCCAAGGACTGGCCCCTGCGCGCTGAGGCACTGTCGGGCATGGCGGTACAGGCGATGTGGACCGGGCAGCCCGATGACGGTCTTACGCTGGCCGAACTGGCTCTGGTCCGCGCTGATCGGCTCACGCCGACCGGACGGGCCGTGCTGCACGTCGACCGGGGCCGCGCGCTGGCCAAGATGCGTCGGGTCGACGAGGCACTGACCGCCATCGGCACCGCCGATGAGCACTTCACGCACTTCACCCCAGGCAATGAGCCACCGGTCATGGCCTTCTACAACGCCGCACGCCATGCCTACCTCACCGGACACTCCCTGGTCGACCTGGCGATGCTGGGCCGTGACCCCGGCGAGGCCACCCACCGACTCGCGGCGGCGGCGGCCGCGTTCTCCGACACTAATAACACCCGCTCCCGGGCGATCTGCCTGACCAAGCTGGCCACTCTGACCCGAATCCGCGAGTTAGCGCCGAATTGATCTCACCTCAGGTTTGTTGATCATTTTGGGGGTGTATTTTGGGTTTTTGGTAACCCAAAGGCCCGAGTGGCGCCTCGGGTGGCGGGTTCCGGTGTGCTTAGGGCGCTTTGGCCTGGTCAGGACGTTGCTGGGAGTGCGCGGAGGCGGGCGAGGATCTTTTCGAGCAGGTGGTATCCCGGTGGTAGGCGCAGGTCGAGCGCACCGGCGTGATCAATGAGGCGGGCGGGTACGCGGATCAACTTGTGTCGCAGGGTGGCGATCATGGCTTGGTCCTCGCGGACGCCGTGGCCGAGTAGCCGCCCGTGGGGTCCGGGGGCGGCGGTGAGGTGGTGCAGCCAGCCGGCGATGTTGGTCGCGAGGAGCGCGCCCCACATCCACGCGGTGTTGACCTGGGGATATCCCGAGGGGAGGTGGCGTAGCGCGGCGCCGTGTTTGCTGTCGCGGAAGATGTTTTCGATCTCGGTGCGGTGCCGGTACCAGTGTTCGATGGCGGTGGCTTTGGCTGGGGTGGAGACGTCGAGGTTGGTGACGATGAACGAGTAGCCGTACACCGCGTCGAGCTCAGCCAGCGCCGTGAGGGGCAGGGCGCGCTGGTCGGGGTGCAGGGTGCGGCGGCGCCGAGAGCGGGGGTCAGCCGAGACCTGCCCGGCGCCCAGGTCCAGGCGCACCCGGCGGATCAGCAGTCGGGTCGCGGCCGGCTACCAGTCCGGGCTGTAGTCGGTGACCGCGACCCGCGCGCCGGGCATGTCACTGGCGTCGGTCCAGTCGGTCTCGACCAGGCCGGTGAGCAGTCGCCACAGTGGCGCGATGCGCTTGGCGCCGATCGCGAACTCCACACCGGCCACCATCGCGGCCCGGGCCAGTGCCCCCGCGAAGTAGCCGGCGTCAGCGCGCAGCCGGATCCGCCCCGACCGCGTCGCCGCCGGGAGCGCGGCCAGCGCCCGGCGCAGCAGCTCGGGGGCGTGGCCGCGGGGGTCTTCGTCGCCGGCCATCAGGTCCGCGGCCAGCGCCGTCGCGGTCTGCGCCCAGCTCGCCACGTGGGGGCGCCCGCAGCGTTGCCCCTGGTAGTTGAACGCGACCCCGCGTTTCTTACGCCCGTAAACCTCCACATCGGTAGTGTCCAGATCGATCGTGACCTCCTCGCACAGCGCCGCCGCCCGCGCTGGTGGCAGCGCCGCGAGCATCGCGGTGTGAATCTCGCCGATCCCGGTCTCCACCGCGCGCCACTGCCCCTCGGTAACCCTCCGCGCCAGCCCAGCCGCGGTGGTCGAGCTCAACCCGGCCACCGGCGACAGCACCTGACCAGCCACATCAGCCCGTTGGCGATCCAGCCCAACCAGAAAGTCCTCTCCAGCCAACTGCGCGCACGCCAACCCGACCAGCAGCTACCCAGCGGAATACCCCCGCCGCCGTGTCTTGATCGGACCAATCACGGCATCCAACAACTTGACCATGCCCAGTCGATCGACCAGCTCGCACACCGCCGCCATCCCCGACACCCGGGTCAGCGACGCATCCGGCGCGCCGATGCGCACCCGCCGCCGCAACCGACGCATATCCCGTAACGTATCCACCCGATGGGTGTCCTCTCCCTGAGATGCCATGTTGAATCGCAACCGACATCATCCCAGGTCACAGCGGCACCCATCACCAACCAACGGCCGTGTCGCCCCACTACTCGCGGATTCGGGTCAGACGATGGTCACCGGTGACCCGCTCCAGGCCGCCGCCCTCGGACACGCGGCACTCGACATCGCCGGCACCATCCACTCCCGCCAAGCCATCGAGGAACTACGCGAGCTGGCCCACTACGCCGCCGCCCACCAGCACCTCGATGAGGTCACGCACCTGCGGCACCGGATCGCCACCCTGGTGGGCACCGGCAGCCCCTAGCGAGGGATCCGAATCCACCCCCGAATCCGCTCTTGAATACATCCTTGACATACGCGCGATTTGCTGTATGCGGGGCATGTCCTGAGCTGAGAGAGTCACTCCACGCCGCCGCTCTTCGCCTCAAAGCTCAGGGTGGCGGTGAGTGGTGGCGGCCCCGCTTCTCGGGCGTGACCCTCGCGGGGCCGCCACCTTCCACACAACAGATCGATCGGGGGGAGTGCACTACCGGACCGGCTTAACCACAAAGGCCAAGTCATCGGCCGGGACTTCGACCAGATATACGTGCGCTTCGACCACGAGTACCACCTGACCAGCTTACGACCCAACCTCGTGCGCGTGATCGAAACACCGGACTACGGTTACTGATACTGGACCCGATGGCAGGGTCGTGGTAGGTCGAGAGCGGGGTTGCCGCTGAAAAAGCCGACCGGCTTGAGGTGAAACCCCACGGCGCATACCGGCATCACCGGCCAGTCCTCCGGGCGGGGCACGTGGTGGGCGCCGAAGGTGTACCAGACGACGACATCACTGTCAGCCAACCGGCGGTCGGCCTGGATGTATACCGGCAGGCCGTCATCGCCGGATCGCTGGTTGGGATAATCACCTGCCGCGTAGCGCTGCGCCGGGTCGAAGGCGGTGACCCAGAGGTGGTGGTAAGCGAAGCCGGCCCGTCGCTGGGTCTGCGACCCTTCCCGCGCCAGGGGCAGGATGTTCTCCCCGGGCACCAGCTTGTAGCCCACGGGTTGGTTGAGATCACCGCGAACCGACGGGTTGACCACCGTCCAGTACCGGCCGATCAGCGGGTTGATGTCGCGCTGGGCCTGGCTCTCGCTGGCCAGCAAGGTCGGGTTGGCCACCCAGGCGTTGGCCGCGGGGTTGCCCGGCCCGACGGGAAGCGCGGCCGCGTCGACCTCGTAGACCGAGTTGCGCTCACCATCGACGCACATGTCCAGCCGCACGTTGAAGAAGTGCTGGTGGTTGGGGGCGTACAGGCCAGGAGCGACAAGCGTCCCACAAAGCGGCCCAGAAAACGGCACCGCATCGTCGAGCACGGCGCCGGTGGACAGGATACCGGTGAGTTTGACCTCGTACTGGATCGTGCCATCCACGTAGAAGTACCAGTAGAACCCGTATTCGTAGTTGCTGGCGGTGGCGACGCACGAGAGCACCAGGCGTCGTTGGCGACGCGTCTCGACTCTCCCGGTACTGAAGTCGGTGTGTTTCCACGCGATTCCGTAGTCCTCTTCGTGCAGGCAGATGACGTTGGGCAGCACGACCGGGTTGCCGTCCCCGTCGTTGACCACGACATCGAAGTAGCGAACCTCCCCGAGGCAGTCACACCCGAACTGGAGGGAGTTGAGCATGAACCCGAGGCCCCACTCGCCCTCATCGAACACATTCTTGACCCGATGAGTCGGATTGGGGTCACCGTAGGGGACGTACAGCTCAGACAACGACGCCCGGTAGAGGATCGGCCGGACCCGGCCTTGGTCGAAGTAGCCAACCTGGTGCAGGATCAACCCCTCGCGCGGGGTGTAGCCAAAACGCAGCCGCCACTTCTGCCAGGCGATCGCATGGCCGTCCACGGTGAAGCTCGGGCCCTCCGGCTGGGTGATGTCGATCGGTCGCAAGTCGTCCCGCAGCCGGTCGAAACTCGGCACGTTGGCTGGCTCGGACAGCAGCTCGGGTAGGTAGTTACCCGGCATCGGCGGCAGCGGGACGACCCCGTGGTCCACGATCTCGGCCACCTCCATCCAATCCAGGTCGACGACGGTGTCCAGGCCCTCCACCGGGTGGGCGTAACCGTTGTCGTCCCGGCCGGATCGGACGAAGCACAGCATGCGGAGCAGCCGGCGTTGGGTGGCATCGTCCCGCGGGCCGGTGTTGCCCACCGCCCATGGGTCAATCCGCACCAGCGAGAAGTCGGTGACACCCCGGCGCAGCATGGCCTCCATCCAGCGTGGGTCAGCGCGGATCAGGGCTTCGCACTCGGCGAGCTCCTCCACGGTGACAATGGCTTGCACGCCCGGCACCTCGCGCCACGAACGCACAGCATCGCGGGTGAGGGAGACGACCGCTTCGATCGTGCTCAGCTGGTCCCGGTCGCGCAGCACCACGAACGCCTCACGATCCGGGCGCGGACCGTCGAGTACCGCGCGTTTCGGCGGCTCGTGCAGCTCGATCGTGACGAACCGCGTCGCCCGGTCAAGATCCCGATCCCGGGTGAGGATGGCCGAGGCGGCGGCGACCTCCTCGGCACTCAGCGGTTCCAGTGGGTGGGTTACCGGCGGCCGGACGAGCTCCGCCAGCGGCCGCGCGGGCGCACCGGGGGGCGGCGGGGGGCCGCGGTGCAGGGTGACTGGACCGCTGTGCAGGGTGAAGGGGCCGCCGGGACCACCTCGAAGTTCCGCGATTCCCGACGATGCGCCCTCTGCGGCGAAGGGGAACCGCAGCTGGTCAGCTGTCCAATGCGCGACATCACCCACCACTCCGGGCGGGATCTCCAGCTTCTCGAGCCGGTCTGCCGCGGGATCATAGACAGCCAGCTCGGAGCGGCGATGTTCGTTGATCCGCAGCAGCACCCGTTGGCCGGCCGGATCAAGGGCCATCGGCCAGACCCGGCGTCGCGGGGTGCTCACCAGGGCAGCCGGGTAGACGACCGACCGCGAGCTGTCGAGGTTGGCCCACCCGCACCGGGCTCGGCCCACGGTGACGAGCAACAGCCCGGAAGACTCGGCGGCCAGGATCGGCCGCACCTCTGTGCCAAGCCCGGCCAGCGGCGAGCTCTCTCCGGTCAGGGTGTCCACCACGAGGTGGCGGCTGCGCCCCTCGCGAACCTGGGTCACGGCGAGCCGCCGGCCCGCGTCATCCAGCCATGTCCCGCCGGTGAGCAGCCCGGGCAGCCTGGTCACCTCGCGCTGCTCGAGCTCCGCTGGGATTTCTTCTGAGATTTCTTCTGAGATTTCTTCTGGGGTCCCCTTTGGGGTCACCCACCACACCGTGGTGGTGACCGCTGGGAGGGTGGCGGCGAGCGCCAGCGCACCCGAGGCGGGGTGGGCCAGCATGACCAGACTGGGGCATCGGAGTTGCGCCAGGGTCCGCCACGGGCCGGCCATCGTGGACACCAGGATTCGGTGGACGTCGCCGCCCGGCTGGGCGAGCAGCAGCTGACCATCGTCCAAGGGCAGCACCTGGCAACTCCGGGCCTGCGGCTCGCCCTCGGCAACCGCCCTCCGGACGACCCGCTCGCCGAAGGTCCACGCTTCTACCTCTCGCCCACCGAAGCCAGCACCGACCAGGCACGCGGCATGCTGACCGGATACGGAGAATCGAAAACCGCTTCGTTGCGGCGCGCTCATGACTGACCCGATCCAGACGCTACGCCCGATCCGGACACCACAGGGAGCCGAGCCGACGCCATGGTGGGATCCCAGTAGCCAACGAGGTCGGCATACAGGCTGTTGCTCACGAGGAGATCGTCGTGGCTGCCGAGAATGGTGTCAGCCCCGTCCATGACCAGGATGCGCTCGGCCCGCATCGCCGAGCTGATCCGGTGGGCGATCACCACGAGTGAACCGGGACGCTCGGCGAAGGCCTGTTCGGCCTGTGCCTCGGCAACCGGGTCGAGGTGGCAGGTAGCCTCATCAAGGATCACGACCCGGGCAGGCGAGAGATAGACCCTGGCCAAGGCGACGAGTTGGCGTTCCCCAGGGGACAACGTGCCGCCGCCGGGCGGCACAGCGGCGTCGTAACCACCCAGCCGCGAGACGCACTCCGTGAGGCCGACCGCGGCCGCCGCGCGGTCGATCTCGGCCTGGGTGGCCCGCGGCCGCAGGTAGCTGAGGTTGTCCTTGATGGTCCCGGTGAACAGGTACGCCTCCTGAGGAATGAGCGCCACCGCCCGCCGGAGATGACCCTCATCGGCGTGGCCCAGCTCGAGCCCGCCGAGCCGGATCTGGCCGTGTTGCGGTGTGGCGAGTCTGGCGAGCAGGTTGGCGAGAGTGGATTTCCCGACCCCGCTCGGGCCCACCACAGCGAGGTGCATCCCCTCGGGAATACGCAGGGTGAGGTCGGTGACGATGGGCACGGCGTGCGGGGAGTAGGCGAACGTCACGCCGTCGACGTCGATGTCGTGGCCGGCGGGGACCAGCCCGGACCGGGGGGCGGCGGCAGTGGGCTGATCGGCACTGATCTCGGCCAGCCGGCTGAGGATCACTCCGAGGCTCACCAGGATCGTGCCCCCACCGTTGACCAGCACCAGGATGGCTGGCTGCAGCCCACTGAACAGGTAGATGACACCTCCGGCGACTTGTCCGACGCTCATCCGCTGGTGGCTGATCAGCCACGGCGCCCACGCCAGCAGGACGAAGATCGGCAGCTGGGCACCGACGATCACCACGGGCACCCGCCACACTTTCGCCCTCGCGAAGGCCCGCAGGGCTTGGGCCTCCGCCTCAATGGCCTCGCCGACCTCCCGTGCCGCGCGTCGCTCGGCCGCGTACACGACGACGTCACGCATCCCTTCGACCACCGGGGCGGCGGCCGCACCGACCTGCTCACCGCACCGCACGACCGTCTCGTAGCGCCCCGCCATGGTGGGGATGAACAGGGCGAACCCGCCCAGGGCCACGACCACGAACGAGCCGACCACCAGCCCGAGCAACGGGGAAAGCACAGCCAGCCCGCCGACGGCGGCGAGCACCGCAGCGAGCATCTGGCGCATGTTGCGCAGCAGGCTCGACAGCAGTGCGCGCGTCATCTCCACCTGCACGGTGGCCTGCGAGACGCTCGATCCGCCGGTGTCTCCCCCCTCCCCCCGCAGCGCCCGGGTGAGCGAGGCGGTGACGACGGCGGTGACCAGCGAGTCGCGCAGCGGTTCGACGGTCGCGGCGAGCCACGGAAATGCCTGCCGGGTGCCCACCGCACCGATCGCCCAGAGCAGGGCTAGCGCCGCCAGCCAGCTAAAGCCCGCGAGGGGACGGCCGGCGAGGAAGCCGCGGTCGATGGCGCCCGCGATGAACAGCCCGGAAACAAACGTCGGCACGGCTTCCAGAGCCGACCATGCCGCGAGGTGTCCCAGCGCCCGACGGTGCGGGCGCAGGTGACGGCGTAGCAACCGCGCGCCGGCCGCGAGCCTCATGCTCCTACCCCCGCTTCGACAATGGTGAGCCGCGCGGGCTCGGCGGCGGGGTCGGCGGCGGGGTCGGCGAAGACCGCCCGGTAGGCGGGGTCCTCCCACAACACCTGGTGCGGAGCCAGCGCCCGGATGCGCCCGGCATCCAGCCAGGCCACGAGGTCGGCTCGGGCCGCGGTGGCGCCCCGGTGAGCTACCACTATCGAGGTCCGCCCGGCCAGTACCCGCTGGAGCGCTTGGGCCAGCCGCACCTCGGTGGCGGTGTCCAGGCTGCTCGTGGCATCGTCGAGAACGATCACCCGGGCATCGACCAGGATGGCCCGGGCCAGTCCCAGCCGCTGCAACTCGCCACCGGACATGGGGGCTTTCGCCAGCGGGGTGTCATAGCCCTCGGGCAGCAACCGAATGAACCGGTCGGCCTGGGCCGCCGCGGCGGCCGCCGTGACCTCGGCTCGCGATGCGTCAGGCCGAGCATAAGCGATCATGTCGTGCACGGTGGCGCCGAGCGGGGCAGGGCGTTCAAAAGCGTAGGTCACGGTGTGACGCAGCGCGGTGAGCTCCACCCGGCAGACCGGAACTCCGTCGATGAGCACGTCGCCTTCGTCGGGGTCGATCAGCCGCCCCACCAGGGATACCAGCACGCTCTTCCCGGTGCCCGAGCGCCCGACCACAGCTACGCTCGTACCCGCCGGTACCAACAGGTCGAGCTTCTCCAGGATCGTGCGGTCGCCCAGCCGTAGCGTGACATTGCGCAATTGCAGCCGGCCAGGTCCCGGCGGGAGCGGCACGGCCGGGTGCGGTGGCGCGACAGCGGGTTGCGCTTCGAGAACTTCGTTCACCCGACCGGCCCCCACCTGGGTACCGAGCAGGGCGACCAGCGCATCCAGCAATCCGACCGAGCCCAGCGCCATGCTGACATAGGACCCCGCCGCCACCAGTTGACCAGCGGTGATGTCGCCAAGGGTCAACCCGTACCCGCCCACCGACAGCACCAGTATCTGCACCATCGGCACGAGCAGTCCCAGCCGCCAACTGATCTGCCGCTGCGCCAGCCACACCTGCCGCCCGGTGCCGTGCAGCTCCGACAAGGGCGTGAGGATTCGGTCCGTCTCCTGCCGGTAGGTGCCGCTGGCCCGGATGGTGCGCGCCCCCCGCAGCGCATCGAGCAGCTGGGTGATGATCGAGGTCAGCAGCTCCTGGTAGCGGATGAGCGGATTGCTTGCTTGCGCGACGAACCCTCGAACCAGTGCCATCGCTGGCGGCAGGCCGAGCAGGAACGTGGCGGCGAGGCGCCAGTCGATCAGCGCGAGGCCCACCACCGCCCCGATGCTGACCAGCAGGGTCGATCCCGCCGACAGGAGCAGGGGAAGGAAGTTGGCGGGGACCCCGGCGTTGCCGGTCAGGCGAGTCAACAAGTCACCGGCGGCAAACCGCCGCTGACCCGGTACCCCGAGCGCCAGCGCCCGGTCCAGCAGCCGGTGCCGGAGCTTCGCCGTCAGCGCGCTGCCGTAGTACGCGCTGAGCAAGTTGTCCAGGGCGTCGACAGCCGCGGCCGCACCGATCAGCACCGCCAGCGCCACCAGCGCGGGGAATCGTTCTCGTCCCTTGGTGGCCGCGTCGATCGCGGCAGCCAACGCGGCGGGAGTGAAGATCCTGGTGGCGACGCCGCCGAGCGCGGTTGCGGCCAGCGTGGCCGCCATCACCGGGGACTGCCGCACGCTCTGCTTGAGCAGCCGGCCGCCCGAGGTCCGCAGCGCACCGGGAGCTCGCTCTGGTCCCATGAGCCGGGCCAGCGCCCGCGTGCACCCGGGCATGAAGTCAGGCATCGGCCACTCTCTTTTCGTCCCTTCCGCTACTCAGCTCACCTCGGGGCCGACGATCTGGGGTTACGGAGGCAGGCGCCAGACCGTCTCCGTAACCCCAGCGTTCCTCAACCACAGCCGCTACCGTCAGCAATCGCTGAGGGTCGTCGGCGTCGTGCTCCTAGCAGGTAGAGCTGATCGCGCAGACGGTCTGGACAACGTTCAGGGTCGTGACAATGCCCAGCACCGCAAGACAATTCGACTGGCAGGTGTTGTTGCCGCCACCGAACTGAATCCCTTCGATCTCAACGGGTGCCGTCTCGGGCAGCGCGTGCAGTGAACTCACCAGGGCAAAGTTCTCCATCGTGTCTCCTCATTCTGTGAGTGATTACCTGTTCCACTTCCCATGGGCGGGAAGAGGTCTTTGCTTCGGCCGCCAGGTGCGGCCGAGGTCTGGGGGTCTGTCCAAACCCTGAGTGGGCCAAGCAGAAGCGAACCACCCGCTGGTTCAGCTCGCTGCACGTGGCGCGGACCAGCCCCGCATGGTCCCTGTCGACCTCGACGTATTCGAAGTCGGCGCCTTCAGCCCTCCCGAGCTCAATGAGGCGCCTTCGCAGCGTCCTCGACTGCTCTACGGGTATCGTTTCGTCATTGCTGCCGTGCATCAGCAGCAAGGGCGCTGACAGGGAATCACAGGCCTGTAGCACATCTCGTGGCGGGGTCTCGCCAGCCGTGTTCCGCAGTCCCCCCAATTGTTCCACACGATGTCGGGCCGCACAACTTGTTTTCTCATGCAGGCGCGGTCCGGACAGAAACGGGGCGAGGGCGACGCAAGCCGACCACAATTCGGGTTCATGACAGGCCGCGAGTAGCGCCACAAACGCGCCGTAGCTCACGCCGAGAATGACGGGCTTAGGCAGCTGGCGAGGTTCTCTCTCGTTGTCGAGGCCTCGCCGAAGCATCAGCACGTCATCGAGGTCGGCGCCACCCCAGCTACCGATAACCGCGCGCAGATGCGTGTCGCCGTATCCGGTGCTGCCGCGGTAGTTGGGCGCCATCACGGCCACCCCCGCCGCGGCCAAGCAATGGAACAGCGGCTCGTACTCGAAGCGCCACGAGGAAAGCGGGCCTCCGTGCAATGCCACGACGAGGCGTTGGCATTGCCGCCAGTCGGGGCCACCGTAGATGACCGTTTCAATCGGGCCCGCTGGCCCCGGAAGCTCGATCACACTGGCCCGAGCGCACCGAGGCCGGCTTTCCAGCGCGGGATCGCGGCTCAATGACCACCGGGGCTTCGTCCCTGGGTTTTTCTTGGACGCTGGGTTTTTCTTGGACGCTAGCCTCATGGTAGCGAGCGTGGGAGGTCGGCATGGGGTCGAGAACCGGAACCGAACAAGGTCTCCGGCCCACGAGGCGGGGGACGAGACCGCACCCGGCGGGATGTTCAGCGTCTCGAGCCGATCCTCGGCCAGTGTGTAGATGTGCAATCGGGACAGTGCTCCCTGCACCTCGTGCACCAGCAGTCGCTCGCCGGGATCATCCAATGCCAGGGCTTGGCGTGGATACCCCGGCCGGTGCAGGATCTCGGGAAAGCGCACAGTGGCATCACCAAGGAGACACCAACCGAGGCGTTGCTCACCGGTCGCGTTACTGGTCACGATCAACAACCTCGCCGAGGGGCTGGCGAGCACGATTCGTTCATTGCTCGTGTCCGATATGGACCAGATGCGTCGCCAGGATCCTTGAGCGAGATCAACCAGGATACCGCTGGAACGGTGTCTGGCGGTAGTTTGGTTGAGCGCTAACACCCCGGCTTCCCGGTCGAGCCACACGCCCCCGTTGAGTAGCCCTGGCACCCGTACGATCGGCTCGATCCGGGTGGGCGAGGCCGCCACCCGCCAGATCGTGGAATGATCTGAATCGTCGAGCGTGACGACGAACCCGAGCTCGGCGGAGCTGGAATTCGGTAGGAGGTAGCCGCCGAGCGGTGCCGGCACCTCGCCAAGGCGCCGCATTGGGAAGGCGGATCGCCCGGGTTGCAGTACGG
>JBOHFJ010000143.1:0-11719 GCA_050699655.1 Pseudonocardiaceae bacterium
GCCAGCAGGCCGGTGCCCTCGACGGTGACCGGCGCGCCGTCGGCATCGACGCCGGTGACCTTGGCCCAGCTGGCCCGCCCGGTGGGGAAGGACTCCCCGGGTACGGACAGGCAGCCCTCCCAGTCATGGTCGGGGTCGGGCATGGTCTCGGGCCGCTCGCTGGTCTCTAGCACCGGGTTGGCCACCACACCCCGGTGGGGTTCGCCCTGCTCATCAGCGCAGTCGTAGACGAACACGCGCAGGTCCACGCCGATCTGGTTGGCGGCCAGCCCGACGCCCTGGGCCGCCGCCATCGTGTCGAACATGTCCGCGACCAGCGCGTGCAGCGCTTCGCCGAACTCCGTGACCAGTCTGGTTGGGGTGTGCAGCACCGGGTCGCCGACGATCCGGATCGGGCAGACAGCCATGCTGAGCAACAGTAACGCTGGCCTGCCCAGCCGTGCGCGCGAGGGGCGCCGTCGGCCCGCCTGCGCCCGCCTCGTGGTTCAATGCCTGGCAGAATCACATCACTGTGATTTTCCAAGATTCTCCAGGCGCGGGATCGTGAACCGAGGAGCGCAATGGACGCCGCACCGGCGCTGCACCCGATCGACCACCAGTCCGATCTCACCAGGGGCTTGAGCTCTCAAGAGCGCGAGATGCTGGCCTTCGAGCGCCAGTGGTGGAAGTACGCCGGAGCCAAGGAGCAGGCCATCCGGGAGCTGTTCGACCTCTCCGCCACCCGCTACTACCAGGCCCTGAACAGCCTGATCGACCGGCCGGAGGCGCTCGCCGCTGACCCGATGCTGGTCAAGCGGCTGCGCCGGCTTCGCTCTGGCCGCCAGCGGGCCCGGGCCGCGCGCCGGCTCAGCGCCGACTCGCGCTAGCGCATGGGAATCCCGAACGGGACCGGAGGCCGCGCGCGCTTGCGCACCGCAGGGTTGGCGCTGTTGCTGCTCGCGGTGCTCGCCTTCGTCATCGGGTCACTGGTGACCCTCACTCGTGGTGAGCCGAACACGGCCACCGGGCGCCCCCCGATGCGGGCTCCCGCCAGCGCACCGGCGAACCCGTCCACCATCCCCTACCCGCCGCCGATGTCCTCGGTCCCCGCGCAGCCGCCGGTGGAAACCCCGCCCGGCCCGCAGGATGGCGGCGAGAGCGCGCCAGCCGGCGCCCAGGGTTCCGGACAGGTGAGTCCCGCTACCAGTCATGGCCAGGTTCGGGTCTACAACAACAGCACCATCCGCGGCTTAGCCGCCCGCGCCGCGCGGGATCTCACCGCCGCCGGGTGGACGGTGGTCGAGGTCGGAAACTACGCGCGCGGGACGATCCCGACGAGCACCGCGTACTACCAGGACAGCGCCGAGCAGCGCGCCGACGCCGAGGCGCTCGGCGCGCAGTTCGGAATGCGGGTCGAGCCCCGGTTCCCGGGCATCGCCAACGCCGACCCCGGCCTGATCGTGATCGTCACGAACGACTACAAGTCTCCGTAAGAGAGACGATTCATTGTCACCCGTGCTCTGTGCCGCCGCTGCCGCGTGGCGAGGGAGAATGGGTCGCCATGAGTTCGTCCAGCTCGCGTACCGGCTTGCTGCGCTGCCACGGCGCCAGGGCCGCCCGCAGTTCGGTGGTGCGTTGGTGAATGCGCAGCGAGGTGTGGGTGGCGGTGAGCGTGACCACCTCACCGACGGCGCGGCTGGCTTCGGCGATCTCGCCTTTCTGGACGAACGCGCCAGCTTGGAAGAGCATCCTGAAGGCATGGTTGTGGACATCGGCCGGGTCCGAGACCGCGAGCGACTTCGACACCGTTTCCAGGGCGCGCTCGGGATCACCCAGCCGCAAGGCGCAGTCGCTCGTCGTCCCCCAGAAAACTGACTCGTTAAAGCAGTGCCACCACCGAGGGTCTCCGTCGTCAGCGCCGATCGCGGCAAGCGTGGCCTGTGCGGCGTCCAGTTTCTTTCGGCAGGTGTTGGCCTGCTGGTCGGCCGCACACGCTCGCGCCGCCACATCAGCGGCGTATCCCTCAGCTCGCGGACTATCGGTCCGCGCGGCCCACGATTGGGCGACGATCGCGTGGTCAATGCCGACTCGCGGCTTGCCCTGCCAGGTGGCGAGGTAGCTCATTGAGCACAAGGTATAGGTGACCAGCTCGACGTTCTGGGCGTCGTGAGCAGCGCTGCGGGCATCGTCGTAATATTCCCGGGCGCCACGGTAATCCTCTAGGTTGAAGGACATCCAGCCGGCGAGCTGCGTCAGTTCGGCATACACCGATATCGCGCGTTGCTGAAGCTCCGATGGCGCCGAGTGAGCGAGACGGCCCGCGACATCCCGATAGCCCAGGGTGCTCTGCAGCACGAGCCGAGGGCCGAGCGCCTGGTTTTGCTGACGAAGAGCGCTCGCCATCCCTTCGCAATAGCGAAGCGCGGGCTCGTTGAAGCCCGTGGCACCCTGGACCACTTGGGTGACCCGTTCGCGTTCCTTCGGATCAAGCGCGTCAAAAAACGGCGCGGCGGTCGCGAGCATCAATGCCGCGCTCAGCTTGGACAGCAGCTCGCGGCGGTTCACGGCGGAACCGAAGCCTTTGTGTCCACATGACGATCACCCGGGTCAATTCGACGAAATCGATCTCTTCCAGCCGACGCGCCAATACCGCGACACCTCGTGACAGAACTGACGGTGACAGCATACCACCATCGCTGTTCTCTTGCCCGAAAATGTCGGCGAATAGTGATTCTACCTGCTGGGTGACCACGATCTCATTCTTCGCCGCCAGTGTGTGATGTGCGCTGTCATGGTGCCGGAAATCGGCCAGATCCACCACGAGGTCACTCACGCTGCACTCATACAGCCGCGCCAGCTTGCCGAGAACGTTCAGGGACGGCGCATGGCCGGTGGCGCTGGGCCAGACCTCCCAGTACGACTGCGGCGACCTCAACCCAGGTCTTGCCCGCACTCCGCAGGTCAGCCGTGAGCCAGACCTGCTCCTGCCTGAGGCTGCGCGCCTTGTCCTGCACGTGCTCTTCCCCCCTGCCGCACCTGCTGCTTTCCGCTGATGGCGGGCTAAACGGTACTCCGATCACGGCATCGCACGTCAGCGCAACGTTCCCCTGCGCACCGGGAAGAGCCGCATTCACAGAGCACGCCGGCAGGGGATGGACGGCGGTCGATACGCTGGCCAGGCCACTGCCTCAGCAACGCGACGAACGCCCGTACCCAGCCACCTGAACACCACCGTTCCCGATGTCGATAGGCGCCTCATGACCACACGCGTTATCCGCCCCACCGGCCGCGGTTTTCTGCTGCTCGACTCCCACCCCGCCGGATGCGCCCAGAGTGTGGCGGACATGTGGTCCCAGGTCCGCGCCGCTGACACACACCGCAACCCTGTCGCGCTGATCATCGGCTCCAGCGCCGGGTACGGACTGGCCGCGACGATCGCGGGACTCGCCAGATACGGCATTCGTGGCGTGGGAGTGTGCTACGAGAAATCGTGGACCGATCGGCGGACGGCCACCGCTGGCTGGTATCGAACCATCGAGACCTCCCAGCTGGCGGCGCGAGCCGGTACGCACATGGAGTTCGTCAACGCCGACTGTTTCGCCGATGCCACCAAGACCGAGGTGCTGGACCTCATCACCCAGCGGTTCGGGGCAGTTGACTACCTGATTTACAGTGTCGCGGCCCCCCGCCGCGTCGATCCGGTCAGCGGAAAGACCTACCGATCGGTCATCAAGCCGATCGGGCGGGCATATCGCACCAAGACGCTGGTGTTTGACGACGACGGTGCCCCGCTACTGCGGGAGATCGAGGTCCCGGCCGCCGAAGGCGCTGACGTCGAGGAAACAGTGAAGGTCATGGGCGGGGAGGATTGGGCGCGCTGGGTCGACGCCTTGGCCGAGCGCGACCTGCTCCGGCCCGGTTTCCAGACGGTCGCTCTGTCCTATGTCGGCTCCGAACTGACCTCGGCGATTTACCGGCGCGGCACGATTGGTGCCGCGAAAACACACCTGGAACAGACCGCGACAACTCTGGGCGCGCGGCTCGCCAATAACCACGGCGGGCGCGCGCTGATCTCGGTCAATGGTGCCGCCGTCACGCAGTCCTCCACCGCGATCCCCGGTATCGCCCTGTACGTTGGGTTGTTGCGCGGTGTCATGGGAAAGGCCATGTATTCGCCCATCGAGCAATTCATGGACCTGTGGGATCAACTCGTCGGTACCACCCGGCTGGACCGCGACGATCACGACCAAATCCGCCTCGATCAGCGAGAACTCGCCAGTGACGTTCAAGCGGAGGTGACCACCCGGTGGCGGGCGGCCACCTCGGACAACATCACCGAGCTCGCCGACGTCGACTGGTTCCGCGATGAGGTGCGCCGCTTGTACGGCTTCGCCGTCCCTGGTGTCGACTATGACCAGGAAGTCGATCCGAATCCTCCCTGGCCGAGCGCCCCGATGGCGCTGTAGGTCAGTTCAGCCGCTGCGGGTAACCATTGTCGATCAGGTACTTGACGTTGGGGCGGGCCGGTCCGCCGAGCAGCAACGCGCCATCGAGTTGGTATCGCTCGCCGCCACCAGGCTGGGCGAACCAGGGTGCGGCTGGCCCCGCCTCAGCGGCGAACGGCTTGGGCACCCGGTCGGCGTGGTAGTTGCGGGTGCGGTCATGCGTCGGGGCTACCCAACCAACGACCGCGACCGCGTCACGAAGCGCTGTGACGTGGCGGAGGACACGCAGCCAGTCCGGTATCAGCGCATCGCCGCCGGAACTCTTCAGACCCGCACGCGGTCAGGACAGCCCCGCCCGCCAGATGTCTGCGCGGCAGCCGGTGGCGCCTGAGCACCCGATGAAGGGACATCACATGACTACCGCTCAGGGAACAGCAGCGAGTGCTGAGCTTCCCATCACGACTCCGGATTTTTACCAGCTTCAGGGAGTCCTGCTCCACATCACCTACTCGACGACGACCTTCGGCGGAAAGCCGCGTTTCGTCTATCAGGACGCTGTGCGGACCCTGACCTTCGAAGGTGATCAGATCCGCACCGTCAACACCGAGATCGGCACCCTGGTGACCGTCACTATCCTCACGACCATCGACAACGGAAGCACGACCTTCACGCTGCTCGTGCCGACGGTGAACCTGGGTTCGGTGCCCAGCCTCGCCATCTCCACGGAGGGGATCACCACGATTCATCGCTTCTCGCTGGTGCCGGTGTTCAACCTGGGCCAGACTGAGCTCTACACGGTCACACCGCTCACGGGTACCGCCAGCTTCATTAATTTCTGACCTTCTGCCCCACAAGCTCGAGGGCACGGCCTGGGCGCTCGAGCCCAGGCCGTGCCCTCGAGCTTTCACGCTGCACCAGCCCGTGCGTCGGCTGCGCGAGGGTCCGCGGTCGTGAGACATCATCGCCATTGATGAGGTAAAGAGAAACGACCAGCACATGAGAGCGTTGCTCGACCAGCCGGGCAGGAACCCCGCCCCGGCGTCTCTGCCGGGGTTCGCGTGGGCCTTGGTGCTCGGTGTGGCGGTCGCTATGGCGGTGGTGTTGACCGTGGTGTCGGGCCGGTACGGTTTTCATCGCGACGAGTTGTACTTCCTGGCGGCTGGGGCGCACCCGGCCCTGGGGTATGTGGATCAACCGCCGTTGACCCCGCTGTTGGCGAGGCTGTCCACCGCGGTGTTCGGGGCGACCCCGGCCGGATTGCGGGTCGTCGAGACCGTGACCGGTGCGGGCACTGTGATGCTGACCGGGCTGATGGCCCGCGAGATGGGTGCCCGACGGGGTGGGCAGGTCCTCGCCGCGGCAGCGGTCGCCGGGTCGGCGTATGTGCTGGTTGCGTCGCACATGGTCGCCACCGCCTCGGTCGACCTGCTGGTCGCGGCGGGTCTGGGGTGGCTGGTACTGCGGCTGCTGCGCACCGGGCAGGCCCGCTGGTGGTGCGCGATTGGCGCCGTGGTCGCGGTCGGGCTGTTCACCAAGGATCTCGTGCTGCTCTACGGGGGCGCTTTCGGGGCGAGCGTCCTGGCTGCGGGACCACGGGAGACGCTGCGCAGTCGGTGGCTGGTCCTCGGCGCCGTGATCGCCGTGGCGGGGCTGGTGCCGAACGTGGTGTGGCAGGCCGGTCACGGCTGGCCCGAATACACAGTCGCCACCGGCATCAGCGCCACCGACGGCAGGCGCAACCGGCTGTTGTTCATCCCCGAGCAGCTGGTCTACCTGTCCCCGGTGTTGGTCCCGGTCTGGGTGGCCGGCCTGGGTCAGCTCATGCGCGACCCCGCGCTGCGCTGGGCCCGTCCCACCGCGCTCGCTTACCTGATCGGAGCCCTCGTCGTCCTCGGCGTCGGTGGCAAGCCCTATTACGTGCTGCCGCTACTGCTCGCACCCCTGGCCGCGGGCGCGCAGCCCGTGCTTGACTGGGTCGCCCGAAACCGGACCCGCCGAGCGGTTGGTGCGGCAACGGGGATGGTCGGGTTGGCGGTCTCCGCGGTGATCGCGCTGCCGCTACTTCCGGTCGGCCTGCTCGCGCACACCCCGATCCCGGCGATCAACCCTGAGCTCGGTGAGCAGATCGGTTGGCCCGCCCTCACCGACGCGGTCGCCGTCGGCTGGGCGCGGATCCCACCCGCCCAACGCCCGACTGCGGTGATCTTCACCGGAAACTACGGCGAAGCCGGCGCGCTTGTCCACGACGCCGGCCGCCTCGGTCTTCCGGCACCGTTTTCCGGGCACATGTCCTTCGCCACCTGGGGACCCCCGCCCGAGGGCGCCACCGGCCCGGTGGTGCTCGTCCACCGCGCTACCAACACCCACCTCCAGACCTATTTCCAGACCTATTTCCGGGACTGCCACACCATCGCCACTATTGACACCGGCATCACCAACCAGGAGCAGGGCGCCGTCGTGGCACTCTGCTCCGGCACCACCGCCAGTTGGCCACGCCTCTGGCCTGCGCTGCGCCACTACTACTGAGCGTCAGATCAGCGGTGTCGTACCCAAGGCCATGTATTCACCCGTCGGCCAATTGGTGAACCTGTGGGAACGCGCCAGTGACATCCAGGCGGAGGTGACCGCCCGGTGCTGAACAGTCACACCGGAAAACTGATAGCGTTGCGAGCCAGCTCAGCCGTTTCAGGTAACCATGGGCGCTGGACAGCAGGGCCGCCACGCCGATCCTCGGTGACGAGTACGCCGATAAGCTGCTGGGCCGGATCGATTACGACTTCGGGCGGTTCGCCCCGTTGCGCGGCAATGCGCCGACCGTAGCGGTACGGTCGAAACAATTGGACGACTGGGCCGCGCGGTTTCTCGCCGAGTACCCGGACGGGGTCGTGCTGAATCTCGGGTGCGGGCTCGACAGCCGCGCATTCCGGATCGACCCGCCGCGAACTGCCCTGTGGTATGACCTCGACTACCCGGAGGTGCTCCGCCTGCGCGAGCGGCTCTACCCCGCCCGGGACGGTGTCGTCACGATTGGCGCCTCAGCCACCGACGGATCGTGGTGGGCTCGGGTCCCCACTGACCGGCCTGTGCTGGTGCTCGCCGAGGGGCTGCTGATGTATCTGACCGCGCCCGAGGTGCACCGTCTGCTTGACCAGGTGATCGCGCATCTCCCGTGTGGCCAGGTGGTCTTCGACGCGGTCGCTCCCTGGGTCGCGACGGTGTCGAAGCACCACCCGGCACTGTGGCGGGCGGGCACCGCGTTCAGTTGGACGCTCGGGGACCCCCACGAGCTCGAGCGTCACCAGCCGCGGCTGCGGCTGGTCGAGGAGCGCCCCATTGTCGAGTTGCTTCGGGAAACCAACATTTCCGCCCGCTACCGCATCCTGCTCGTCGCGCTGGGGCTGTTTCCTGGCCTGCGCGACTCCATGTGGCTGCTCCGGTACACGTTCTGAGGCCGGACGGCCACCAGGAGGTTGCCGGGTGGCGACGAGGTCGAACTCGCCTGTGCCGCCGCTAACACCTGTGCCGCCGGTGGCGTCGAGGAGCTCGTGGGTGAGCTCGGCGATGCGGCCAGCGAGCCCGGTGACGACCTTCGGGCGCAGCGCCGCACCGACCATCCGGCGCAACTGCTGGTGGCGTGGCGGGTCGGTCGCGATGAGGTTGCCCATGCTGAGTTTCCGCCCCGTCTGGATCACCCGGGTCGTGTCGGAGGAGAACACCCCCGGGTCGGCGAGCACCCGCGCCACGTCGCCCCCCGCTGATACCTGCACCGCTGCGGCTAACTGGTTGAAGTCGGTACGAGACACGCCGAGAGCGTGGTAGGCATGGCGAGGTTGACCCGCCCCGATGACTGACGGTCTGACTGCTGGGGAAAGGCGATCTGATGTCTGTTGGCGTCCCTCCGAGAGACGGGGCTCGTGAAGATCGCTCGCTGGTAATGGAGTCAGTCGGGACAGCCGCCATCGGCGGTGAGTCACTGGCTCGGCTGGCTGCGGCCACGACCGCCGGGACCGCGGTCGAGTACTACGACTTTTACGTCTACGCCAGCGTCGCCGCGCTGGTCTTCGGCCCGCTGTTCTTCCCTGGGCTGTCCTCCACCGCCGGTACGCTCGCCGCTGTCGCCACGGTCGCGGCCGCGTTTGTGGCCCGGCCGGTTGGCGGGGTGTTGTTCGGGCACTTCGGTGACCGATTCGGGCGCAAGACCACGCTGGTCGGGTCCCTGGTGGCGATGGGGGTGGCGACGGTGCTGGTCGGGCTGGTGCCTACCTACGCTGTTCTTGGCATCGCCGCCCCGCTGGTGCTGGTCCTGTTGCGGTTCGTGCAGGGCCTCGCGGTAGGTGGCGAGTGGGCCGGCGCGGTGCTGCTGGCCACCGAGCACGCTCCCGCCCACCAGCGCGGACGGTATGCGAGCTACCCGATCTTCGGGGTGGCTGCGGGGTTCCTGCTCGGCAACGGGGTCTTGCTCGTGCTGGCGAACCTGCTGTCGGATGCGGCGTTCCGCTCGTGGGGGTGGCGGGTGCCGTTCCTGGCCAGCGTGGTGCTGGTCGTGATCGGCCTCTACGTCCGGGTCTCGTTGGGTGAGACGCCGGCCTTTCGGGAGCTTGCCGCTCGGCGGGCGACCGCCCGAGTGCCGGTGGGGGAGTTGCTGCGTTACCGGGCCGGCACCGTGCTGCTGGGTGTCGGCGCGACCACGGTGGGCTTCTTAATGATCTTCTTGGTCGCCACGTACGGGTTGGCCTATGGCACCGTGCGCCTGCACCTGCCGGGGACCACCATGATCTGTCTCGCGATGATCTCCTACGGAGCGGCTGCGGTACCGCTGCCGCTCATCGGCACGGCCTCGGACCGGTGGGGCCGCCGCCGGGTCTGCCTGAGCGCCTGCGGTCTCGCGGCGGGGTGGGCCTATCCGTTCGTCTGGCTGCTGGCAACCGCCAGCCCGGTTCTGGTCGCGGTGGCGTTCATTGTCGCGGTAGCCATCGGGTTCCTGTTGCTGGTCACGATGGGCGCTTACCTGCCGGAGCTGTTCGGCACCCGGGTCCGCTACACCGGCGCCGCGGTCAGCTTCAACCTGGCCGGCCTGCTCGGCGGCGGCCTGGCACCGATCGTCGCCACCGCGCTCTCCGTCGGTCCCGGCATCCCGTGGGGGGTCGCCGCGCTGGTGCTGGTGACGGCGGTCGCCAGCCTGGTCTGCGTGTGGTTCCTGCCCGAAACCACCGAGCCGCGACACGATCTCATGGATGCTTGAGCACCTTGTTACCCGCTCGCGAGGGGTCTCATGGATGCTTGTGCACCGTCGGTGAGGCGCTGGTAGAGCGCGAGGTGGCGCTGCGCGGCGGCTGACCAGGTGTATCGGGCGGTGAGTGCGCGGCCGGCTTCCCGGGCACCGGCGTCTGGCTCGGTGAGCGCGGCGCGCAGCTGCGCCGCCAGCTCGGCGACGCCGTCGGCGAAGCGGGCGACACCAGCGAAGATCTCCCGGAACACCGGCAAGTTCGCCACGACCAGCGGGACCCCGGCGGCCAGCGCCTCCATCGCGGCCAGCCCGAAGCCCTCCGTGGTGGACGGGAAGGCGAACACCCCGGCGGCGGCCACCAGCGCGGGCAGCGCGTCGTGGTCCACCGGCCCCAGCACCACCGGTTTGAGTACCGCCCCGAGCTCTTCGGCCCGCTGTTCCCAGCGGGCTCGGTAGTCCCGGTAGTCGAACAGGGTCTCCCCACCGGCGATCACCAGCCGCACGCCGGGCAGCTCCGCGCGCACCAGCGCGTAGGCCTCGAGCAGTTCCAGGGACCCCTTGCGCGGTTCGATACCGCCGACGGCCAGCACATACCGGCCCAGGCGGGACCGCCATGCGGCCCGGGCGGCGGCGCCGGCCGGGCCAGCCGCGCGGGAGAACCGGGGGGCGTCCACGCCGTTCGGGATGACCGTCGCGGCGATCCCCCAACCGTCGAGCAGCTCACCGGCGACCGCGGCGGACACACAGACATGGGCGAACGGGGTGACGATGGCGCGCTCGTGGCAGGCGGCCAGCTCCGGGGTAGTGAAGTGATCGAGGTGATGCACGGTGCGTACGCAGCGGCCGACGGCACCCGCGCTGATGCAGTCCTGCGCGTGCACCACGTCGTAGCCACCGTTACCCCCGCCACCGTTACCCCCGTCGAAGGCGTCCCGCAGCACTTGGATGGACCGTAGGACGCGGGGCCCGAACTCTTCGCCGGCGACGTCGGGACACGGCACGATCCGCAGTCGCACCCGGGGGTCGACGGGGCGGAAGAACGCGCGATCCCCGCCGCGGCCCAGCGTCCACACCGTCACCCGCTGGCCCGCGTGCGCCAGGGCCTCGGCCAGCGCGAGCGTGTGCACCACGCTGCCTCGAGGCCTGGTCGAGTAGGTGAGCAGGGCAATCGAGAGTCGCTCAGGAGTAGACATCGGGCCGGCGCTCATCGAGGTGCCGCAACACCCGGCGGGCCTTGGCGATCTCGGCCGCGACGTCCAGCTCGGCCGTCGCGATGCCGGCCTTGGACCAGGTGCGGGCCAGGATCTCCCCCCCGGGGCCGACCACCTTCGCCTGCCCGAGGAAGCGCAGTTCGCCCAGCGCGCCGGTCTGGTTGGCCGAGACCAGCACGACCTGGTTCTCGGCGGCTCTGGCCTGGTCGTAGAGGTCGAACAGCCGGGCTTGGCGGTCGTGGGCCAGCCGAGGCGCACGGTTGGTGAGGCTGGTCGGCCAGGCTGACAAGCAGGCCAGCACGTCGGCTCCATTGAGCGTGAGGGTGCGGGCCGATTCCGGGAAGGTCTTGTCGTAGTCGATCAACATGCCGAGCCGCCCCACCGGGGTGTCGAACGCGGCGAAACGCGCACCCGCCGAATACGCCTTCGCCTCCCCGGCCGGTTGGTGCACCTTGCGGTGGCTGCCCAGCACGCCGTCGCCGTGCACGCACAGCGCGGTGTTGTACCGCTGGTCTCCGTCGGCTTCGCAAAAACCGAAGCACACCACCATCTCCGCGGCCAGTGCCGTGACCTTGCGGACGCGCGGGTCATCCAGCGCCAGCGCGGGTGGCAACGCCGCCGGATCGGGATCGCGCAGGGTGCCGAGATAGCCGCCGAGCGCGGCGTCCGGAAGCACCAGCAGTGACACACCCGACTGGCGGGCGTGCTCGATCAGCGTAGCGATCCGCCGCAGGTCAAAGTCCAGATCCCGCCCAAACCGAGCCGCCACCGCCCCAATCCGCACCACCCCCACCTCAGCCCCGTTCCGGGGCTCTCAGCCCCCCGAACTCAACAGCAGCGCTGTCCAACGCCAGTCG
>JBOHFJ010000144.1:0-11703 GCA_050699655.1 Pseudonocardiaceae bacterium
GGGTCCGACCGTGAACGGCGCACCGGTCAACGCGACGCCGACCGGCCCGAGATCGCACAGGATCGCGTCACCGGACAACCGTTCGGAGACGACTTCGACGATGATGTACTGGCCTCGAATGCGGTTGTAGCCGTCGCTGGAGACGACCAGACACAGCATCCCACCGGGCAGCACCGAGCCTGACGGGGCGTTCCAGACCTCGCCGAATCGGGGAATCGCCATCAACCAACCGCTCGGCGCCGCGCGATGAGAGCAGCGGTGACCGCGGTCGCGCGGTCTGGGGTGTACCCGGCCGCGTTCAGGGTGGCACTGTCGGCCGCGATCCGCCGCCGCAGATCATCGCGGCGAACCAGCCGCGCCAGATACGCCGACCGGTCCATGCCTTCCTCCTCGGCTCGCCGCGCGAGGATGTCCAGCGTCTCGTCGTCAAACGACACAGAGGTTTTCCGCCCAGCCATACCGTTGAGCATACCCCCGAGGGCGGTAGATGGTGGCCAGGGCCGCGAGGCTGTCGCGTTCGAAGTAGCCGCGGTCCCCGTTGCCGCTCCAGGCGAGGGCTCCGTTGGGTTCGACGCCGAGCGTGGGGATGCCGGGCTGCTCGTGTTGGGCGGTGACGATGTGCTTGAACCCGACGGGAGTGCGGGTGACGGCGAGGTTCTGGCCGCGGGCAATGTGTGTGATCATGCTGGGGGCGACTGTGGTCGTGATGAGTCGGGCGGCGGGAAGCCCGGCTCGAAGAGCACGCCATCAGACCGCTGAACTCCCGCGCTCGCTGGTTTGTCGCGCTGGGTTGCCATTGCCGGCGGTGGTGACGGACGGTATGAAGTCACGCTCGGCGGCGCCGTTGGCCACAGGTCCGCCGTTGGCGGATACCGGCGAGGCCACCTGCTGCGGCGGGGTGGAGCCGGCCGGGGACAAGGTGGCGGGAGCAGGTGTGGCGGGAGCCGGGGTGGCGGGGCCGGAGCGCAGCCAGAGCGCCATCACCGCCCCCAGAACACAGATAGCCGCGGCGATGATGAACTGATCGTCCATGGCGCCGATGGTCGCCCGGCCCATTGTCCCCAGGTAGGTGGCGTACAACCCCGCCCCGGGCGGGGCGGTCGGTCCGAGGTGCGGAGTTGGGGTGCTCGCTGGCACCAAGGCCGCGCGTCCGGCCATCTGTTGCGCCGTATGAGCGGTCGCGATCGTGGTGAACACGGCTATCCCGAGCGAGCTCGCGACCCGTTGCGTCACATTGTTGAACGCGCTGCCGGTGTTGACCTGGTTCATCGGGAGGACCGCGAGACCCGAGGTGAAGATTGACATCATGCCGATCCCCAGGCCGACACCTTGCCAGACCAGCAACCACATCACCCGCTCACGCGGCGTGTCAATGGTGAGCGTGCGTAATTGGTAGGTGCCAACGGCCATGATCACCAAGCCGACGGTGGCCGGCCAGCGCGGCCCGATACGGTCATAGACCCGCCCGGCGATGGGCATCAACACCGCTATCACCAACGCCTGCGGCAGCAGGACGAGCCCCGCCTCGAACGCCCCCCACCCCTGGTCCACCTGCAAGAACTGCGGGATGTAAAGCAGCGTCGTGAACAGGACAATCGACAACACCGCGAGCAGCAGCAGCGAGTGAGGGAACGCCAAGTACCGGAACACGCGAAGATCCAATACTGGGTCGTCGACCTCAAGTTCGATCACCACGAACAATGCCAGGCTCAGCAGGCTGAAGGTGAACAACCCCAGGACCCGGTAGGAATCCCACGCCCAGCCCTGCTGGCCACCCTTCGACGTCGCCAGGAGCAGCGCGAACAACCCACTCGCCACGGTGACAAAACCCAGCGCGTCGAACCGGCGCGCGGGCCGCCCGGGAAATTTCTTCAGCACCAGCACCGAGGCCACTGCCCCCAGAATGCCGATCGGCACGTTGATGAAAAAGATCAGCGGCCAAGAGTAGTACTCAACCAGATAACCGCCCAGGACCGGCCCCACCGCCGGGGCTACCACGATTCCCAGGCCGTACAGGCCCATGGCGGCACCGACCCGGTCCTTCGGCACAATCCGGAACAAAATAGACAGCGTGATCACCGGAAGAATGCCGCCCGGGATCGCCTGCACGATCCGGAAGGCCACCAGGCTGTTCAGGTCCCAGGCCAGCCCGCACAGCGCCGAGCCGGCGGCGAACAACAGCAGCGCCAGGTTGTACACCCGGGTCAACCCGAAGCGATCACTCAGCCACGGGCTGGCCGGCACCACCACGCCGAGCATCAGCAGATATCCCGTGGTCACCCACTGGGAATCCTGCAGGCTCACGCCGAACTGCTTCTGAATAGCGGGCAGGGCCACATTGACGATGCTGGTGTCCAGGACCGACATGAACATCCCGGCGACCAGCACCGCCAGCGGCAACCCCCAGCCCGCGGCGGCGGGCCGCGCCACACTGCCCGCCGCGGAGCCGGGCACACCACCCACCGACCCGTTGAGGCTCACATCGGGTCGCGATATTTCTGAGCGAGTCATGACACCCCCGTGCCTCCACACCACTGTCCGCTCACACCACTGTGCCATGGGAACGCTGCGTACTCTAGTCTAGTCTCCTGCTTCGACCCCAAACATCCAGTGTTACCTAGAGCACGAGAGGTGTGAGCGTTGAGCAGCGTCAGTGAGGCTTGTCCACCCCCAGACGCGCAGGCGGTGGTCGACCACCGCAAGGGGCCCCGGCGACGCGGCGACGCCCTCTATGCGGCGATCTTCGAAGCCACCCTTGATGAGCTGACCGCCGTGGGCTACGCCGAACTGAAGATGGAACACGTGGCCAACCGGGCCAGGGCCAGCAAGGGATCCCTGTATCGGCGCTGGTCCAGCCGCGCGGAACTGGTCGCCGATGCGGTCCACTACGCGCTTCCCTGCCGCGCCGAGGCACCCGACACCGGCAGCGTGCGCGAGGATGCCCTCAGCTGCCTGCGAGGATTCGCCAACCTGCTCAACAGCCCCTCCGGCGAAGCGGTCCGCGGCCTGATCGCCGAGACCATCCGAGATCCCGACCTCATGGAAGTCATCCGGACCCGCTTCATCGACCCCAGCGTCGAGGTCTTTCTCGGCGCGCTGCGGCGAGGTGCGGCTCGCGGCGAGGTCCGCGCCACCGCGCTCACACCGCGCATCGCGAGCGTGGGGCCCGACCTGCTGCGTCAGCATTTTCTGGTGCACCGCTCACCGATCCCCGACCAGGTATTGATCGAGATTGTTGACGAGGTGATCATTCCCTTGGTCCACGCATGATCGTGACAGTGTTCGGATAACTCGCATAATCCGCCCACGCGGTCAGACTCCCCAAGTTAGGGTACGGCGCGTAGCCTATAGAGGTGAGGCTCCACCACGTCGACGGGAGGGTGTGAGCGTGGAAGGCCCTGTGACGGCGCCACCTGCGGCAGACGACCAGACCAACGGGATCGCGCCCACCACACCTAGACGACGCAAACTCAAGCGCTCCACTCGCATCAGCCTGATCGTGATCCTGATCGTGGCCCTGGTCGCGGCGGCCGGCTTCGCCGCGAGTTACTTCCTCAACGCTCGCAACTACGTCAGCACCGACAACGCTCTGGTCGACGGCAACAAGATCCAGATCACCGCCCCCGCCAGCGGCACCCTGGTCGACTGGATCGGCACCGTGGGCACCGCGGTACACGAAGGCGAGGCCGTCGGCCGCATCAAGATCCCCGATGGCTTCACCCAACCGCTCATGACCATCCGCGCGCCAGCCGATGGCACCGTGGCCGAGAACGACAGTCTTGAGGGCTCGTTTGTCAACGCCGGCACTCAACTCGCCGTCGCATACAACATTTCCCAGATCTACGTCACCGCCAACATCGACGAGACGGACCTCAAGGCGGTTCGCCTCGGCCAGGCGGTCGACATCTACGTCGACGCCTACCCGAATACCCGGCTCACCGGCCACGTTGGTGCGATCACCCAAGGAGCCGCCTCACAGTTCTCACTGTTCCCGCAGAACAACAGCCAAGGAAACTTCCAGAAGATCACCCAGGTCATCCCGGTCACGATCTCAATCGACAGCCAACAAGGTCTCGACCTCACGCCCGGGATGAACGTCACCGTGTACATCCACAAACACTGACCCGGGGTCATGCGGGCAGTGCGGAGCACGCTCGGTGTACCTCATCTGATGTAGGCGGACCGCACGACCTGGGGTATGTGGAAGATGGTCCATGAAGCTGACGACCAGCCCTCACGCGTCCGGCATCCTTGAGTCTGGCCACAAGGCCCTGATATTCACCAGAGCGTGGTCGGCAACAAGGACAACCTGTGAACGGACGCGGCGCCGCATCCGTTTTTCCGCTCGTATGATCGGCTGAGCATAGCCGGATTAAGCAACTGGCAGGGGTGTCGAAGCCAATGACAACCGCTATTGGGAGCCCAGTGAAAACTCAATCCCGCGCTGGCCCGACGGGTAACGTCGCAGAGCTGTTGGCGCGCGCGAGCGACGGCGATCCGGCGGCTTGGAACGACATGGTGCGCGGTTACGACAAGCTCGTCTCAGCGACGGTAAAGTCGTTTAGACTACAGGAGGCCGACGCGTTGGACGCGGTGCAGACGACGTGGCTGCGGCTGGCCGAAAACGTCCACCGCGTGCTGTGGCCGGAACGGCTGGGTGGGTGGCTGGTCACCACCGCACGCCATGAATGCCTGCGCATCCTTCGCCACGCGAAGCCCACCGCGGAACTCATCGACCCGCTGGCCGACACCATCGCCGACCCGTCAATGGGACCAGAGCAGCGGGCCATTGAGGCCGACTCCGCGCGGACGCTGTGGAGCCTCGTCGAGGAGTTGCCACTCCGCCAGCGAACCCTGCTGCGAGCGCTGTTCGCCGATCATCCCCAACCTTACCGCGAGGTCGCTCGCAGCGCCGGAATCCCACCGGGCGCGATCGGACCCACCCGGGCCCGGGCCTTGCGGCAGCTCCGGGGCCAGCTCAACGAACACGGGCTGGGACAACGGCGCAGCGATGACGACCGCCGCCGCGTCCGCACCCAGTGCGCGTATAACCCCGTGCGGCAGCGGCCAACCGGGTGATTCACCGCTCAACATGTATCAGCGCGGCGGCGTGGCGACTCTCATTACCTGAGGAGTCGACACAAAGGTAAGGGGAAGGCTAAGCTAGTACCGCATGTGATGGCCAGCATTGACCCGCCGGGTGAAGCTAAGCGTGGTCACCAGCCATCGGAGCGTAAGGGGTTTCCATGACGGAGGGGTCATCGGCGCAACTCAACCCGGCATCGCCGGCCTTGCTACTCAGCGATACTTTCACCGGCCCGTGCCGGCCACGGAAGGTGAGCTGACCACGCGCTGTCGCCACAATCGCACATAAAATTCGCAAAACCTACCGGTCCCGCCGGTCAGCTGATTATCACTGGCGGCGGACTGCGACTACTGGCCTCTTGGGAAGAGGAGTTCCTAGCAACGATGGAGGGCGACAAGATGAAGATCGCGACAATCTTCCAGAACGGCTTCAACGCCAACAAGGAAGGCTATCTCAGCGACGGTTATGGCGGCAACGACTGGGACCACGGTTACCACCACCACTACCACTACTACCACTACTACTACCACCGCCACTACAACTATGGCAACTATGGTGGCTACGGCTGCTAGCTAGTCGCTCGACACTCGTGGGCGGCGGCTCGCACTCGGTTCTCCCGGGATGCGGGTCGCCGCCCACGACCAACTCAGCCAGTGCGGCTCGACTGCGGCAGTGCGAACTGCGACAGTGGCAACCGTGATGAGCGCAAGCCTGACCATCGGTGTGGACATCGGTGGCACGAAAGTCGCGGCCGGCGCTGTCGATGCGCACGGGACGATCGTCGCCACGACCCATCGAGACACTCCCGCCGGCGATGTCTCGCGAATCGAGCACGCCATCGCCGCCGCGGTCGGCGAGCTCACCAGCACATACGACGTCGAGGCGGTCGGCATCGGGGCGGCTGGCTTCATTGACGCGCGGCGTGCGACGGTGATGTTCGCCCCGAACCTCGCCTGGCGCGACGAGCCGCTGCAGGCCTCGCTCCAGCGCCGGCTGAGGCTGCCCGTGGTGGTCGAGAACGACGCCAACGCGGCCGCGTGGGCCGAGGTCCGATTCGGCGCCGGTCGCGGCGCGGACCACGTGGTAGCCGTCACGGTGGGCACCGGTATCGGGGGCGGCATCGTGGTGAACGGGCAGTTGTTGCGCGGCCAGTTCGGCGCGGCCGCGGAGATCGGCCACGTCACTGTCGTCCCGGATGGGCGGCCCTGTGGATGCGGTTTGCGGGGGTGCTGGGAGCAGTACGCCAGCGGCCGCGCCCTCGTGCGAGAGGCCCATGAGCTGGTCCGAGCCTGTCCCGAGCTGGCCGGAGAACTGTTGCGCCTGGCCGGCGGCCGAGCAGAGAACATCACCGGCGAGATGGTCACCCAGGCCGCCTCGGCTGGCGATGTGGTGGCGTTGCGGTGTTTCGAGGTGGTCGGGCGGTGGCTGGGGCGGGGGTTGAGCGGGTTGGCCGCGATCCTGGATCCTGGCTTGTTCGTCATAGGTGGCGGTGTGTCCGCGGCCGGCGAAGTGCTGCGCGCTCCCGCGGCGGCCGCTTTCCGCGCCTCCTTGACCGGCGGCGGCCACCGACCGGTGGCCGAGCTGCGGATGGCAAAACTGGGCAGCGAGGCCGGTCTCGTCGGCGCCGCGGACCTGGCCCGCCACCGGTCGTAGCGGGACGACCCATGGGGTCCGGAGTGGTCCCGGCGGTCGCACTCAGACCACGGCCCGCTCCGCGGTCCCTCGACTCGTAACATTACGGGGAAATCACGGGAGCATTACGCTTGCATTACGGTCGCATTCGCCCGTAATGATAGCGACCGTCAATACCCACCACGGCGCGCATCCACCACAACCAACGCGAACCAGGCTGCCCAAAATGTGAGAAACACATTTCTGTCGCGCTCGAACGGGTGACCCGCCCATCATCCAGACGGTTCGTAAACCCGACAAATCGCGTTCCCTAAAAACGCCCTCCACCACCCCACCGACCTGGGGAAACGCCAGGATCTGTTGCGTTGAGTGAGGACGTGGCCACCCGTACCCCTACTCGAATGGCAACGCGGCCAACCCCTTGCGTCACCGATGGCGATCCGTACGGTCAAGGGAGTCCCGAACGAAGGAACCCCCTTGGTTCGGGAATCCGGCCCCGGCGCGCACAACCCTGTCCCTCAGGGTCGGATACCGTAATCTCACCCCGAATCGGGACAGGGTCGCAGACTGGTGATCGATTGGCGCGAGACCCGAATCCACGCGTTCTTCGAGGCCGTCAGCCGCGTGCGCGTTTCACGGAGAATGACATGACGAGGACTTCCCAGTTGCTCGCACGCATCGGTATCGCCGCAGCCTCTGTGACGGCTTCCCTGGCATTTGCCGCACCTGCTCAAGCGAGCCCGGCTCCTGACGACCAGTGGGACATCTTGGCGCAGTGTGAAAGTGGCGGTAACTGGAACACCAGCACCGGAAATGGGTATTTCGGCGGATTGCAGTTCAGTGGCGGGACGTGGAGTTCCTACGGCGGCGGAGCGTACGCGGACACCGCCAACCACGCAACTAGAGAGCAGCAGATCGCCATCGCCGAGAAAGTGCTCCGCAGACAGGGCTGGAAAGCCTGGCCGGCCTGCTCCAGAAAGGCTGGACTGCTCTGAGAATCGGCCGCATCACGCGCTTGGCCCCCGCCACAGCACTGTGCCTCACCACAGCACTGGGCGGGGGCCAAGCGCTCACCCGACTCACCGCGGGTTCATGCTGGCATCCGGGCCTGCCCAGAGGGCACAGTTACCCAGGTGAGCGACACCATCACCGACCCCCGCACGGACCGGGCGTTCTTCGGGCACCCACGCGGGCTGGCCAACCTGTTCGGCGTCGAGATGTGGGAGCGCTTCTCCTTCTACGGGATGCAAGCCTCGCTGACGCTGTACCTGTACTACGCGGCGACGGGCACCGATCCCGGGCTCGGGCTGCCGAAGGCCACGGCCACCAGCCTGGTCGGCGCCTACGGCGGGTTGGTGTACGTCTCAACCATCGCCGGGTGCTGGGTCGCCGACCGAGTGCTCAGCGCCGAACGGACGTTGTTCCTCAGCGCGGTGGTGGTGATGTGCGGGCACATCGCGCTGGCGGTGCTGCCGGGCTTCCTGGGCGTCGGGGTGGGCCTGGCGGCTGTCGCCCTGGGCAGCGGCGGGGTCAAGGGCAACGCCAGCACCGTCGTCGGAACCCTGTACGCGCAGGGCGACGAGCGCCGGGACGCCGGCTTCTCGCTCTTCTACATGGGGATCAACATCGGTGCGCTGACCGGTCCGCTGCTCACCGGGCTCACCCGGAGCACGCTCGGTTTCCACTACGCCTTCGGGGTGGCCGCCCTCGGCATGGCCGCCGGCCTGATCCAGTACACGATCGGGCGCCGCAACCTGGGCAGCGAGGCCAGCGTCGTCCCCAATCCGCTGCCCCGCTCGCGGTGGACCATGGTCGCCGGAGCGGTCATGGCAATCGCGGCGGTGAGCGTCGTCCTGGCGCTGACCGGAGTGATCACCGCCACCAACCTGTCCGACGTGGTGGTCGTCGTGTGCGGGGTGGCCGCGGTGGTGTACTTCGCGGTCATCCTGACCAGTTCGAAGATCACGGTGGTGGAGCGCAGCAGGGTGCTGTCATTCATTCCCTTGTTCATCACCAACGCGGTGTTCTGGTCGCTGTATCAGCAGCAGTTCACGGTAGTGGAGATTTACGGCGACGGCCGGACGGACCGAAACCTGTTCGGCTGGGAGATGCCCACGGAGTGGGTGACGTCGTTCAACCCGGTGTTCATCATCCTGCTCGCACCCTTGTTCGCGCTGCTGTGGATCAAACTCGGGCCCCGCCAGCCGTCAACGCCGATCAAGTTCGCGCTCGGCACCATCACCATGGGCCTGGCTTTCCTGCTGTTTCTGCCCTGGGCCGGCGGTGTCGGGCCGAGCACTCCGCTGCTCGCGCTCGCCGTCATCCTGCTCGTCTTCGCGATCGGGGAACTCCTGATCTCACCGGTCGGGCTCTCGCTGGCCACCAAGATCTCCCCGAGGGCGTTTCGCAGCCAGACAATGGCGCTGTACTTCCTGTCCGTCGCGCTGGGCACGGCCCTGTCGGGCTCACTCGCCGGTTATTACAACCCCCAGCGCGAGGCGCCGTACTTCGGCGTCCTCGGCGTGGTGGCGATCATCGCCGGGCTGACCGTCATCGGGCTGAGCCCGATGATCCGGCGGCTCATGGCCGGTGTGCGGTAACGGCCGTCACAGCCTGATCCGTATCAACGGCTCGGCCCGGTCCTCTTTCCCACGACGGAATCATCGGGTCCGCTCCGCACGGTGATCCCGCCCAGGGTGTAACCGCCGATCACACCGCCGGAGGTGCGCTGTGTCCGTGACTTGTTCGCGACTCGACCCAGCTATTATTGTCCCCGCGCCGGCCCAGTCAGTGCCTATGCTGCTGGCCGAGCTGATAGAGCTGGGCCGCGAGGCCTGGCGGATCAGCGAGCGGGAGCGGGCGGTCCGCGCCGAGATCGAGGCCCTGCGCGAGACCGAGGCCTTGGGGGAGGTCGAGGACAGCCACCTTCTCGCACCACCGACTCAGACCGGTCACCGATGCCTGACATGACCATCGCGGTCGCGCAGGAGGCGCTCCGGTACGCCGCGCACCGGAGCGCCGCGGTCGCCGCAGCCAAAGCCAAGCGGCTATGGCCGAACGTGATCGGCGAAGTGCTCGCCGACGAGATCATGGCGCTGCTGGACCTGCCGTCGTGGTTGGGATCCCAGACACGCACCCAGCGGCTGATCACCACGATCCTCAGCATCCCGGAGGGCACAGCCGACTCCCGCGATGACGACCGGCCGCGCGTCGCCGCCCACGCTGGCGCAACGCCAGACCCGGGAGCCAGTCGCGCCGCCTAGCCACCACCGTCAGTTTGACCCACTCAGTAGGAATTCCTATGACGACGGTATTAAAAAAGCGGTGGTGTCTGAGAAGGGCCAGGTCACGATCCCGAAAAAGTTGCGGGACAGCCTGGGTATCCAGCCAGGGGAAGTGCTGGAGTTCGAGGAAGACGGCGGTCGCCTGATCGCGGTCAAGCAGCGGCGACGCGCGCCGCTGGAGCGTCTACGGCATCCTTCGGGTCACCCGCACCACGGACGAGCTCGTCACAGAGCTCCGCGGCCCCGCCGAATTGCCGTGATCACCGCCGTGGACACCTGCGTGCTTCTCGACGTATTCACCGCGGACCCTGCCTTCGGACCGGCGTCTCGGGATCGTCTCGGCGAATGCCTTGCGGGTGGCGCGTTGCTCGCGTGCGCCGTCGTGTGGGCCGAGACCAGCGCCTGCTTCCCGGAACCGGAAAGCGCCGAGGCTGCCATGACCACTCTCGGCGCGGCGTTCAGCCCGCTGGAGAAGCGAAGCGCTGACCGCGCCGGTGAAGCGTGGCCCAGCCAGGGTGCGAAACCGGTCCAGGGTGCGGGTGGAGCTGACGTCGGCGGCGGTGCGCAGCGTGTCGCGGCCGTGCGCGGCGGCCTGCTCCAGGCATCGCGTGCAGGTCGGCGGTCAACGTCGGGTTGGCCTGGCCCTGGCCGACAGCCAGCCCGGCCCGAGCCAGCGCCACGCCCTGGCACCCGTGCGGCAGCCGGTCGTCTTCGGTTATCCAACGCCGCCGATCATGGACTACCAGGTGCCGTCCAGGGAAGTGCTCCAGCGAAGCGCGACGGAAGTGGGACCCCCGGCCGCCGCACGTGACCCGCACTGCTCCCGAGGATAGTGCCGCGAGAGCCTTCTCGCAGGCCAGCGCACTGTCTCCGACGAGCAACTCTCGGCTATGTTCCGGGACCGGCCCTTCCGCGTCGGGTACGTGTCGCAACCGGTAAGTTGACCCCTCGTGAACCCTGCGGGATACGACCTGATTGTTGTCGGTTCCGGCTTCTTCGGCCTGACTGTGGCCGAGCGGGTCGCCACCCAGCTCGACAAGCGGGTACTGGTACTGGAGCGTCGCAACCACCTCGGTGGGACGCCTACTCCGAGACCGAGCCGGAAACTGGCATCGAGGTCCACCGCTACGGCGCGCACCTGTTCCACACGTCGAACAAGAGGGTGTGGGAGTACGCCAACCAGTTCACAGATTTCACCAACTACCAGCACCGTGTGTTCACCATCTACCGTAGCCAGGTGTATCCGATGCCCATCAACCTGGCCGCTATCTCCCAGTTCTTCGGCCGGTACCTGACCCCCGGCGAGGCCCGTGCGCTGATCGCTGGGCAGGCCAGCGAGATCGCCGACCCCAAGGCCGCAGCCAACCACGAGGAGAAGGGCATCTCCCTGGTCGGACGGCCGCTGTACGACGCGTTCTTCCGTGGTTACACCGCCAAGCAGTGGCAGACCGACCCTCGGGAGCTGCCTGCGTCCATCGTCGCGCGGCTGCCGGTTCGATTCGACTTCAACAACCGGTACTTCAACGACACCTACGAGGGCCTTCCGGTGCGCGGGTACACCGCATGGCTGACGAAGATGGCCGACCACCCGAACATCGACGTTCAGGTGTCAACCGATTTCTTCGACGTGCGCGAGGAGATCCCGGCCGGCACCCCGATCGTCTACACCGGACCGCTGGATCGGTACTTCGACTACTCGCA
>JBOHFJ010000145.1:0-11695 GCA_050699655.1 Pseudonocardiaceae bacterium
CCACCGCACCGGGCACCAGACCGCCGCCGAGCACCCGGTCGAGTTCGGCCACGCCGGTGGCGGTGGCTTGCGCGGAGTGCAGGTCGACCTGGGAGATCGGGCGGGCCGGGGTCGTCGGCGCACCGGCGGCGACTGTCACCGGCAGCGGCCGGTGCGCGCTCACGCTGCCCCAGGTGTGGCACTCCGGGCACCGCCCCACCCACTTGGCGACCTCATGGCCACACTCGCTGCAGCAATGGGTGTCGCGGCTGTTCGGGGCTGATCTGACCATGGTGACGCACGCTATCCAGGTACTCTGACAGTTCGACCGCGCCCCTGATCCGGCGCCTAAGGGGCCTGAACCGCCGAAGCTGGCGGGGCCGCCATCGGCACCGACAGGGTCACCTTGCCGGCGTTGCGGAACTGGAATGTCACCGGAGTGTTCAGCCCGGCGTGCAGCGGCTGGGTAGTGATGAGCGCGATGTACAGCTGTCCCGCGACCAGTGGGCTGGTCGGTTCGGCGGCCAACGGGACGGCTGTGCTGGTGACGGTACTGCCGGGGGGAATCAGCATGGTGCCCACCACCAGCGCCTGGCTGGCCGCTGGGCTGCTCACGCCGATCAGCTCGTCGGCGCTGCCCGCCTGGTTGACGATGGTGAGCACCACCGGGACGGTCGACCCGGCGGGGTAGTCGCCCCGCTGGTTGGGCGGGTGGGGGATCAGCACGTCACGCAGCGCTATGCCATTTCTGGCGTCTCCCGCGTTGCCGGAGGATCCGTTGACGGCGGCCACATCGCTGTCGGTCTGGGCGATCTGGCCCGCACCGCAGCCGACCAGCGCCAGCGCGGCGGCGCAGCAGGCCACGATCCGAGCGGTGAGGATGAGGTGAACCCGCATCGGGGAAGCGTATCCGATCAGCCCATCCGGTGGGTCCAGTGCCCGCGCCCGCCCGCCCGCCGATGCGGTCCACAGTGGAGTGACCGTGAGCTGCGAAGCGCCAAGCTGCCTGATGTGGACTGCTGGCCGGATCCTCTGACCTGCGATGACACTCTAGGTGGTGCTGCGTACCCCGCGCGCCGGGATTCCCAGACGTGGTAACCTAGGTGCAGCGAAAGGGGCAGAGGACACATGGTTTTTAAGGTCGGAGAGACCGTCGTCTACCCGCATCACGGTGCCGCTCTCATTGAGGCCATTGAGACTCGAGTGATCAAAGGCGAGGAGAAGAAGTATCTCGTCCTCAAGGTCGCTCAAGGTGATCTTACCGTCCGAGTTCCCGCCGCTAACGCCGAATTTGTCGGCGTCCGGGACGTGGTCGGTCAAGAAGGTCTCGATCGGGTTTTCGACGTGCTGCGTGCTCCCCACACTGAGGAGCCAACGAACTGGTCGCGACGTTACAAGGCTAACTTGGAGAAGCTCGCTTCCGGCGACGTCAACAAAGTGGCGGAAGTGGTCCGCGATCTTTGGCGTCGTGAGCGCGATCGCGGTCTGTCAGCCGGTGAGAAGCGCATGCTCGCGAAAGCCCGCCAGATTCTGGTGAGCGAGCTCGCCCTCGCCGAGGGGACCAACGAGGACAACGCCGAGGTGCTGCTCGACGAAGTCCTCGCTGCCGCCTCCTGAGCCGGAACCTACCGCTGGTCGCGGCACTGGTGCCGGCTGCGGGGCAGGGTGTGCGGTTGGCTGCTGGAATACCGAAGGCGTTCGCATTGTTGAATGGTCGTCCGCTGCTCTGGCATTGTGTGCGGGGATTACTCGTATCCGGTTGTGTTGAGGTAGTGGTGGTCGCGGTTGATGAGCACTACCATGACCAGGCTCGGGCAGCCACCGACGAGGCCGGCGGACGGGTGCGGATCGTCACTGGTGGAGCGCACCGTGCCGCGTCGGTTCGGGCGGCCTTGAGCGCCGTGCCCGACGCCGAGGTGGTATTGGTGCACGACGCCGCCCGCTGCCTCACTCCGGTCAGCGTGATCCAGGCGGTGGTGCGCGCGGTGCTCGCCGGAGCGCGGGCTGTGGTGCCGGTGCTGCCGGTGGTCGACACGATCAAGCAAGTGGATTCCGGCGGCCGGGTCGTGGGCACTGTGGACCGGGCGGCCTTGCGCGTGGTGCAGACTCCGCAGGGGTTCGCCGCGGATCTGTTGCGGCGGGCCCATCAGGCGTCATCCGGTCCGGCGACCGACGACGCCGGACTCGTCGAGGCGCTGGGCGTGGCCGTGACGACGCTGCCGGGCCACCCGCACGCTTTCAAGATCACCACTCCGTTCGATCTCGCTGTCGCCGAAGTGGTGGCCGGCGGCCAGGCATGAGGGTCGGGATCGGCACCGACGTGCACCCGGTGGACCCTGGTCGGGATTGCTGGATCGCCGGGCTGCACTGGCCTGGGTTGCCGGGTTGCGCCGGGCACTCCGACGGTGACGTCGCCGCGCACGCGTTGTGCGACGCCGCGCTGTCCGCCGCTGGCCTGGGCGACCTGGGCGCGGTGTTCGGCACCGGGGAGCGGCGATGGGCCGGGGCGCACGGCGCCGAGCTGCTCACCGAGGTGCGCCGCAGGTTGGCCAGCGAGGGCTGGGCGGTGGGCAACGGCGCGGTGCAGGTTATCGGCAACGCGCCGCGGGTGGCCAGCCGCCGGGCGCAGGCGCAGCAAGTGCTGTCCGACGCCCTGGGTGGGCCCGTGTCGGTGTCCGGTACCACCACCGACGGCCTCGGGCTGACCGGCCGCGGCGAGGGCATCGCCGCGCTGGCTTCGGTGCTGCTCCTGCGGGCATAGCCGGTGCGCACACGCCGCCGCTCGCCTCCGGCCCCCGCTGGCCCTGTGGTTCCCGAGCTCAACAGCAGCGCTGTTGAGCTCGGGTCGATCCGCTCTGCTGTTGAGTTCGGGAGCTCAGGAGTATGCGCGGCCACTACGACTCACTGAGTTCTTGCGACCGCCTCCATCACCGGCCACCACGCGAAGCGCGGTGCTGGCTTGTCGTCCCCGCCCGTCTCGGTGTCTTGTTCCTCCGCCCGCACCCGGATCACCTCGTTCGGCAACACGTTCACACCCCACTTGGCAAGCTTTTTCAGGTTCCTGCCAAATTCAGGATGCGCCGCCGCGCGTTGAGTGGGGATGACGCAGATGCGCCAACCTGCTTGGTGAAGTAGCTCGACCAGTTCGTTGATGTGTCGCGCCGGTGGCGCCGCACAGACCACGAGGTAGAGCAGCGGCCTCGGCGGGCCTTCGCTCATGAGAGCAATCCGGCCCGTGCCGCCAGCCCTCGCAAGCCTGGGGTGTGTCGCCTTGGCGTTCCCGCGCCAGGAGGATGCTGAGCAGCCTCCTGGCTGAAGCGTTGCGGGTGATCACGATCCGGCTGGCGGTTCGTGATCACCCGGCAGGTTCCCCATCCACACGAGCCGATCCTCGAAGCCGCCGCGCTGTTGTCGTTTGTCCCGGGCGATTGCCAGCAACTCATCCTGACCGACACCGTGTAGCGCCGCGGCGGCGAAGCAGACCTCAACGAGGTCGGCCACCTCGGCCACGTCTCCGGAACTCAGGTACTCCTCAAGCTCTTCCGCCAGCTTCGCGCGCACGTACCGGCCATAGTCCTCCGGTGACGCGGTTTCGACGACGGGGATGAGCCCCGTCCGCTGGATGATCTCTGGAATCCGGTCACGGACCAGCTTCCCTCGCATGCTTATGCCCCTCGTCATGGCGGCGGAGAGTAGCAGGGTTGCGGCGGAACGTGTCGCCATGACCGATTGAAACCACCCTGCGGTTGCGCTCGTTGGGCAGCTTGCTCGCGCAGTGGGGCTAGCGAGTAGGCCGCTCAGTCCGCTGAATGCGGAAGCTTGCGGGCACGCTGCTCCGTCGCCATCGCCGTCAGCACGGGGATGGCTTCGATCTTGTCGCGGTCAAGGGTGTTCCACACCACACCGGTGGGCCTGTGCGGCGGGCCGCAGTGGATGATCTCCTGGGTTGTGACGATGTAGTCGACCGTGAAGTCGTGCTCCTCGCGGGGCAGCGGCTCGTCGATCACTTGCAGGTGGTGCACTGTGGTCACGATCGTTGTCTGTGGGCCGATGAGCCCCGCCTGGGCCAGGAGCGCTACCTCGATATCGGAGTATCCGGCTCCCTTGCCTATCCGCACCCCAGCGGGGTTGACGGCCACGCTGCCACAGACGATCAGGTCGATCGTCCGCATGTCGGAGATGGCCATTTTGGGCGCCACCGTGGCCGCCGTGCGGTGACACGCCATGGCCTCGGGCTCGCCGTCGAGCTCGGCCGGATCAAGCCGGAAGAACGGCAGCGGGTCGGCCAGCTTGGGCACGGCCATGTAGACCAGCTTGCCCTCGCGCAGGGCGCGGGCCCGCACCGGTAGCTGCGCCTGGTCAGGGTTGGCCTTGATCACGCGTGCTTGGTGCCAGGCGGGCAGCGCCGCTAGCCGCTGGGCGGTGGCGGCCGCCCCGACGAAGTCCGGAATGCGGCCATGAGGTTCGCTGCTCGCGCCGTCGCGCCGCAGTCGATCCCACACCCGCTCGCGGATGGCCCGTTTCGCGTCGGGCTCGGTCGCCCCAGTCACGTGCCTCATGTCCGGGTCATTTCTGGGCCACCAGCGCGAGCAGCCGGTCCTGAACGTCGTGCACAGCCTGCTCATTGCGCCAGGGGTAGAGCTCACGTGCGGCGCCGAAGACGACGGTGAGGCCGCCGCCCCCGCGAGTGTCTTCCAACAGGTCGATGGCCTCGTGCAACGTGGCGGTGGCTGCCTCCAGCTGTCGTTGCCGCAAGTAGGCCAGCGCCAGGTTGCCCAGCACCAGTGAGCGTGTCTTGTGACGGGCGTGCAGCGCCTTGGCAGTCGCGTCGAGCAGCGGCTCAGCCCGCTCGGGATGACCGAGAAAGAGGTAGCACGAGCCAGCCAAGCGGCCCAGTTGCGTCGGGGAGTAGACATGTGCGCCTGGATCGTCGCCCTTGATCTGCCCAAACGATGTCTCCGCGGCACCCAATGCTGATTCGCACTGCCTGTGCTCGCCAAGCATGGCGTAGGCCTCGCCGACGTGCAGCAAACTGAGGCCGCGCAGCGCATGACTCTTGCCGCAACTGTGTTCAGCAGCCGCCTGGGCAAAGTTGAGTCCCGCGCGGGGATCCTTTATCGCGGTGCGGCCATAAAGCGCGGCGAAACCCTTCCGTAGCTCCGCGTGAGCGACCGCTATCGCCTCACCACACTCTCGGCCATGCGCGATGGCCTCGTCACAGTAAGCCACTGTGGTGGTGTAGTCGCGCCGCTGGGAGACGTCCCACACCAGCTGGCTCAGCAGGACGGCCGAGGTAGCAGCCGCGGTGTGCAGCTCACGGCGCATCGGCTCGCTCTGAGCTTGACGGAGCGATAACACTATCGCAGCGTGGCACTGGCCGGCCTCGGCTAACAAGGACGTTGACGGCAGCGTCTCATAGCGTTGCGCAATGTCGTCGAGCTGGGAGGTGAGCTGATGGGAATCGGCGAGGAGGGGCGGTGTCGGATTCCGTACTTCACGTGTCAGTGAGCTTCGGGCAGCATCAATCCCCTGCGCCACGGCGACTCGTGCTCGCGCACGGCGGACGGCGATTTGATCAGCCTTGTGAGTTTCTTTCGCTTGCATGAGCGAATCGTAAGCGGCGAGCAGTGCGCCGTTAGCTTCGACTACCCTGTCTACTGTTTCCCAGAAGTGAGAATCCGGGAGTTGAGAGCCCGCTTCAGCGTGGGTGACGGTTGTGCGGTGGCAAGGCACACTCCGCGCCAGATCGACTTGAAACAGCCCAGACGCCTCTCGGAAGGCGGCCAGGCGACGCCCCAGCACTCGCTGCTGCTCCACAAGATGTGCTGGCTGACGCGCCATCCCGTCGTATCCCCCCGCCTGAGCTTCCCTATCGCTGGGACGGCAAGCGTAGCGCTGTCAGGTGGGGGTTGGCTCACCCGCTACCCCTCCAGGCTGTCCACCCAATTGACTCCCGCCATGTCCCAAGACCGCGACGTGGCCGGCCACCTCCCGCACCTGTGGCTCCGGCCGCTGACGGCCGTGATGATTCGTAGCTACACGGAACTGTGCGTGCGCGTTGACGAGGAGATGTCGTGTGTGGTGGTCACGATGGAGGGCACGCCGTCTCCAGTGCTGCTGGGTGTGACCATAGCTGGCGCTGAGAATCTGTGCACAGCGATTGCCACCGGACTGGTCGACCTGGCGTCCCGTCGACAGTCACGTACTGGAGACAAGACCGCGGTAGTAACCAATGGCTGACAACGACCGTCGTAGGTTCGAGTTTTACCGGGAGGCCGTGTATGCGCGGCTGCGGCGATATACCTTCGCGCTCGAGAACCCGGATGACCGGGTGATCGCGGTCCTCGCTCGTACCGAGCTGCCCCGTTATGTGCGGTACTGGGTCGGGCTGCTCGCCGAGCACGAGCCGACGCCCAGCGGGAAATGCCCCACCTGCTCCCGGTGGTGGCACGCGGTCCCCGCGCCGTGCGCCACCTGGAAGTGGGCCGATGGGTTCCTCACCGTCACGCCAGCACGAGCCACCGTGCCACCGAGCCGGATTGACAAGAGCACCTAAAGGCGACAAACAGACCCGGGCGGCCGCAACGTGACCACAACACCGGAGCGGCCGGCCGCACAGCCGGCAGGGTGAATACGGCACGCCCCCGACGCTAAGCCGCTGTATTCACCCTGCCGGCCATCCAACCATCCAGGCGTGAAGGTCACGCCGCGAACGGCGGTGACCGGGTAGTGATCGTGGGGCTTGACAGACCACGCTCTATGATCACATCGTGAGCCTGCACCTGTACGACACCGCGACGCGCAGCCTGCGGGAGTTCGTCCCGCTGCGACCCCGCACGGCGTCGATCTACGTGTGTGGGGCCACCGTGCAGGGCGTGCCGCACATCGGGCACGTGCGCTCGGCGCTGAACTACGACGTGCTGCGTCGCTGGTTGCTGGCCACCGGCCACGACGTGCTGCTCGTGCGCAACGTCACCGACATCGACGACAAGATCCTCGTCAAGTCCGCTGAAGCGGGCCGGCGGTGGTGGGAGTGGGCGTACACCCACGAACGGGCGTTCGAGGACGCTTACACGGTGTTGGGCTGCCTGCCGCCGTCAGCACTGCCGCGCGCTACCGGCCATGTACCGCAGATGGTCGAGCTGATGGCGCGGCTGATCGACCGGGGGCACGCCTACGCCGCGGCTGGCGATGTCTACTTCGCGGTGGCCACCATGGACGACTACGGAGCGTTGTCCGGCCAGCGGCTCGAGGAGGTCGCGCAGGGTGAATCCGCCGCATCGGGCAAGCGCGATCCTCGGGACTTCACCCTGTGGAAGGGTGCCAGGCCCGGCGAGCCGTCCTGGCCGACGCCGTGGGGGCCGGGCCGCCCCGGATGGCACCTGGAATGCTCGGCGATGGCCACCACCTACCTCGGCCCGGAGTTCGACATCCACGGCGGCGGGCTGGACCTGGTTTTCCCGCACCACGAGAATGAACGAGCCCAGTCGCGTGCCGCTGGCGACGGGTTCGCCCGGTATTGGTTGCACAACGGCTGGGTGACGCTCTCCGGTGAGAAGATGTCGAAGTCGCTGGGCAACACGCTGTCCATCCCGGCCACCTTGCGCCGGGTCCGTGCCGTGGAACTGCGCTATTACCTGATTGCCGCGCATTATCGGTCCGCCATCGAGTATTCGGATGGCGCGCTGGACGAGTCGGTCGCCGCCTATCAGCGGATCGAGTCCTTCGTGCACCGAGTGCGGGAGCGCTGCGGGATGCCGGAGCCCGGCGCTTGGTGCGCTGAGTTCGCCGCGGCGCTGGACGACGACCTCGGCACGCCGGCCGCGCTGGCCGCGATCCACGCAGCCGTACACGTTGGCAACGCGGCGCTGGACTCCGGGGATCACCAGACGGCGTTGGGCGCGGCCGGTTCGGTGCGCGCGATGACTGGCGTGCTGGGTCTGGACCCGCTGGCTGACCAGTGGCGCTCGACGGCAGAATCCGGCGCCGGGTCGGCGGCGCTAACCTGCTTGGTGGACCGGCTGCTCGCCGAGCGCGCCGAGGCCCGCAACCGTCGTGACTACCCGACCGCCGACGCGGTGCGCGTTCAGTTGCTGGCGGCCGGGATCACCGTCGAGGACACCCCCGATGGTCCAGCCTGGACGGTCAAGGGGAGCTGAAGGTCATGGCCGGTAATTCCCAGCGCCGGGGCGCGATGCGCAAGCCGGGCACCAAGAAGGGCGCCGTTGTCGGCTCCGGCGGGCAGAAGCGCAAGGGGCTGCGCGGGCGGGGCGCCACGCCGCCCGCCGAGCTGCGCCCCGGTCATCCGGCCCAGCGGCAGGACACCCAGCGGCAGGACCCCCAGGGTCACTCTGCCCAGGGTCGACCTGCCCAGGGTCGCCCTGCCAAGCGGCATCCAACGCAGCGTTCGGGCGGCCCGGCCGCCGCGGCCCGCCGCGGTGGCAGCGAGCCGGGGGAGACCGTGCTCGGTCGCAACCCGGTGCTGGAATGCCTGCGCGCCGGGGTGCCGGCCACCGCGCTGCACGTCGCCATCGGGGTGGAGCTCGACGACCGGGTCAGCGAGGCCGTGCGGTTGGCCGCCGACGCCGGTTTGTCCATTCTCGAGGTGCCCAAGACCGACCTCGATCGGCTGGCCGGGGGCGCCCTGCACCAGGGCGTGGCGCTGCAGGTGCCGCCATATGAGTACGCGGTTGCCGAGGACGTGCTGGTGGCCGCGCGGGAGTCCGGGACGCCACCGTTGCTGGTCGCTCTCGACGGGGTGACCGACCCGCGCAACCTGGGCGCGGTCGTCCGCAGCGCCGTCGCGTTCGGCGCGCACGGGATCGTGGTGCCGCAGCGGCGCTCGGCGGGAATGACCGCGGTGGCGTGGCGGGCCTCGGCGGGCATGGCCGCGCGCGTGCCGGTGGCCCGGGTCACCAATCTGGTTCGCACCCTCAAGGATCTCGCCACGGCCGGTTTGATGATTGTCGGCCTGGACGTCGGCGGAGCCATGCCATTGGACAGATTCTCACTGGCGACCGGTCCGCTGGTGCTTGTCCTCGGCGCGGAAGGCCGAGGGTTGTCCCGGCTGGTTCGTGAAACCTGTGACACCACGGTGTCGATACCCATGGTGGGACCGGTCGAGTCGCTCAACGCGTCGGTCGCCGCGGGGGTTGTGCTCGCCGAGGTGGCGCGCTTACGCCGCGCTGGCTGAACCGCTCCGCGGGTACGGCGAAACACGTGCGCAGCGTTTTCGGCATGCCGTGAGCGCGGATGTCCGCGCAGTGTGTATCTTATCGCGGTCAGCGTTCATCACACGGCAGTTGTGCCTATGCCGTGTTCCTTCGGACAAGGAGAATCAGTACCCGTGGCCCAGAAGACCATCGTCACCCTCATCGACGACCTCACCGGTGAGGAAGCTGAGGACATTTCAACAGTCGAGTTCGCGCTCGAGGGTGTCACCTACGAGATCGACCTGGCGGATGACAACGCCGCCAAGCTCCGTGACAACCTGGCTCGTTATGTCGCGGCAGCTCGCAAGACCAGCGCGCGGCGCCCGGGCGTTCGTGGCCCCGACCGCGCGGCCGGCCGCAAGGCCGACAACGGCGGTGTCGCGCGCAGTGGCTACAACCGTGACACGCTGCGGGCCATCCGCGAATGGGCCAAGCAGAACGGCCACACCGTCAACGAGCGTGGCCGGCTGCCGCTCACCGTGGTAAGCGCCTGGGAAGCGAACCACCAGGCGTTGAAAAACGGCAAGGTGCCTACGTTCTCAGGCTAGCGCCCGCTGGTACCGGAGCTGGGCGAGCCGTCCGCTGGGAGCGGACCCGAGTCCCACCTTTTGGTCCGGTTGTTCATTCTCAGCCACGAAACGGAGGAGGGGTGGAGACTGGGCGCTGTGGAGGCTGTCGGGCCACCATGGCTGTTGATCACTATCGCTGGGATTTCGTTCCTTGGGGTTGTGGTCACGGCCGTGGTTGGTCCGATGCTCGTCGAGCGGCGCAAATCAGCTCGGCGCACTCCCGAGTTGCCGGAGTCCTCGGCCAGCGCGCACGGGGTCGGTGACGCTGTCATCGTTCAGGCAAACGTACCGCAGTAGGTCAATACCATGGTAGGTTTGGCTCGTGAAGGTCGACAAAATGAGCATCTCACTCGACGCTGATCTCGGTGACGCTGTACGTGACGCTGCTCGGCGTGCCAGCAAGGGGTTGTCGTCATGGCTGGCTGAGGCGGCGGCCACCAAACTCCGCGCCGAGGCCCTCGAACAGTATCTAGACGAGTGGGAGTCTGAGCATGGGGCCTTCACCCCAGCGGAGCTGGAGCAGGCCGAGCGGGAACTCGGCCTGCGGGCGGCGGATCCGGCGGCGTGAGCGCACTGCTTCTCGACGCGGGCGCATTCGTGGCGGTGGAGCGTGACGACCGGGCGTTGATCGCTCAACTACGGGTGGCGCAGCGGCACGGTGTTGAGCTTCGCAGCAACGCGGTCGTCGTCGCTCAGGTGTGGCGTGACGCCCGGGGGCGCCAAGCGCGGCTGGCACGCTTGCTCCGGAGCGTCGATGTCCGCTCGGTCGACAATGCCGCGGGCCGGGCGGCCGGGGTGCTGATCGGTCAGGCGGGCACCCAGGACCCGATCGACGCCACGCTGGTTCTGCTTGCGCGCCCCGGCGACCGAATCCTCACCAGCGACCCTGAGGATGTGCAACGCCTGGCCAGTGCGGCAGGCAGGTCCGTGCCGGTGATTCGCTGCTGATCTTGGGGGGCGGTAGTCCGACGGGGCTACACGTCTAGATGCTCGGTGAAGATTCCGATGAGTATGCGGCCAGCCGGGCCAGCGGCTGGCAACGTGAAGTGGATCCGGTTACGGTTCCGCTCGATCTTCGCATGCCACTCACAGCGGTACCTAGATCCGTCGTACATCACGTCACGTTGGCGCATGAGAGCCTCGCTGGCACGGGTATTCGGACTTTCCGGCGAGAGGTCGACCTGGTACTGGCCCATGGCCGCGGCAACGCTGCGGGGGAGACCTTGGTGGTCGGTGATCACACGCGGGAAGTGGTTGTTCAAGGCGCAGAGGATCCGCACAACTCGATCCCGCACCGCAGTGTAACTTCCGGTGAACTTCCTAAACTTTAGATCCGGGTGGAAAACGAGTGCGGGCCACGCGAACGCGGCGACTGTGAAGAACTCACGCTCCGGTATATCTTCCAGAGCGAAAACACTTTGCCATACCCTGTGGACCTCGGACGTTTCCGCAACGAAGAGGACTTCGGCGGCACCCGCCTTGCCCGTCAAGGTCAGCGGGCCACGGCGGGGACAAGATGGTACGACGAGGCACCCGACTACCCGGCCACTGAGGCGCATCGCGAGCGCGAATCCAGCGGAGAACGCAGGGATAGGCGTCTCCGGAAGATCCAGTGGCTCGCAGCCGGCCGGCGCTTCGTGATCCCACTCCTGGCAACGATCCAGCAGTACTCCGGTGCGCCTGCAAACATCAGGGTCGATATCAGTCGCTCGGTTATAAAGAAGCCGCACCAGCTCCAGGCCATCGCGGCATTCGACCGCATGGTACTAATCAGAACGTAAGTTTGCAGACATTACATCAATACTGTGCTTGGGGTCATAGGGTGAACGCACCACCAGGAATGATACCCTAGTGCTCGCCCATTCGGCAATCAGAAGGAGTCATCGTCAGTGCAGGGTACGGAACTCGTTGCCGAGGAAAGGGAAAACATCTCTC
>JBOHFJ010000146.1:0-11593 GCA_050699655.1 Pseudonocardiaceae bacterium
CCCACGGAGTACAGCGGGGAGCTACGGGGACACCGATCGTGACTCCCCAACACAGCCCCCGACCCGTCATGGCAGGTCAGGGACTGTTTGTGCTGCGTGGCGGGTCAAGGATTCGAACCTTGGAAGGCATCAGCCGACGGATTTACAGTCCGCTCCCATTGGCCGCTCGGGCAACCCGCCTGGTGGCCGGGTGCGCCGGCCGTGGGTGACGATACTACACAGGGTCAGGCCGGCGTAGCGGGTAAGGTTGCGCTCCGGGCGGGGCGGGAAGGAGACTGCGGTGGCGGATCCGTCGTTCGACGTGGTGAGCAAGGTTGACCGGCAGGAAGTGGACAACGCGCTCAACCAGGCGGCCAAGGAGCTGTCGACCCGGTTCGACTTCCGGGGCACCGGGGCGAGCGTGGCCTGGGCCGGTGATGAGGCGATGACGATCGAGGCGCAGACCGAGGAGCGCTGCCGGGCCGCCATCGACGTGGTCAAGAGCAAGCTGATCAAGCGGGGCATCTCGCTGAAGGCCTTCGAGGTGGACGAGCCGGCCATCTCGGGCAAGGTCTACCGGAGCACCGGGCGCATCCTGCAGGGCATCAGCCAGGACAAGGCCAAGGAGATCTCCAAGGCGGTCCGGGACGAGAAGCTCAAGGGCGTGCAGGCCCAGATCCAGGGCGACCAGCTGCGCGTCTCGGGCAAGAAGCGCGACGACCTGCAAGCCGTCATCGCCCTGCTGAAGAAGCACGACTTCGGCGTCGCGCTGCAGTTCACCAACTACCGATAGGCCCGGCCTGCTGAAGGTTCCGCACCTCGGAAAGGATCAGGGTCATGCCGGCGGCGAGGAAGTACCCGCTGACGTTGTGGGCGGTTCTCATCGCGGTCACCGCACTGATCGCGGTGGGCTGCGCCAGTCCGACGACACGGAACACCGGCCGGCCGGTGCGAGGCGGGGTCGCCACCTTCGCCGAACCGTCAAACACCACTCCGAACTACATCTTCCCGTTCATGCCGGTCGAATACTTCAGCGTCATCACGATTTCGGACTTCCAATACCTCATGTACCGGCCGCTGTACTGGTTCGGCGACAACGGCCGGCCCGTACTGAACGACAAGCTCAGCCTCGCCAACAACCCAACCTTCGCCGACAACAACCGCACCGTGACCGTGACGTTGCGCGACTACGCATGGTCGGACAATACCAAGGTGACAGCGGACGGCATCGTCTTCTGGATCAATATGATGAAGGCGGAGAAGAAGATCTGGGCCGCATACGTACCCGGCGGGATCCCGGATGACATCGACTCGGTGATCGCGGACTCGCCGAATCAGGTGACCTTCCAGCTGAACAAGAGCTACAGTGCGGAATGGTTCGTCTACAACGAACTCAGCCAAGTCACTCCCCTTCCGCACGCCTGGGACCGCACGGCGAGCGGTACCAGCGACTGCGAACACCATGTCAGCGACTGCACGGGCGTCTACAACTATCTCGCCGACCAGGCGAAGAGCCTCAACAGCTATGCCACGAACCCGCTGTGGCAAGTGGTGGACGGCCCCTGGCGGCTGAAGTCCTTCAACGCTGATGGCAACATCAGCTTCATCCCCAACCCGTCCTACTCGGGACCGAACAAGCCGCATCTCGCTCAGTTCAACGAAGCGCCGTTCTCCGACACCGCCGCCGAGTACAACGTGCTGCGCTCCGGTGACAACTCCATTCAGGTTGGCTACCTGCCGCCGGAGGATGCGCCGGCCAAGCCGGACAACCAGAGCGTGGGACACAACCCACTTGAGGACAACTACACGCTCGACCGGTGGTTCAGCTTCGCGGTCAACTACTTCCCGCTGAACAATCACAACCCGACGGTCGGCCCGATTTTCCAGCAGCAGTATTTCCGGCAAGCCCTGGAATCCCTCGTGGACCAGAAATCGATAATCAAGGCGGCGGTGCACGGGTACGGCGCGACGACCAACGGGCCGGTGCCGACGACGCCGACGAATCCCTACGCCAGCGACCGGACCGAACCGAATCCGTTCACCTACGATCCTGCTCGCGCGCAGAAACTGCTGGCCGAGCACGGCTGGAGCACTCCGCTCGACGGCGTAGGCAGCTGCCAGCGGCCGGGCACCGGGCCGGATCAATGCGGTCCCGGGGTGAAAGCTGGCGCGCAGCTGGACTTCCAGCTCATGTACGCCTCCGGCAGCCCGCGGGTCGCGCTGACGATGCAGCAGCTGCAATCCTCGGCCACCAAGGTCGGCATCAAGCTCGACCTACAGGGAGCGCCTTTCAACACCGTGATCGGCACCGCCATACCCTGCGTTTCCGGCCAACCCGACTGCAACTGGGAAATGGGCAACTGGGGCGCGGGCTGGGTGTTCACTCCGGACTACTACCCCACCGGTGAACTGATCTTCGGCACCGGTGCCGGATCCAACACAGCCAACTTCTCCGACCCGAAGCTGGACCAGCTCATCGCCGCAACCCAGCACAGTGACTCGGCAGCGGCGTTGCGGACCTACGCCCAGTACGGCTCAGAAACCGTGCCGGCCATCTGGGAGCCGAACTTCGACTACGAAGAGACAGAAATCGCGAACAACCTCAAGGGGGTCACTCCGCAGAACCCGTACCTGAACATCACGCCGGAGGATTGGTACTACCTGCAATGACCGGATTCATTACCCGGCGGCTGCTGCAGGCCCTTGTCGTCGTACTGCTCGTGACGGTGATCGTTTTCATTCTGCTGCACCTGCTGCCCGGCGGGCCAGCGCGCGCGCAACTCGGGCCACGCGCCACGCCGGTGGCGATCGCGAACTTCAACCATCAGATGGGGTACGACCGCTCGCTGCCGATCCAGTACTGGGACTGGCTCACCCAGCTCGCCACCGGCAACCTCGGCTTCTCCACGAAGTTGAACCAGTCGGTCGTGTCACTGATCGGCGAGCGGCTCCCCAAAACCCTGGTCCTCACGCTGCTCTCCACCGTCTTCGCGCTCGGCGTGGCGATTCCGCTCGGCATGGTGCAAGCGGTCAAGCGCAACCACACGGCGGATTACACCATCACCGTCTGGGCGTTCATTTTCTACGCGACGCCACCGTTTTTCCTCGGCGTCGTGCTCATCGTGCTGTTCTCGGTCTCCCTGCCGATCCTGCCCGCGGAAGCACCCCAGAGCTCCTCGCTGGCGGTGATCCTTTCCCAACCCGCCGGGCTGGTGCTGCCGGTGCTGACCCTGGCCTTGCTGACCATCGCGCAGTTCTCCCGGTACATGCGCTCCTCGGTGATCGAGAACCTCGCCGAGGACTACGTGCGCACCGCCCGCGCGAAAGGAGCGGGCGAACGGACCGTGCTGATCCACCACGTGCTGCGCAATTCGCTGATCCCGATCGTCACCCTGCTCGGACTGTCCCTGCCGGCGATATTCTCCGGTGCGCTGATCACCGAGGCGGTGTTCAACTTCCCCGGCATGGGGCAGCTTTTCTGGACCGCCGCGCAAACGCAGGACTACCCGATCATGCTCGGCATCACCGTGCTTATCGGCCTGGCCACGGTGATCGGTTCGCTGCTGGCCGACCTCGCCTACGCCGCCCTCGACCCCCGAGTGAGGTACGCATGAAGTCCGACTTCTTCGCGAACAAGCTCGCCGCGGTGGGTCTCGGCATCATCGTGCTGTTCATTCTGTTCTGTTACGTCGGGCCGCTGGTCTATCACACCGACCAGGTACACATCGACCTGTCCCAGGCCACGCTGCCGCCCTCGCTGGCGCATCCCCTGGGCACCAACGAGGTGGGCTATGACCAGCTCGGCAGGTTGATGGCCGGCGGGCAGTCCTCGCTCGAGGTGGGAATCGCCGCCGCCCTGCTGGCCACCGTCTTCGGTACGGTGTGGGGCGCGATTTCCGGGTACACGGGCGGCGTCGTCGACGCCGCGATGATGCGTGTCATCGATGCGCTGCTCGCGGTGCCCGCGCTGTTCCTGCTGCTGTTCCTCACCTCGATCGCGCGGCCCACCGTCGGGCTGCTGATTCTGGTGATCGCGCTGATCTCGTGGCTCGGCCCGGCTCGACTGGTCCGTGGCCAGGCGTTGGTGTTGCGCACCAGGGACTACGTGACCTCGGTGCGGCTGATGGGCGGCGGCCCGTTGCGCACCGTGTTCCGGCACATCGCGCCGAACGCCATCGGCACCGTGGTGGTGAACGCGACCTTCCAGGTGGCGGACGCGATCCTGATCGTGGCCGCGCTGAGCTTCCTGGGCCTCGGGGTGCCGCCGCCGGCCGCGAACTGGGGCGACATGCTCTCCAACGGCATCAACTACACCTACGACGGCTACTGGTGGCTGATCTTCCCACCCGGCGTGGCCATCGTCGCCGTGGTGGTCGCGTTCAACCTCATCGGCGACGCGTCGCGGGATGCGTTCGACGTCCGGTTACGAACCCGGTGACCCCCCCGTGAAGGGGATCGTGCTGGCCGGTGGCAGTGGCACCCGGCTGTACCCGGTCACCCGGGCCGTCTGCAAGCAGCTGCTGCCGGTGTACGACAAGCCGATGGTGTACTACCCGCTCTCGGTGCTCATGCTGGCCGGGATCCGGCGGATTCTGATCATCTCCACCCCGTCGGACCTGCCGCTGTTCCGCCGGCTGCTCGGGGACGGCGCCGCGCTGGGGCTGGCGCTGAGCTACGCCGAGCAGCCGCGGCCGGGTGGGCTGGCCGAGGCGTTCGTGATCGGCGCCGACTTCATCGCCGACGACCCGGTCGCGCTGGTGCTGGGGGATAACATCTTTTACGGCCCCGGCTTCTCCGGCCGGCTCCAGCGGTGCGTGGCCAGCGTGGACGGGTGCGTGCTGTTCGGGTACCCGGTCACAGACCCGCGGCGCTACGGGGTCGGCGAGGTCGACGCGGCCGGAAAACTGATCTCCATCGAGGAGAAGCCGACCACTCCCCGCTCGAACCGGGCGATCACCGGCCTGTACTTCTACGACAACGACGTCGTGCGTCTCGCGCGCTCGCTGACCCCGTCCGCGCGCGGCGAGCTGGAGATCACCGATGTGAACCTGCACTACCTGCGGGCGGGCCGGGCGACGCTGATCGATCTGGGCCGGGGCTTCGCCTGGCTGGACACCGGAACCCACGAGTCGCTGCTGGAGGCCGGCCAGTTCGTCCGGGTGCTCGAGCACCGGCAGGGGGTGCGGATCGCCTGCCTGGAGGAGATCGCGCTGCGGATGGGCTTCATCGACGCCGACGCCTGCTACGCCCTGGGCCAAGCGCTGGCGGCGTCCAGCTACGGCCAGTACGTCATGGAGATCGCCCGCTCCCCGCTGGGCTGAGAGTCATGACAACTGGGGGCCACTACAGCTGGCGGCGAGCCATCTCTTCCAGGCGGTGCACCCGCTCGGCGATCGGCGGGTGGGTGGAGAACAACCGCGCGGCGCCATCGCCCACCCGGAACGGGTTGGCGATCATCAGGTGGGAGTGCGCGGCCAGCGCGGGCTCGGGGCGCAGCGGCGCCAGCTGGGTGCCGCGCTCCAGCTTGCGCAACGCGCTGGCCAGCGCCAGCGGGTCACCGGTGAGCGCAGCGCCGGAGGCGTCGGCCTGGTACTCCCGCGACCGGCTCACCGCCATCTGCACGATGCCGGCCGCGATCGGGCCGAGCAGCGCGATCAGCAGCAGTGCGATCGGGTTCGAGCGGTCCCGGCCACCACCGCCGAACAAGCCCGCGAACATCGCCAGGTTCGACAATGCGCTCACCATGCCGGCCAGCGCCCCGGCGACGGAGGAAATGAGGATGTCCCGGTTGTAGACGTGCGACAGCTCGTGACCGAGCACCCCACGCAGTTCCCGCTCAGTCAACAGCTCGAGGATCCCGACGGTGCAGCACACCGCGGCGTGCCGCGGGCTGCGGCCGGTGGCGAAGGCATTGGGCGCCGGGGTGGGGCTGACGTACAGTCGCGGCATCGGGGCCCGCGCGTCAGTCGCCAGCTGCCGCACGATGCGGTACATCATGGGCTGCTCGGGCTCGGACACCGGCCGAGCATGCATCGCGCGCAACGCGAGCTTGTCGGAGTTGAAGTACGTGTAGGCGTTCATCCCGACCACGAACACCAGCGCGAAGAGCACCCCGCCTCGGCCGAAGAACGACCCGATCAGCACCACCAGCGCCGACATCCCGCCGAGCAGCAGCGCGGTCTTCAGCCCGTTGACGTGGTTGTGCACAGTTCGTCCGCCTCCCGGGTATTGTCGGGCTCCACTTAGTGCAACGCACTCGCCAGGCGCGGGGTTCCTCGGCTGCTGCGCAGCGACAGCTCCAGCGTGCAGCACCTGGGGCCGCCACCGGCCCGGCGAAGTTCGGAGACCTCGACGAACACCGGCTCGAAGCCGAGCCCGGCCAGCGCGCGGCCCAGCTCCGCCGCTTCTCGCGGCAGTACGACCGAACGGCCATCGGAGACGCCGTTGAGCCCCAGACACCGCGCGTCCGCCGGGCTGGCGAGCACCGCGTCGGGGAACAACCGGGCCAGCACCCGCCGCGAGCCCGGCGAGAACGCCGCCGGGTAGTAGGCGATTCGCGGGGCGGGAGGTGCATCGTCGAGCACCAGCAGGCAGGTGTCGAGGTGGTAGTGGTAGGGATCCACCAGCCGCAGCGAGATCACCGGCACCCCGAACAATTCCTGCGCCTCGGCGTGCGCGGCCGGCTCGGTGCGAAAACCGGTACCGGCCAGTAGCAGGCTGCCGGTCCAGATGAAGTCGCCCGCGCCCTCGTTGACCGCGCTGGGCATCACCAGGCCGGGCGCGCCGTGCGCACGGAACCAGCGCTGGTAGTGCGCCGCTTCCGCGGCCCGCTGCGCGTGCCGGAACCGGGCACCCAGCACGACGCCATCGAGCACGGTGCCGGCGTTGGCCGCGAACACCATGTCCGGCAGGCCCGGCTCAGGCTCGATCACCTCCACGGTGTGCCCGAGCGCGCGGTAGGTGCTGGACAGCTCACTCCACTGGGCCATCGCCCGCGCGGTGTCCACCGGCTGGGTGGGATCCATCCAGGGGTTGATCACGTAGCTCACCGTGAAGTACCGCGGCGGGCACATCAGGTATCGCATGGTTGGACCCCAGTAGTGGTCGTAAGTGCGCTGGCACTGCTACACACTCACGAGTATGGACGTGTTTCTGGAGCGCCGGGGTGGCGTCGCGGTGCTGACGGTGTCTGATCCGGCCCGTCGCAACGCGCTGAGCCGTGAGCTGTCCGATCTGCTGGCCCGGGCCGTCGCGACGTGTGACGGTGACGAGTCGGTGCACGCCGTCGTGATCACCGGCGCGCCGCCCGCGTTCTGCGCCGGGGCCGACCTCGGCGTGCTCACCGCCGCCGCCGAGTCCGGCTCGGCCGCCGACCTGCGGCACATCTACGCCGGGTTCCTCGCGGTCGCGAACGCCGCGCTGCCCACCATCGCCGCCGTGGGCGGGCCCGCGGTGGGGGCCGGGCTCAACCTGGCGCTGGCCTGCGACCTGCGCCTGGTCGGCCCGGGCGCGTCCTTCGACGCGCGTTTCCTGCGGTTGGGCATCCATCCTGGCGGCGGCATGACGTGGTTGGCGCAGCGCGCCGCCGGTACCCAGACCGCCGCGGCGATGACGCTGTTCGGCGAACCGCTGGACGCCCGCGAGGCGGTGCGCACCGGCCTGGCGCACCGCCTGGTCGAGGTGGCGGGCGAGGCGCACTCCCCCGCCGCACACGAGGCGCTGGTGGCAGCCGCGGTGGACTTCGCGCGCCGGGCCGCGGCCGCACCCCGCGACCTGGTGCTCGCCACCAAGGCCGCCCTGCGGGCCACCGCAGTGATGGCCGAGCACGCCGACGCGGTGGCCTACGAGACCGCCCCCCAACTGGCCTCGTTGCGCTCCGAAGCATTCACCCAGTTAATCACCTCCGCCCGATCCAAACGCCCCGCAGGGTGATGATCAGGCGGACTCCACCCACCACGGGCGGCACGTCCCCTGGCGTGGTTCGCCGACGATGTCCGACCCTGGTGCCACAATCGGTCCATGCCCAGCGCTGACCGCTTCCGGGTGCCGCTCTACTCAGCGGCCGAGGCGGCTCGCCATCTCGACGTACCGGCGTCGACGTTTCGCACGTGGGCGCGCGGTTACCGGAACCGCCCGCCGGGTCGCCCCGCGGTCGTCGGTGAGTCAATCGTCACCACAGTCCCGGTTGACAGCGGCGCTTCGATTCCCTTCGTGGGCCTCGCCGAGGCTTACGCCCTCGCCGCTATCCGACGTGCGGGCGTGCCGCTGCAGCGCATCCGGCCGGCGCTGGAGCGCCTCCGTGACGAGCTGGGTATCGAGCATGTCCTCGCGTCACGAAAGCTCTTCACTGATGGCGCCGAAGTGCTCTATGACTACGCGGAGGATCACGGTGACACCCCCGAGGCGCGAAGCGCTCGCGAACTCGTGGTCGTGCGCAACGACCAGCGCGTCTTCACCGAGATAGTCGAGTCGTACCTGCGCCGGATCGAGTTTCGTGATGACCAGTGGGCACAGCTCATCCGCCTGCCGAAATACCACCACGCCGACGTGGTGGTCGATCCCGACCGAGCCTTCGGCGCGCCGATCTTCGCTCGCGGGGGCGCGCGAGTCGAGACCGTGTTGTCCGCCTTCAAATCCGGCATGGACATCACTGAGCTGACCGAGGAGTACGGCCTGTCCCGAGCCGACTTGCTGGACGTTCTGCGTGTCCACACCGAAGCCGCGTAGCAGTCTCAGACCTAACCGCGGGCAGCCGCACGGTGTTGGTTAGCTCACTGGCTCGGGATGGCGGGGCGGGACGGGGGTGGCCCACACCAGGCGGATCTTCCGGAACTGGGTGCACTTGCGCTGGGCGTGTTCGACCGAGTCGAAAGTCCGGCGCAGGCTGCCGTCCGCAGTGATCACCTCGACGTGGCCGTCGAAGGCTATCCCCCAGGCGTAGACGCAGGCGCCGTCCCGCTCGCCGTGCTCCTCGACCAGCGCGAACACCCGCGGCGCGTCCTCGTCGACGAGCTCGCGCACCTCAGCGGCGAACTCTTCCTCGCTGATCGGTTCCTCATCGCTCAGGGGCTCGAAGTCCTCGTGGATCGTCATGGTTGCCCTCCGGTTTCGTGGGTCTCGGGGGCGAACGCGGTGTGTCGCGTGGTCCGCCCCGACGGACACTCTATGATTGGGTTGCACCACCATGGAATGGGAAACCTAAAAAACCAACGGGTTTCCTAGATTATCGCCCGAAAGGGTGGTTCAGCGTGCTCGCTGGCGGGCACGGTCACCGGAGCCACGGGAGGTCGTGATGGATCGCGGGGTCAGCCCGACGCTGCGGCTGTGGCAGTTGGCCGAGTCGCTGCGGGGCCACCGGGAGCGCATGGAACTGACGATCGAGGAGGCCGCAGCACGGCTCAAGCCGCACTCGCCACGCTGGTCACGCTCGAAGCTGCAGCGCGTCGAAACTCGGGCGTACGCGCCGCAGCCGGCCGAGGTCGAGCACTTGGCGGCGGTCTACGACGTGCCCGCCACCGAGACGGCGGTTCTGGTGCGGATGGCCCGCGAAGCCCGGCAGAAGGGTTGGTGGCAGGCCAGCGCGCTGCCCAAACCACCCCAGACCATGGTCGGGCTGGAGCAGGCGGCCACCACGGTGCGCGAGTTCGCGCTGGCCCTGGTGCCCGGCCTGCTGCAGACCTCCGACTACGCCCGCACGCTGATGACCACCATCGAGCCCACCACGTCGATCGAGGTGCTGGAGAACCTGATCGCCGCCCGGATGATTCGCCAGCACGTGCTCACCGGAACCGACCCGCTCGTCTACCAGGTGACCCTCAGCGAGGCGGTGCTGCACTGCCCGGTGGGCGGCAGCCGGGTGATGCGCGGCCAGCTCGAAAACCTGCTCGAGCTGAGCGGCCGGCCCAACATTTCCATTCAGGTGCTGCCGTACGCCGCTGGTGCGCATCCCGGCATGGAAGGCGCGTTCGCCATCGTCACCCTGCCGGACCTGGCGCACGATGTGGGCTACGTAGAGGGACCAGCGGGCTCGATCTATCTGGAGGAGCAGGACCACGTGCGGCGCTGCACTATGCGCTTCGCCATGCTCAGTTCGCTGGCGTTGTCCCAGGCGGAGTCCGCCGAGCTCATCTCCACTACGCTGGTGCGGTACCAGTGACTGACTGAGGAGAGGAGGCGCGGGATGACCCGAGTGGACCTGTCCCGCGTGGTCTGGCGCAAGAGCAGCCGCAGCGCCCTCAACGGCGGTAGCCAGGACTGCGTCGAGGTGGCGGCGCTGGACGGTGGCCGGATCGCGGTGCGGGACAGCAAGCACCCCGGCGGGGCCGTGCTGTTCCTCCCCCGCGCCGAGCTGACCGCCTGGATCAGCGGCGTGCGCAACGACGAGTTCGGCAACCTAGCCTGACCCGTCCGCCTCGCTGCTCGTCGTCGCCAGCGACCCGGCGCCGGTCGCAAACCAATGGTTCACATCACCTGCGGGCATGGTGAGGTGATTCACCCTATCGGGTGTTCGAGAGGGGCCTGAGGGCACCGGTTTTTGTCAGGGGTACCAGCAAGAATCGGGGTGTGACTGTAGCCCTGCGCGAGCCCGTGCACGCGATGTCGGATTGTCTCGACAGCGTGCGCGGATCGCTCAGCGGCCTGGATGACAAGGCGATCGCCCAGACGCTCCGAGACATTGAGGTGTTGTCTCGCCGGACGCACGCGGTGATGCTGGAGCTGGTCGCCGAAGCCGACTCGCGGGCCATCGCCGCCCGGGAGGGTTTCGGCGGCACCGCGCGCCTGTTGGCGGGGATGCTCACCCTGTCCGCCGCGGAGGCACGCACGCGGGTGGAGCACGCGGTGCTGGTGGGTACCCGCCGCACCCTCACCGGCGACACCGTGGCACCTCGGCTGCCCGCGACCGCCGCCGCGCTGGCCGCGGGCCAGATCGGCACCGGGCAACTACGGGTGATCACCGAGACGATGGCCGCCCTGCCCACCTCAGTCCCCGAGCCGGCACGAGAACGCACCGAGGCCGAGCTGGCCGGCTATGCCCGTGACTTCGACCCCCGCCGACTGCGCATCATCGCCCACCGAATACTCACCACCCTCGACCCCGACGGACCGCAGCCAGACGAGGATCCCACTCCCGCGACACCGGTACGCGGGGAGCTGTGGCTGCGCAACCGCCGAGACGGACGGCTGGGGCTGGAGGGCTGGCTGGATCCTGAGCACGGCGGCATGGTCCGCGCCCTGATCGAGCAACTCGCCGCCCGCCGCCCCACCACCGACGACAGTGCGCCCGACACCAGGACCACTCCGCAGCGCCAGGCCGATGCGCTCATCGAGATCTGCGACCGCACCCGCACCGCCGACGAGTTCCCCACCACCGCAGGGGAACCCCCACACGTCACAGTGACCATCGACTGGCACGCGCTACGCACCGCGCTCGGCACCGGCCTGCTGGACTACGGGCAGCCGATCAACGCCGCGGACGCCCGCCGCCTCGCGTGCGACTGCAAACTGATTCCCGTGGTGCTCGGCGGCGACTCCGAACCCCTCGACGTCGGCCGCGCCATGCGCACCGTACCCCTGGGCATCCGCCGCGCCCTCGCAGCCCGAGACGGCGGGTGCA